>JBKECI010000090.1:0-17960 GCA_047974405.1 Paludibacteraceae bacterium | reverse complement strand
ATGTCTCCTTCTGCCGGATAGTTTGCCATAGAATAAGCGCGCATTGTCTCTTCTGTATTGGAGGCTGCCAGATTCCACATATTAAATTTGTCCCACTCGGGGCGGAAACGCTCTTCTATATCGAAATCTTTGTAACTCAAATTGTATGTTGGAATATCTATTTGAATGTAACTGCCGGGTACAAAGTGCAAGTGTTCGTCTTTAGGCAGTTTTACTACGAATTCTTTGATAAAAGTGGCTACATTGTGATTGGATACCACTTCGCATTCCCATTTTTTGATACCAAGAATAGATTCCGGTATTTTTATGACTATATCGTTTTTTACTTTTACCTGACATCCCAAGCGCCAATCATCTTTTATCTCCCTACGGGAAAAATGTACTGTTTCTGTAGGTAATATTTCACCTCCACCGTCTGTTACCTGACAGCGGCATTGGGCGCAAGAACCACCTCCGCCACAAGCTGAGGGTAAAAATATGTTTTCGGCTGAGAGGGTGTTGAGGAGCGTATTTCCTGCCGAAACTACCAAATTCTTTTCATCGTTAATGGTAATTTTCACATCGCCGGAGCTGACAAGATACTTTTTGGCTACCAAAAGCATGACCACCAGCAGCAATATCACAATAAGAAAAGCTCCGAGACTGGCATATATCATTGAAGGGTTTATAGCTAATATTATCATTTTGTTTTGAATGTTTTACGGTTTACAAAGTTTTTTTTGTTTTGGGAAAAAAGCTAAGACAACTTTAATCCGGAAAAACAAAGGAATGCCATTCCCATCAAAGCTACGGTTATAAATGTGATTCCCAAGCCTCTAAGAGGGGCGGGTACGTTTGAATATTCCATTTTTTCGCGAATGGCAGCCAAACCCACTATTGCCAATAGCCATCCAATACCAGAGCCTAATGCGTAAGAAATTACATCCCAAATATTGGTTAATGATTTTGGGTCTGTCGGAGGCAAGCCTATTCGTTGCTGCATAAACAGCGAACCTCCCATTATGGCGCAGTTTACCGCTATCAAAGGGAGAAATATCCCCAGCGAAGCGTACAATGATGGGCTGAATTTTTCGATAACCATTTCGACCAACTGTACAAATGCGGCAATCACAGCTATAAATAGGATAAAGGATAAGTAACTCAAGTCTAAATCTGCTAAACTGGGGCTAATCCAAGCCAAAGAGCCTTCGCTTAAAACATTGATTTGAAGTAAATAGTTGATAGGCAGCGTAATAAATAAAACAAAAGTTACGGCTATTCCCAATCCTAATGAAGTTTTAACGTTTTTTGATACTGCCAGATAGGAACACATCCCCAAGAAAAAGGCAAATATCATATTGTCAATAAAAATTGACTGAACAAATATATTTAGTGCACGTTCCATATCTTATCTTTATTTTTCTTGTAAATCTTTATTTTTTGAGCGTTGAATCCAAATAATTACCGCTACGATAATCAATGCCATAGGTGGCATCAGCATCAAACCATTGTTCACATATCCGATATTGTATAGTGCGTCGGGTATAACTTTGTATCCCAACAGCGTACCTGAGCCAAATAATTCGCGGACAAAGGCTACGGCAACCAAAATCCATGCGTAACCAAACCCGTTTCCCAGTCCGTCAATAAATGATTCCCATGGTTTGTTACTCATAGCGAAAGCTTCCAAGCGCCCCATCAAAATGCAGTTGGTAATAATCAATCCAATATAAACCGATAATTGAACACTCACATCATAAACGTAAGCTTTCAATACTTCGCTGACTACAGTTACCAAGGCGGCAACCACCACCAATTGAACGATGATACGAATGCGATTGGGAATTGTATTGCGGAGTAGCGAAATTATCACGTTTGAAAATGCTACGATAATGGTTACGGAAATACCCATAACCAACGCCGGTTTTAGTTTGGCTGTTACGGCTAAGGCTGAACAGATACCCAATACCTGAACGATAACCGGATTATTTACGTTTAAGGGGCCTAAGAATATCTCTTTGACCTTGGGAGAAAACAGTTTGCTCATTTCTTCTTGTTTTTACCGATAAAATTATCGTTGATTCGATATGTTTTTGCCATCGGATTATATTTTTATATAAATCGAGGTTTGTGCCTCTTGTTGTATATTTTTCTAAAAAAACTGGTCATTTTTTTTCTAAAAAAGCCTGATACTGACCTATGCAGTTCATCAACATATCATTTACCCCGTTGCTTGTAATGGTACCACCTGAAATGCCATCTACATAGTCTTGCCCTTGAACAGAAGAACCGTTTTTTACAACCGCAACCGAAACAAATTTATTATTGGTATCCAAAACCTTTTTACCAACAAATTCTGTCTGAAAGTGCTTTTCGGCTATTTCAGCTCCCAGCCCTGGGGTTTCGCTGGCATGCGAAAAATAAGATCCGAAAATATGATTTTTGTCGTCGTCAAAAGAGATGTATCCCCAAATAGGACCCCATAATCCTGCTCCTTGAAGGGTTAGTATGTATTTTGTTTTTCCATCAACGTTTGCCACATATACCGGTAGTTTTCTGTCATTGAGAGGTTTGTTCAGTTCCTTGTCAAAGTCTATGTTAAAAGCTTTGCCTTTTCCTTCTTCCATCACCTCTCCTTTATCGTTGATAACAAGCTCATTGGTTATGTAATTATCGTACACGTCGGAAATATCTTTTCCTTTCATATCCAGCATCAACGAGTTTAAAATTTGCTTCTTTTTATCCAACCTGATGTTTGTTTCTTGTTTGCTCTTTAATGCTCCCGAGACAATTGCTAGCATAAGCGCAACTACTACCACCATGATGGCGGCATAAATCAGGGTATAACTGTTTTTATTAGTATCCATTCCGATATTCCTCCGTTATTTTTGTTGAGTAGAAGAACGTTTCAAACGTTTCTTTATATTTGCGTCTAATACGTAGAAGTCTATTAATGGTGCAAATGCATTCATCAGCAATATGGCAAGCATCATTCCTTCTGCATATCCGGGATTGAGTACGCGTATGATTATAGCCAAAGCTCCTATCAAAAAACCATATATCCATTTTCCTTTTTCGGTTCTTGCCGAAGTTACGGGGTCGGTAGCCATAAATACAGCGCCAAAAGCAAAACCTCCCAATACCAAGTGCATATACCAAGGTAGATGTGCCGATGCAGTATCGGGTCCCCAAAGATTGAATACGACACCCATTAATGCGCCTCCTAGAAATACAGAGAACATTGTTTTCCAACTGGCAACGCCTGTTGTCAGCAATAATATTGCTCCTATAAAAATTGCGATGATAGAGGTTTCTCCTATAGAGCCGGGAATAAGACCTATCACGGCATCCATAAATGAAAGCGGCTGCCCCAATATGTTTGCAATGTGGGTATTATTTGTCGCTGCTGTGGCAATTTGTCCCAATGGAGTAGCACCCGAAAAGGCATCGACAACCGTTCCGCCTCCCATACCTAACGTTTCGCCTGTGCGTACCCATACTTTATCGCCCGACATGGCTGAGGGATAGGCGAAGAATAGCACAACGCGCGTAACCAATGCCACATTAAAGATATTCATTCCTGTACCTCCAAATACCTCTTTGGCAAATATCACGGCAAACGCAGTGGCAATGGCAATCATCCAAAGGGGGGTATCTACAGGAACGATAAGAGGTATTAAAAACCCTGTAACGAGAAAGCCTTCTTGAACTTCTTCTTTTTTCACCTGAGCCATTGCAAACTCAATACCTAAACCTACAATGTAAGAGACTAGTATTATGGGTATTACTGCCAAAAATCCGAACCAAAACATGTTCCAAAATCCTACTGTTTGTCCCAATGCAAGGTAGTGTTGATAGCCCACATTGTACATTCCAAAAAGCAATGCGGGGATCAATGCAACTACAACCATAATCATAGTGCGTTTGCTGTCCACGGCATCATGTATGTGAGTTCCCCGTTTGGAAGTTTCGTTTGGAACGAATAAAAAGGTTTCGAATGCGTCAAAGGTAGAATGTAATTTTTCAAACTTACCTCCAGGTTCGAAATTTGGTTTAATTTTATCGACGAGTTTTCTTAATGACTTCATCTGTTTATTATTTATTTTTTAATCTATCGGCTGAAACTTTTAACTATTAAACAAGACGTCATTTTTTGTGTGTCTTGTAATTGGTTAATAGTGCCGATTTCGTAAGATTTTTCTGCGATACTACTCTTTCAAAGGAGGAGTATCATCAGAGGATATTTTTTGTTGTATTTTTTTATCAATATAATTTGTTATCTCTTTTCTGGAAAAATTTATTCCAATTCTGCCTTCATATAATCCAGAGCTTCTCGCACAATAGCTTGTAATGGTAGTTTTGATGTATCTACAAACTCGCAAAGGGCAAAATCTTCGGGAGCCACTTCGTATGCTCCCAAATTTTCCATTTTATCGATGTTGTGCGACATCATCGCTTTTATCAAAAACTCAGGATAAATATCCATCGGAAACACTTTGTCGTATTCGTTGGACATAATAATTCCGCGGCGCCCCCCCAAAAGGCGTGCGTCGAACTTAAATTGCTTACCGGGTATCAATTTTGAAAAGAAAAGAGAACTGTTGCTGAATTTATCAATACGCGGCATAGCCCAACCGAGTAGTTCGTGGGTTTCGGTACCTTCATCAATAACCGAAATTTGACTGTCATAAGGGGATAAAAATCCGTTTTCGGAGATTTTTGTTCCGGTAAGTACATTGCCGCTGATGTAGCGTAGCGGATACGATACTTTTTTGATATTGCCTTTTACTATGGACGATATGTTGTTGCCTGCAATGGTTTCAAAATATTGTCTATTGGCAACTTCGGGTCCGGTCAATGCTATCAGCTTAGTCATATCTACAATCCCTTTGTTAAATAACCTGCCGATGATTATTACGTCTTGCACTTGGGTAGTCCAGACTGTTTCTCCTTTATTTACCGGATTAATTTTATTTATTTGCACCCCTACATTTCCAGAGGGTTGAGGTCCTTGAAAAATATTGATTTCTACATTTTTGACACTATTGAAAATAGAATTGGCGGAATTTAGTCCAAGATATACCTTTCCTGTGGTAAGTTGTGCGAGTGCGTCTATTCCTTTTTGAAAATCGGCAAGTTGATCTTTGGCTATAAATTCGTAATTTGCCGCTAAAGGAGCCGAGTCAAAAGTGGAGATAAAAATGGATTTAGGCTGCTGCGAAGGATTTGCAATAACATCGTAAGGGCGCTGCTTGATAAATGACCAAAGCCCTGATTGCAGCAGTATTTTTTTAATATTTTCGCCAGTTAGCTCTACTTTATCAAATTTTAGGTATTCTATTTGACTATCTGATTTGATGCTAACATTAAGCACTCTGCGTCTGTCTCCCCTATTTACATCTATAATTGTTCCGCTTACCGGAGAAACAAACATTATTTTGGGGTTATTCTTACTATGAAAAATTGGAGTGCCGGCTTGTACTTTATCTCCTGCTTTGACGAGTATTTTTGGTATTATTCCGTGAAAATAATCGGGATTAATTTCAATATTCTCGGCATGTGGAGTTTTTATTGTTTTCTCTTCTGCTTTGCCGTCGATTTTAATATCTAATCCTCGCTTGATTTTTATGATTTTAGCCATCAATATTTGATTATTTTTTATTGATTATTTTTTTCTGGACACAAAGATAAAATATTTACACCGATATATAACGAAATTTTTCATTAATTTGTTCTGAAGATTTGTTCTTATTCTTAATCATTCTAATTTTAGCTATGATTTTTCAGAAAAATATTATTTATCAACATTATTTTTTGAATGATAGCTAAGTGAAACCATCTAAACTATTTTAGCAACGTGCTTTTTTTTATAACTTTGTATTTTAAAATACAATTTGCTACAATGAGTCTGATAGAGAAAATAACCAACGGCAATAATAAAACAGCATTTTCATTTGAACTGCTTCCTCCGTTGAAAGGAAATGGTATTCAGGGAGTATTTCGCACAATAGATATACTGCGTGAGTTTGATCCCAAGTATATAAATATTACCACACACCGTAGCGAAATGGTTTTTAAGGAAAACTCTGCCGGACTGTTCGAACGTGTATCGGAGCGGCACCGTCCCGGAACTGTGGCGGTAGCTGCCGCCATTCAAAATAAGTACAAAATTCCGGTAGTGCCGCATATTATTTGCAGCGGATTTACCAAAGAGGAGACAGAGTATGTACTCATTGACTTAAAGTTTTTGGGAATTAATGATTTATTATTATTAAGAGGAGACAAAGCCAAACATGAGAAAGAATTTAACCCCACGGGACATAGATACGCCACCGAACTCCAAGAGCAGGTAAACCGGTTTAACGAAGGTTTTTTCTTGAACGGGAGTAAAATGAAAGTAATGGACGAGCCATACAGCTACGGTATGGCATGCTATCCCGAGAAACATGAAGAATCGCCCAATATCGAAAATGATTTGTACTGGGCAAAGCAAAAAATGGATAATGGCGCCGAATATTTGGTTACACAGATGTTTTTTGATAATCAAAAATATTTCGATTTTGTGGAAAAAGCCCGTATGGTGGGAATTGACATACCCATTATTCCCGGTCTGAAACCCATCACTCTGATGAATCAATTGACGGCGCTCCCCAAAATATTCAAATCTGAAATTCCCGAAACTTTCGCTGCCGAATTGCGAAAGTGCAAAACAGACGATGAAGCGGCAGAGGTTGGGATAGAATGGTGTACGATGCAAGCTAAAGATTTGATTGCGCATAAAGTTTCAAGCATTCACTTCTACAGCTTAATGGCTACACAAAGTGTAAAGCGCGTAGCTCAAAATGTCTATTAAACAGGAGGATTCTGTTTATACAATATACTTTATTGATTTTTTTATCAAAATAATACAACAGATTTTTTCACAAGCGCTATGTTTAATTTTATACTGATTGTCCTTCTGTTTCTACTCATATACAGTGTCATATCTTCCATATTTAAATTTATATTTGGCAAAAGACGTGTTGATAACGACAGCAATGATACTACCATTGTAAACAACAGGCAACCTCACGAAAAAATAATCAGAAGGAACGAAGGAGAGTACGTAGATTTTGAAGAGATAAAAGAAGAGGACAATGCAACAAAAAACGCCGATCAAAACTAATTGAACAGCGTTTTATCTCATTTCTTTTTCCCTTTTACACTTGTTTTTTTCTTTTTTATTGTCCCTTCTTGAGTTTTTATCAGATCGCGACACTGCTCTTCGGTAAGGGTTTTGGCATCGGTATTTTTAGGTATTTTGTAGTTGTTTTTTTCAAAAGCTATATAGGGTCCGTATCTTCCGTTTAATACCTGTATTTCACCGTTATTCCCAAAGGTGCCGATAATTCTGTTCCTATCTGTTTCGCGTTTGAGTTCGATAATTTCGATAGCTCTCTCTATAGAAATTTCTAACGGATCGTCTTCTTTGGGGAGGGAATAAAAAGCTGAATTGTGCATCACATATGGTCCAAAACGCCCTATTGCCACTTTCATAGGCTTACCTTCGTATTCTCCAATTTCACGGGGTAATTTAAATAAGTCTAACGCTTCTTCTATCGTAATACTCTCAATGGACTGATTGGTGCGGAGAGATGCAAAAATTGGTTTCTCTGTATCTTCGGCAGTTCCTATTTGCGCAAGCGGACCAAAACGTCCTATTTTAACTGAAAGTTGGCGTCCTGAGATCGGATCGACTCCCAAAATACGCTCTCCTACTTGGCGTTCAGAGTTTTTCATCGTCTCTTCTACTACCGGATGAAAATCTTTGTAAAATTTGTCGATAGATTTTGTCCACTTTATATTTCCATCGGCAATACTGTCAAATTCTTTTTCTACATTGGCTGTAAAATTGTAATCCATTATTTGTGGGAAATTTTCTTGTAAAAAGTCATTGACAACCAATCCGATATCTGTGGGAAAAAGTTTTGATTTTTCGGCGCCGTAATTTTCTTTCTTTATCTGGTCCGATATTTTCCCGCTTTTTAGTTTTAGTTCGTTGTAGTTACGTTGAGAGGCGTGGCGGTCTCCTTTCTCCACGTATTTTCGGTTTTGTATGGTTGAGATAGTTGGCGCGTATGTAGAGGGACGTCCGATTCCCAACTCTTCCAGTTTGCGCACCAAACTTGCTTCGGTGTATCGTGCCGGGCGCTGCGAAAAACGCTCTTGCGCCAAAATATCCTGATATTTCAACGTCTCTCCCTTTTTCATTGCAGGCAGGAGCGATTGCTTTTCGTCGTCTTGTTCGTCTTCCGAACTTTCGAGATATACTTTCAAAAAACCATCGAAAACAATCACCTCACCCGATGCTACAAACCGATACGAGCTACCCGATACTTGGATGTATATATTTGTTTTTTCCAATTCGGCATCCGACATTTGAGAGGCGATAGTGCGCTTCCAAATCAAATCGTACAAACGTCTTTCTTGATTTGTTCCATCTGTTCCATGCGCCGACATATATGTAGGTCGTATTGCCTCGTGCGCCTCTTGAGCCCCTTTTGACTTTGTAGCGAAACGACGGGGGTGAACATATTTTTCCCCTGCCATTGACAAAATTTCTTGTTTTGATGTATTTACGGCAAGTTCGGAGAGGTTTACAGAGTCGGTACGCATATATGTTATCTTTCCCGATTCGTACAGTTTTTGTGCTACGGACATGGTTTGCGACACCGAAAAACCGAGCTTGCGGGCAGCCTCTTGTTGCAGAGTAGAGGTAGTAAAAGGTGGCGCCGGAGATTTTTTCCCTGGTTTTTTTTCAATGGACTCGATGGTAAATTGAGCATTTAAACAAGTTTCAAGAAATTCTGCTGTCTCTTCTTTTGTTTTGAACCGTTGCGATAGTTCAGTTTTTAATTCTATCGGATTTCCGTTAATATCTTTCCCTTTAAAAAGAGCAGTTACTCTATAAGTATTTTCAGGAGTAAAATTGTTGATTTCCCGTTCTCTTTCTACTATCAGTTTAACAGCTACAGATTGTACCCGACCGGCAGAAAGCGATGGCTTTATTTTCCGCCAAAGCACCGGCGAGAGTTCAAACCCTACGATTCTGTCCAATACTCTACGCGCCTGCTGCGCATCTACCAAATTTATATCGATATCGCGCGGATGCTCTATGGCATTGAGAATAGCATCTTTGGTAATCTCGTGAAAAACAATGCGACGGGTATTCTCTCTTTTCAGTTTCAACTCTTCAGACAAATGCCATGCAATGGCTTCTCCTTCGCGGTCTTCGTCCGACGCAAGCCATACAATTTGAGCCTTTTTTGAAACCTTTTTTAGTTCCGCTACTATTTTTTTCTTGTCGGGAGAGACTTCGTATTGAGGGGCATAATTATTCTCAAAATCTATACCCAGTCCCTTTTTATCATACAAATCACGAATATGCCCCATGCTGGACATCACTTCAAAGTCTTTTCCGAGAATTTTTTCGATAGTTTTTGCCTTTGCAGGCGACTCTACAATTACAAGATTATTTGACATAACTCACATTAATTAGATAAGGAGGTTTTGTAAAATCGGGTGCAAAGTAACAAAAACAATCACGTATATACCAAATTTTCAATGAATTATTTTTCATTTTTTTGATAAAAACGACTTCTAAGATTATACAAAGGAGTTTTGTCATATTAAAAAATATCTATATTTCCTGCACAATTTGACTTGAAAATATTACATTTGCATCAAAGTTCAAATAATATTAATCTTCAAGCAATCGTAACAATACTTTGTTTTTATCAGTTAAATACCGACAGAATTTATTAAATAATTGTCGGGTTTCCTGCCGATATCCGGCATAACTTTGATAAGAAGGAGGAGGGAGACAACATTCTGGAGATATATTGCTGATAGCCGTAATTTTTAATTCTTCAGAATTTCTACAACATAGACCCTAGTTAGATTTTTTAGCTGCTACATATCAAATTATGAATCAATTGATCGAGTGTGTTCCCAATTTCAGCGAAGGGAATGATATGGAAATTATCCGTCAGATTGTGGATGCAATTAAAACGGTAAAAGATATAAAAGTGATCGGTGTAGATCCGGGCAAAGCTACCAACCGCACAGTGGTAACTTTTGTAGGAGAGCCCGAATCGGTTTGCGAAGCTGCTTTTCGGGCTGTAAAAAAAGCATCTGAAGTGATAGATATGAGCAGACATAAAGGTGAACATCCCCGTTTTGGAGCTACGGATGTGCTTCCGCTTATTCCCATAAAAAACATTTCGATGGATGAAGTGATATTGTACGCCCACAAACTCGGAAAGAGAATAGGGGAAGAACTCGGTATTCCCGGATATTTTTATGAATTTGCCTGTATCGAAGAGAGACGTAGAAACTTAGCCACCTGTCGATCAGGAGAATACGAAGGACTTTCGCAAAAACTCACTAATTCCTTGTGGAGACCCGATTTTGGACCTGACAAATTTACAGAAACAGTAAAAAGAACGGGAGCAATAGCGTTGGGTGCCAGAAATATATTGATTGCATACAATGTAAACTTGAATACCACCTCTACCCGATGGGCAAACGCAATAGCCTTTGACATCCGTGAAAAAGGGCGAATAAAACGAGAAGGAAACCCTTTGACGGGAGCCGCAGTGAAAGACGCAGATGGGAATACGCTTTATACCCCCGGATTGCTAAAAGGGGTAAAAGGCATCGGTTGGTATATAGAAGAATATGGAATAGCACAACTATCATTTAATCTTACAGACACAACGGCAACCTCGCTGCATCAACTTTTTGAGACAGCTTGTGAACGTGCCGCCGCTCGAGGCATACGCGTTACGGGGTCGGAATTGGTAGGGTGTATTCCTCTGCAAACGCTTTTGGATGCTGGAAAATATTTTCTGAGAAAGCAACATTGTTCCACAGGTATTTCGAATGATAAAATTCTCAACATAGCGATAAAATCGTTGGGATTGGATGAGCTTGCCCCTTTTGAACCGAAAAAGAAAATCATTGAATATCTGATAGAAGACGATTCGGAGAAAAGACTTATAGATATAACCTTGAAGGGTTTTATACAAGAGGTAGCTTTCGGAAGTTTTGCTCCGGGAGGCGGTTCTGTCGCAGCAGCAATGGGAGCAATGGGAGCAGCTTTGGGAACAATGGCAGCCAATCTTTCTGCACACAAAAAAGGTTGGGAAAATCGTTGGGAAGAATTTTCGGAATGGGCAGAAAAAGGCAAATCACTCCAAGAAAAACTATTGCTTTTGATTGATGAAGACACACGCTCGTTCAACCACATCATTACCACCCTCAGACTTCATAGAAAAAGTACAGAAGAAGAAGAAAAATCAATACAAAAGGAAAAGGTACAAGCTGCAATAAAATACACTATGGAAATATCGCTCCAAATGATGCAAATAGCTTTTGATACGTTGGAAATAATAGAAAAAATGATTGAAACAGGCAATCCTAATTCTGCAGCCGACGCTGGTGTAGGAGCTTTGGCTATTAGATCTGCTATATTTGGTGCAGGATTAAATATAGAAACGAATGGAGCAGCCTTGGACGATAGAAAATTTGTAGCCGAAATGGTAAGCAAAGTACAACTGATGAAAAAAAAAACCAATGAAAAAGAAAAAAATATTTTAGAAAAAATTAAAAGAAAAATTTGAAATTAATATTAGCCGATTAATGGTATCTAGCTCCCATCTTACCTGAGAAGATTCTAATCAAAAAATGTAATTATCTTGTCAATTTAATAAGTAACCGAAAATTTGCCAAAAGAGAAACACAGTATTTAATCGCCTACTCAGGATCTCTGAAAAACGCTTAAATGTTTGACTAATGCGTACTACAAAGTATCATAGGATCATAAATGCAAGGCTTTTTTAATGATTCAGATAAAACCTTCGCATTTTACAAGACAAAAATTAAAATCAAGGTTAAAGGTGATATTAATCGTTAGTTTTTGCACGCCATCTACGTTTCGGCGGCTTGTATCCGACACACCTAATTTTTTTCAGCATCCCCTGCTTACTATATTATAAAAGAAAAAATTGACACAATGGGAGGGGTGACGCCCAAACTCAGGAAAGTATCCATTTTTTGTTGGGAAAAGGGAATAACGGGCGAAGAGATTTCTTATTCGATATAAAGGTCTTTGATTAATGCGTCTTCTCGCAAAGAGTCTATTTGCGATTGCATTTTCAACATTTTATCCCATATAGCCTCCATTTCGGGAGCTTTACTTTTGAGAAAGAGTTCGGAACCGTTGGTATCAAGACTGGAATAAAGAATATTAATCGTCAGTTGGTTTATATCCATAGCCGGAGAAAAAATTCTGTCGTCTGAGTCGTCGTCCATAACTTCAATAATGATTTTTGCATCTATCAACGACCTTAATATTTGGTTTAGAAGCCGCGAGGGTAATGTGTATCTGTCTATTATCTCTTGTGTACTCAAAGGAGGCTGTTTCTTTTCAAACCGCTTTACTATTAAAAAAGCCACAAATACGGTCAAATACTTTTTGTATCTGATACTGATATTATTACTGTCTATTTCATAATCGTAGTTGCTCAAATTTTGCGTAGCATAAGATATTTCTGCCCCAATCAATACTATCAGGCAAGAAATATTTATCCACAACAGTAATAGCGGAATTGCTGCAAATCCTCCATAAACAGCATTGTATCTACTCAAATTCAATTGTCCGCTGATGTACAAAGTCTGAAAAAGTTGAAAAATGGTTCCGGCAGCGATTCCGGCAATCAAAGAACTTGAAAATTTGACCTTGGTATTGGGGATAATCCGATACATAAAAGTGAACATAATCCAACTCACAATATAAGGGACAAGAAAAACTATAACTTTTAAGAGGGGGCTGACAAATTGAAATAGGAACGAGCGAGACATTATTGTGTTGAAATATATGGAGGCCCCGCTCGATATTACGATTAAGATGGGGATGATGAACAAACCCGAAAACAGCATAGTAAACTGCCGAACAAGAGAGCGCGACTTTTTGACTTGCCATATTTCGTTGAATGCTCTTTCAACCTGCATAAAAAAATTCATCACGGCAAACAGCAATATTATTAATCCTATTCCGATAAAAACGCCTCCTTGTGTGGTTTCGAGATATCTTTGAACAAACTTCATAATCGTCGGCAGCATATCGGCTTGCGCTACAAAGGTATCTTTCAAAGCGCTTTCAATGTATTTTTCCACTCCAAAACCTTTGGCAATGGCTGTGATTAACGCTACAAGTGGCACAATGGCAAATATGATGGAGTAGGTCAATGCTGCCGAACGGACACCCAAATCATTTCGATAATATCCTCTTATTGCTAAATAGATGGTTTTGATGGTATTGTAAAATATCCGCCTACCACGTGAAAGTTCACTCATCGTTATACGCCAAATGTCGTGAGCTATAAAGTCGTAAATATTTTGGTAGAGTAAGATAAGTTTTTTCATGTATTTTACAGTTGATTTTTAAATGGGCGTATGGAGTTATAATATAAATACATCACGTCTTATAAGTGTTATATTTGCTTTGCCTCCTGCCAAGGGATAGAATCGTCTTCAAACAAATATAAATTATTGTTTTACAAATTTCTATGATGTAAAAAAGAAAAAACAGCAGGTATATAAGCCGGATTCTGTATTCATTCAAAAAGATGAATGCCTGTCATTTATCTTGAATGTATGTTGCCATACATTTCGTAGCGATCTACCCCTCGGCATCGAACGAGCAATTCTACATACGCCGATATACATGATCTTGCAACCCATAAGGTGTACGGCAAATCGTGTTACCACGACTTCCGGTGAGCTCTTACCTCGCCTTTTCACCCTTATCTGCCTCACAAACGTGAGACAGACGGTTATTTTCTGTTACACTACTCTGCTTTCACAAGCAGCTTCCCGTTAGGAAATATGGCGCTCTGTGTTGCCCGGACTTTCCTCTGTGATGCAAACTGCATCATAGCGACAAGCCTACCTGCTGTATGCGACAAAGATAATGTATTTTTTTAGAATAAGCGATATTGCTGATTTTTGTGCCTGTTCTTTCCTTTTGAGATGGTATAAAAAACTAAGAAAAGAAGTTTTTATTTCTTATTTCACTTATTCCTTTCTCAACAAAATTTTACTATATTTTGTACACAATATGATTTACAGGTGGAGATTACTATTTTTGATACCGACGAAGAGTATAAAAACTATTTAACATTGCACATAATCTCCCTCTGTCGCAATTACATCGGTTCCGACAGGGGGAGAATTATAAAATACTTTGGAGGTCCTTCCTATAAATTTACATCGAAATCGTATTTACCGTACCCGAAGTTGACAATGTTCCTGTTTTTTTGCTTGTGCCGGGTGTGTACGTTCCTCCCGAATAATAGCCGCCGACATTGGTAGTTGTAGAGTACGAGCCTCCCGTGTAGATGGTGTAAGATGCGCCTTTGGTCATAGCGGGGGCTGAAATCAGGAATTTGTACGCCCCGTATTTGGGCTTGAATGTTACTACATCTGTTCCGTTGATACGTACATCAACGAAGGTGGATGAAGATACAGCCGAACTTGACGAAACGTAAAAATTAGACTGTGTAGAGCTGCTGCTCATTGCTTTAGTCATATTTGAATTGGAACCACAACCCACAAATACGCCACCGTTCATACTGAAAGTACCGTTAAAATCGACCGCCTCTTCCACTCCCGAATTGGGCCCGTTGACGATGGTAAGCCCGCCGGTAATCACTATGTTTCCATTGCTGTCAATGCCGTCTCCGTTGGTACAACTTGCAATCAGCGTACCACCCGTTACGTACAGGCAACTTCCGTCATTGGATTCCGTTCCTCCGCTTACCGTTCCCTTGGTCGCATTTACCGCATCGTTACTTGCCGTTATATCTGCTTTCCCGCCGTTGATATAAATATAGGGAGCCTCAATGCCTTCGTACGATTTGTTTACAGTAATATCGCCACCGTTTATATACACGTTGGTTTCGGATTTGATTCCGTCGTCGGTTGATGAAATGGTAGTGGTTCCGCTTGTAAACGTTATGTCGCCATCGGCTTTGAGCGCCTTGGGCGAAGCATACGAAGTGGTTGTGCTGCCACCGCCGGGACCGCCGCCGCCACCTCCGGTTGTACTGGCAATTTCGCCTCCCGAAGTTGTAATCGAAAGGGTCGGGGAAGTCGTGTTACTGCCCATTGTAAATGTTCCGTCGGCGCTAATGCCTTTTCCGGCAAGTCCCGATGACGATAAAACAACCGAACCGTCAGAAATGGTTATATTGGCATCCGCCGTGAGACAGGTGGACGTATAAGCATCCGTCACGCCGGTTTCGTTGGTATATTTAGCCCCGTTTCCGGTAGTCGTTATTTTTACATTTCCACCGGAGATGTTAATGTCCTTGTCGGCGGATATTCCTTTGCCACCGGCTCCCGTAGCGGTTATCGTAAACGTACCACCGGCAATGTTTACGGATGCTTTGCTTTTGATGGCGGTACAATACGAAGGATCGTACCCGGAACCGGATGCTTCAAGCACCGCTCCCCCGCTTGTGTCGATGGTAAATGTTCCGCCCGAAAGCGTAATGTCCATATCCGAAGACAATCCCTTAGACTGATTTCCGTTTAGGGTCAGGTTGATGGTACCGGCGGAAACCGTCAAGGTACTGTCGGCTGCAATGGCTTTAATATCGGCAACGGAGCTGCTAAACGTGATGCTGCCACCCGAAATATCCACGTATCCTTCGGAGTCGATGCCGTCTCCCGTAGGGGTAAGTGTGAGCGTTCCGCCACTCATCTCAAAATAGTCACTCACGTGTATGGCGTCTTTTGCGGCTGCAGTAACGTTTATTGTGCCAGCCTGTACCGAGATGTAATCGTCGCTACAAATGGCGTGTTTGCTCTTGCTTGAAACATTCAACGTACCTGTTCCCGCGAATATGAGCTGTCCTTCCGAAAACAGTGTCGATTTTTGGTCTTCTGTGCTTGTCGCATATGACGAGCCGTCAGACAAGGTATTGATTGTCCCGTCCGCCAATAGTATTTCGCATTTTTTCCCCGACTGAATATTTATAGCCGGACCATCCGAATTGGTAATATCTACCCCATTCAGCGTAAGTTGGTATTTGTATCCGCTGTAAAGTTTGAACGAGCCGTCGGTGGTAGTCCCCGACAGGATGTATTCTACTTTGGTATCGACAAGGGTCGAGTTTACCGTTACATCGCTTCCGCTTACGGCAATGTCTATGCCGTGCGATTCAAACGGATTGGTAACAGTAACCCCTGTGGATGAATAGGCGATGGTAATTTGCTTGGCGGTTACGCTCGCAAATGTCAGGCTGTCCACGTTTGAAAGGGGAAAAGCATAATTTACCTTTCCGCTTTTGTAGATGGAGAGTTCGGTCTTGTCCGAAGTGAATTTGATACTGTCAATATCACTTCTGCTGATGGCTGTAACGGCTCCGCTGTGGGAGTGCACAAACAAATAATCGGTTGCGAACAGGCTGATGACGGCAACCGAAACAATGCATATTAATAATAGTATCTTTTTCATTTTTTGATAAGTTTGGCGGTTCTGTTTTGCAGGTTTACAAAGTATATCCCTTCCGGTAACAGGCTGATGTCTAATGTTTCCACGGTGGGATTGAGTACTTTTGAAAGGATTAAAGCGCCCGTCAGGCTGTAAATGGTTGCTACGCTCGACTCGTCTTTGGCGTTGGCAAACCGGATGATGTCGGTCGCCGGATTTGGAGAAATATAGAGCGTTGCATCATTAACGATAATCTCATTCGTGCCGGAAACAGCATCAAAGGTAATTTTCCGGATTTGTCCGACCGAAAAAACGGCGCTCGGCGAGTTGAGTATCAAATCTGTATTTTCGAAGTACATTTTTGATGTGGACGTCAGTGCGAACGACGATGAAGTGCCGTTATTCAAAACTACGTTCATCGTTTGAGCGTAGCCGGTTGTTGCCGAAAAAAGTATCAGCAGCAACACATAAAAATACGTTAGCTTGGTTTTCATTGATGCAGAATATTAGCTTGTGAAAAATACGATACAGTATTCATAAATAAATACGTAACACTTTTATAATAAGAGACCTAAAGTAGTTCTTTTTATACAAATTAAAACGCAAATTTAAACAGAATCTTATCGAAAACATTCAATTTGCGGTAAATAGCCTTTATTTTGCGGTAAAATGACCGAATTAGGAAGGTTGGAAGGCGCGAAAGAAGTTTTTTTCGTAATACTCGCTGACGGGAATTTGTCTGTCGGCAATTGAGATTTTCTGGTTTCGTACTTCCGAGATGTGTCTGAGCGAAACAATATACGAACGGGGCACCCGTATAAATTCGTCGGGAGGAAGTAGTTGCAGAAGCTTTTTTAGGGTTATTCGTATTTCCAATTTTTTGGTGGATTGGAAGTTGAAAATAACGTGGTCATCCATACTTTCGAGCAATACAATGTCATCTATCGGAATGGATTTTATCCCATAACTTGAGCGTATGGTAAGTATCCGTTTTTCTTTTACGGTGTGTTGAAGGGCGCGTACTACTTTGTTTATCGCTTGGTCGAAACGTTCTCGCGTGTATGGTTTGAGTACATAATCAATGGCGTTGACGTTGAAACCTTCTACGGCGTAATCTGAGAAGGAGTTTGTATATATTACTCTCTGGTTTTCAGCGAGTTTTTTGTAAAACTCGATTCCGTTTACATCCGGCATTTTAATTTCAATAAAAAGCAAATCGACATCGTTGTTGCTGAGATATTCCAACGATTCACTCGGAGACGTGAACGTTCTTACAAGCGTAACCAACGTATTTGTCCGGCAGAAATGTTCGATTATGCTCAAAGCAGGGGGTTCGTCGTCTATGGCAATGGCTCGTATCATCGTTTGGTATTGGCGGATGTTTGTATTATCAGCTCGACAATGTAGTCGGTTTCGGTGGCAGTAGTCGTCAAACGGTGTT
>JBKECI010000089.1:0-49299 GCA_047974405.1 Paludibacteraceae bacterium | reverse complement strand
CGTATCGCCCAGTTAATGCCTTGCTGTTCTACTTTTATTTTCTTGCCGTCTTTATATTTTTCGTATTTGTTGGTTGCTTTGTTGATTACACGCAAGTTTTGCTTGAAACTGACCACAATCGTTTCCAGTTTATGTTTTGCATCGACTGTAAAGTTCTCCCACGGTTTCGTGAAATCTTTAAATACATCCCGTTCTATATGCTTATTCTCTTTTTTGTCAAACCAGCTTTCTTTTTCCTTATTTCGCAATTTATTTTGCAAATCATATCGCGAAACTTCTGATTTGGCGGATTGATTATTGAGTAAATTTACGTGCTCTCTTGTCATACAGGCTATTACAAGCGCATCCATCGCGTGGTGACGGTGGTCGATGCGTTTCTTTTGAAAGCCTTTTGACAACCCAAGCGGGATAGTCGGGATGGTGTGTCCTTCCTGATTCCGCGAAGTAAAGTTCTCGGTTTGAGTCAATTCGTTCATTCTTTTGAAACGCGGAAGAATCAAATCGTTCCATACGCCGTTTAAGCCCCAATCCTGTTTCAATACAGTAGTAATTTTTCCGTTTCCGGGAATAAGATTTTTGGAGTTTATTCCATCGTCTTCATTATCGGCACGAACTATATTGGACAGAAGATTGGATATAAATTTACTGATATAGCGCGTGTCGTTCAGCTGACGGGTAATCATTTGTTCCGGGATTTCATCCAGCAAAAGATTACGGCGTTTTGTCTTATTCTTGGAATATTGTTGTTTGACAAAATCTTTGTAATCGTCAACAGTGAAAATTCGTGCGGTTTTGTTTGTTCCCAACTCGACTTCATACCCGTAGAACTTTTGGATAAACTCAAGTCCCAGCAATTTGTTTTTCAACTGATTAACAGCCGACTCGCAAATTACCTTATTATTGAAACTATCATCAAAATAGCGGGATTTAGGTATTATGTGTTCAATCTGATACTCTTCGGTAAACAGTTTTCCCAGCGGAATAATCTGTCCGGTATAGGGCGAACGGTATTTTTGTTCCAGCCACAGTTTATATCGTTGAAGTTCCAACTTGGAAGGTTGAGCCGTTTTACTTATTTTCAAAATATCTTCAGGAAGTTCAATGTCTGAATTAAGAACGCCTTCTTCGTAAATTCTTAGTGCGTCCTGTTGCATTGGCGAATAGGGGCGAACATCATTAACCGACAATTTTCCATCTGAATTTTCTTTCAGTTCTATCAGCAATGCTTTGATACGAAGGTTAGTAGCTTCGTTAGCACTGACTTGTTCACTCATATATTTGCGGTCGTCGGCAGTGTTTTTTATTTCCCGTCCAAGCTCAACGTGTATTTCATCGAAGAAGTTTTCCGATCCTTTACCGTAATGTTTCCATATATCTCTGACTACTCTCAGTGTTTCTGTAACGATTTGTTCTACAATAGGGTTACGTAGCGAGTGTTGTTTAAAACCTTTCAGGTAGTTCTCCAATTCGGCAATGGAAGTCCATTTATCGGCTATTTCGGCTTCCGAATTGCGACCGTAAACCATATAACTTGCTTGATACGATTGCAAACCTTGTGTAAAATGTGAATTTTTCTGCTTAATAAAACTTTTCAAAACACCCTTGAGTACTTCATCGTCTGTTGCTTTATCTATTCGTTTTTCATCATATTCGATATGTTCTAATCGCTCTTTGATAGAATTTGCTCTGTTTTTTACAGCTTCTGTTATCTCGTTTTCATTCCAATATTTTCCCAAACGCATCAATGGGAGAAGTTTTTTTATTGCTTTTTCTGAATAGGCTCCGTACTCACTTTTAAATGGTGGAAATTTTTTGAATTCTTCAACAAAAGAGTTTTTATCCAAATCGTATTTATTTGCAAAAGATTTTAAAGCGCTCTCATACTCTCTTTTATCCGTTACAGAATAAATAATATGCCACAAATACTGTTCTATTTCAGGAGTAAGAAAATTTACCGGTAACTTCTCGACTTTTTCCAATCTCCGTCTGATTTCATAGCCCGTTGCGTTGCAAGGATATTTTTTTGATTTTTCTTCTTCTTTTTCTTTCGAATCATCAAAAACGTAATTCCAACGGTATTTGGATATTTCTTTGTTCAGCTCATTTTCAAACGCTTTGGGTTTGGCATTCGGATATTGCTCCTTAAGATTTGGGGTCAATAGCGATTTCAAAACGTCTTTGTGATTGACTTCCTTTTGCTGCATCAAAAACTCAAAAAGATTTTCCAGACCATTCACACCTTTAATTAATTGCACAGTAACATCGGTGTCGTCAGCTTTATTGTAAATTTTAAGGTTGAAAAGCCATTGCCAGACACGAAATTCCTGATAAAGCGGATTAGATTTGGGAGTCGATTTCAGGTATTCTTTTATTTCGTTACCGTCTTTATCTTTGTGTAGGTGATATTCCAACGTGCAGTTCCCGATTGACGATTTCTGGCTTTTAAGTGGTCGTTGATAGAAGATGATATCTTCAACAAATAGATGAACAAAATCACGTTTGCTTAAAACAAGTTGTTGTGCTTCATTCTGCCGATACAATTCAAGCACGCAATCGTTGTACAAATCATCTGTAAATAATTCGGGTTGCAATTCAATTTGTTTCTCAAGAATTTGCTTCAACTCATCCTTATAAAATTTGCGTTCTATCGTACGCACCAACTTCCCTCGTATCTTTTGGTTAGGCTTTTGAAGCAAAGTGTCATAAATGTAATCTCCAACAGTTTTACTTGAGCGGTCAATCTCTTGTTCCGTCTTTTTTTTCAGTAGCGTCCAATCATCTTCACTTGGCGCACGGAAACTTCTTTTTTCAACACCTTCTTTGTCTGTTTTGAAACTGCCATCATCATTCAAATCGGTGGTAACAATGAAATCACGGATCTTATCTTTCCAGTCAAACAACGGAGTTCTGCTCGAACGACGGTAAATCCAGCCATTCTCCAATTGGAGAGAATACCATAAATCCCCCTTGCTATTTGGCTTTTCGTCGGCTATCACATTTACTACTTTAAGCGAATGGAACTCCACTAATTTATTTGGATTTTCCGTTTCGTCATCTTCCCCTCTAAGCTGATAATATCCTCTTTTTTGGTTAAAATTAAGAATAATCCAAGCCAATTCTTCTTTTAAAATCTTTTGGGTTAAGGCTTTTTTACGCAAATAATAAATTGTCCAATCGTATGGAATTTTGGTTTCCTTGCCATTTGGTTTTATGTAAAATAACTGCGGTTGAGATTGTTTAAAATCCGCCAGCATTTCGTCAAAAGATTTTTTGAAAATGAACTCTTTGTTATTATAAACCAATTTAGGTTCGGTTTCTTCTAAAAACTGTCCCATTCTTTTCTCAAAATCAATTTGACTGGCGTAATGATTGGGTAAAAATCCAAGCACGTTCAATACACGATGCAACCGTTCACGGCGAAGCAAATGACGTTCGCGAATACGTCGAACTCCACGATAACCGGTACGAGCCGCAGTTTGTGTTTCCAAGGGTTTACCTCCACTAAAGGTATCTAAAACATCTTGGGTCATCGGTATTATCCGACTTCCCATTCCTAAGATATTACCTTCTTTTTTTTCAAAATCTTGCTCCACCAACGCCCAGCCAATACTATTGGTACCCAAATCCAAGCCTAATATTTTTTTCATAATATACGAATTTTGTATTCTGAATTTCCCGTAAAATCAAAGCGTTAAAGTTAATCTTTTAGATTTAATTATCCAAATATTTGCATAATCAAAAAACTATATATATATTTGACACATAATTTTTTGAAAGCAAATCACAATAAGGATTATTCCGTTGTGAAAAACATTTAAGTCGCCCTCGTCTTACAATACGGGGGTATTTTTTTTTGGAGGGTATCGAAACAGAACTAAAACTATGGGACAGGACAAAACACGTCTCTACAGACACATATTATTCTGGTTATTAGAAGGGTTATAGATGATTTATCTTTAACAAAAAACACATTCAGGCAAAATCGGAAACTGGCATCGTAGAAAATTACAATAGCGGAATAAGACATTATTTGGCAAGGCTCAAACGAAAAGGAAAATACTACAGTAAAGCTAGGGCATATGTATGATAGAAAAAATCACTATTGTTACTTTTTCTAAAACTAAATAATGAAATAAGTAGTATTAAGAATTTACACAAAAGATATCAGTCTTATTATCTGAGAATTATCCTGGAGCAATATAAAATAAATTTCTTTTTATTACTCAATTTAACGATATCTATTATTTTTTGTTGCTCAATCCTCCTCCAGCTCCTGATACTTGAAAGAGGTGTACACAGTGCCAATAAAGGTCTTGGTGGCTCGAAATAACTTATTAATAATCATATTTTTAAAATACAGAACACAGATTTACACCAAAAAGTCTTTTTCTCTGAAAAACCCTATTCACAAGTTTTGCTAAAAGATGAAAAACTGTGAGATAGGGCTTATGGAGCAAACTCAAATAGTAAATTATAATTACTGCTGTATAAGTTTCAACGATTTAGAGAACTTTGTTCCCCAAGGGATTACAATTCTTGGATCAAGATGCTGATAGCCAAGTTTGTCTGGCCTTATTATAACAACCATGCGAATCTGGTCGCCTTTTTTGCCAACATACATCGCGGGAGGTATATTCAATGTTTGACGGTAATATCCGACATCACTGGTATATGTACCACGAACAGAAGTATAATCCATCCATTCTCCTCCATACACAGGCTCATTGGGTGTACCTATATTTTTTCTTACCTGTATAGACGCATTGACAATGATAGTACCATTTGTTGCTTTTCCATTATTAGCAATATATCCGCAGTATCCGCTCATCTCGACATTGGCGTCGTCGCGTAGAGCGAAAGCTTGCTCTACCAAATCGTACTTCGTCAGATTATTTGCTACGATATCGCCTCCGGTTGAAGTTTGCAAATCCTCAACAATCCAATCGAGAACTACTGTTTTAGTATTTCCGTTATTCGTTGTTGTCCCCGTTACGGAGCCAATTTCTTCCGAAGCAGTTTCATCAGCAGATTGGGCAAAGGTCATAATAGCTACCTCTCCAATTGATTTTTCAACCTTTTTAGTTATCTCATTCCAAACCAATGTTACAGAGTTTCCTTCTGTTGCCTTTAAGCTATCAATATACAATTGATTTGTGCGTAATGTACCTATAATATCTACTTCTTTTCCGGCTCCGGTAGTGATTTCAAATGTTTTTCCATTCATATCAATAGCGGTGTTTTCGGTAAGTGAACCTCCAAGTCTGACGACACTTTGATTATCTATATTGAGACCGTTCTCTACTTGAGAAATACCTACACTTTCCCAACGAACTCCTGTCCAGACAAAAAGTCCTTTCCGGAATTTTAGATTATCATCGGTCTCGGTCTCGCCCGATTGAAAAGTATTGTACACCGTTAAACCTGCGAGCTGCTTATCTATGGTAGCCTTGTTGGTAGAGTAGTCTGTATTTCCTTTATACATTGGATAAAGTTGGTTTCTTTGCTCTAATTTAACACGTGGGAAACCGACACCGCCGGTCGAATTTTCTCCATCGTCGGTTACATTAGCTTTATTTTTAATTTGCAGGAGCGCTCCATGTACAGGAGTTTCGTTGCTCCCAATTGTTACTTGCGCGCGTATGGGCATCAGTAGTAGAAAAGAGACGATGACAATAAATAATTTTACAATTTTGCTTGATTTCATAAATTTTGTTACCTGTTTATATTGTTCTGTTTGCTTTTACGATATACTATTTTTTTAATTAGATCGGACGAAAGGAAAATAACCTCCTATTTATTAGTAGGATTATTAAAATTTACATCCACCTTTATGGAACTAATCAAAGTGCATGAATTGGGTATATAAAAAATTCGGTGCGAAGGTACAGTCAGGAGGTAAAAAATAAAAATTAATGTGATAACAGGCTCTAATTTGTGATAAAAATACCTCTGAGGATTATTCATCACATATTTCTGTGACAAATAAACCTCCTATAATTAAGAATGAATTTAAATAAGTAGGATCTATCGCACCAATAAAATAGGATGTTTTATCTTTTGTCCCAACAGATTATTTTATTAAATTTGCACTCCCAAAAAAAAAACAGATAGAAATGCAAAAAAAATACACATTGGAAATAAAGCCTGTTTCATCGGGTATAAATATGCCCAAGCCATTGTTAATTGTATGTTGCTTTCTTGCCTTTCATCCTAATGTGATTCTGTTTTTAAACATACTTTGTCTTTTTCGGGCCTGATTAGGTCAGAAATCACTCTTAAAAAAATAAAATTTATTTCAAAAATCACAAAAATCAATCCTTTGCGCTACTAAGGAGCTATAAAATGCAAAAAAGTACATTTTTTTTTCTGAGGAAAATACATTTCCCTGATGCTAAAATCAGATGGGCTATCACCGTTTTTGTTACGCTATGGGTATTTCTTATGTTGTATTCATTACAGCCTTTCGGTATTAACTTTGCCCAAAACAAACTTGCCATCATTACTATTAATACAGTCGGAGTTTTCTTTACCTGTATGGTTTGCATACAAGGGCTACCTTTGATTTTCAGGAATAATTATATATCAGGCTGGTGGACAAACGGAATGTTCTTTATATCTTGCCTTGCTGTAACAATGCTGTTTGCCATATTAGATACTTTTGTGCTATCTGTATTCATAGATGGGCTTGAGGGAGTTCCATATTATACTTTTTTCCCATGGTATCAGCGGTTTTTTATGTTTTTTAAGGCTTCTTTTTTTACATCTTTACTCCCGATATTCATTGTGTATTATACGTTGATAAAGAAAAGCAAAGTAGGAAAAACAACAAATCATACCAAATCGGATGTAAGCGCTGATTGCAGCTTAATAGAACTTACAGGAAATACCAAAGATTATATTAGACTTTTACCCGAAAACATACTTTATGCAAAGGCATCTGGAAATTATGTTGCGGTTTATTATCTAAAAAACGGAGATGAAAATCGCAAGCTACTGCGAATAAGTATGAGCGAGCTAAACGACTCGTTGGACGATTACCCTTACATTATACGCTGTCACAGGGCTTTTATGGTCAATATTCAAAAGATGAAAAGAATTCAGGGTAATCTGAATGGCTACCGCATAGAATTGGAAAAAACAAAAATAAAGATACCTGTATCCAAATCATATACAAGAGTTGTCAAGGAAAAGGTTATTTGCGCCGATATATAATGCCAATAAAAACACTGACAACCTGATTATTTTTATGGAAATTACAAATAGAAAAGTAGTGTATAAAAGAGTTATATTTTCACTTTATCGTTTTAGACGGCTATCTTAAAATGGATTTTACTTTTAACTTTTGCATTACGCACAGACCGGTCAAGCAAGAAAAAAAAGGAATCAACCATATTTTGATACAAACTAATCAAAATTGCACATCCATCACACAAGAAGAACAATCATATACTACTACATCACACATATCAGGATATCATCATCTACAAATAAAGTCTAAATAATAAAGAGACTATAGAGAGGAAGTACAGATATGATAGAAAGATATTATTAAAATCCGCTATAAACTACCTCCATTTTCATCGGCACCCTGCTGTTTTTGCCCCCAAATATAGCGGCGGCTTCCATTGTGTAACTTGGTACAACCTCTGTAATGGCAGAAGTACTTGAATTGTATTTCAACTTGACCGGAATCAACAACATATTCAGCTCATCGTTGTCTGTATTTTTTATCTCATTGGTTACAATCGTAGAAAGATTGTCGAATTTGTAAAAGTATTTGTATTTGGTAGCGGAGATAGCACTCTTACCTATTGAGGCTACAAGTGCCAGAGAATCAGAGGGTGTTTTCTTTTCGGAAAAAAAATTGTTCATTTCATTCTCTTTTATCAGCAACATCGTACCCACATAAGGGAGTTGCGTACCCAACGAATCTTTATCGGCTGCATTTATGGTTAAGACAGAGCTATTTACAATCAAATGTTTGTCTCCCACTTTCAGTCTTTCCCTCATTCTTCCAATTGGAATTTTCAAACGGGTGTAATAGTTTGCTGGAGCACACACATAGTTATATTCGCTATTGGTAAGTAAAGCAGGGTTTCGCTGTGAATGGCTGATTATATTAATTCTTTTGTACTCCTCGGTAGAGGTCAGATTGATGTTAAATGTAGCGACTTCTCCACTGCTGGCATAAGTATAATGCCCGTGTACGTCAAGCAAAACTTGCTGTATGTTTAGTAAGGTAGAGCTACCAAACGTAGTGGTGATATATAGCCCTTTGAAAAAATTGAGAAAATCGTTGTCGGTAGCAAAAATCGACTCTCCTGCATCAAAAAATCGTTGTACAAACTCACTTGACAATTTGATACGTATTGTCTTTGAGTAGTCTTCCGAAATCCAGTCTGCACTTCGCCACGACTCTTGCTTGTTCCCTAGTAGCTTGGTCAAATCGGCATAATCGGCAGGATTTTCGTTGGAATGATAGTTTGTATTGTAATTCAAAATTTTATTCAATTCATAGACTTTAATTTCCATCGGCATAATGGTGTCTCCAAAATATGAATCGGAATAAAAATTCAGAGACAGTACTATAGAGTCTAATTCAGATACAGCTACCGCGGGATTCATATAGGTATAATTTTTCGGATAATTGAATTGTGTCAAAATCTCACCCTGCGTAGTACCGTAGATATTATCATGAAATGAACCGAGTAAAAAAGAATCCGGTTTTGATATAATGGATTCTACTAATCTGGTTTCGGTATTTATATGAAATGTGTCGGCTTCTATAATTATTCCGTCTGCTACCGGTTGAATTTCTTTTACCAGTTCGGATGACATATCGCTACCGCAGGAAAAAAACAAAAATGAAAGTACGGCAATCAGAACGAACGAAAATCTAAACTTCATTTATTTACTATTAAAATTGTAGAGTGAAAAAGCGTATTATAAATTATCAAAAAAACGAAGGTAATCATCAACATAGTCCTCGTCATTGACAAATGGAAGAAACTTTGTCTGCTTACTTTCCATATATTTAATCAAATCGGGGCTGATTGTTTTACTTGACTGAATCACTCCGTCTGAGAAATCAATAGCTAATTTAGATAACGTTTCAAAATTAATTTCATTGTCTTTCAACGATGAAATATGTTTTTTTTGAATACCTTCCAACATCAGTTTTTCGGAAAAAGAAGGTCTGAAAGGTTGATTAAATCCATCGTTAAATATGGAATAGACCACTTTGGCGTGCTTAAAAAAAGGGTCATCGCTATATGCTTTTTTGATATAAAGGGGAGTCAATGCCGTCATCCAACCCATACAGAGTATTACATCTGGTGTCCAACGCAGCTTTTTGACTGTTTCTAGCACTCCTCTCGTAAAAAAAACGGTGCGTTCATCGTTATCTACGTATTCGTTGCCATCGTCATCCATCACCGTATTTTTACGCTGAAAATAATCTTCGTTATCAATAAAATAAATTTGCAGCCTTGCCGATTGTATCGAAGCAACTTTTATTATTAAGGGGTGGTCTGTATCGTCTATTATCAAATTCATTCCCGAAAGTCGAATCACTTCATGCAATTGATTTCTGCGTTCATTTACAGAACCAAACTTGGGCATAAAGGTACGTGTTTCCCGTCCTCTTTCTTGAGTTGCCTGCGGCAAATATCTTCCTTGATTTGCTATTTCCGATTCTGGCAAGTAGGGAAAAATCTCTTGTGAAATGAATAGAACTTTAGCGTTTTTTTTCTGCTTCATCAATTTTCTTTACTTTGTAAAAGGAATAATAATTTGCAAAGATATATAAAAAAAATCGGATTTATGCAAGAAGTATTTCTCCACTAACATTGTTTAACGAGAGGATACTGGTGTTTTCACTTGAATAAAAGCGGAGGTTTTATTCAAAACAAAGGGATATTTCTTCCTGTATTTTATATTCTCTTTTTCCTTACACAAACAAACTGTTGATTACGTCTGCATAATAATTCATCAATATATTGCGTCTTATTTTTAGTGTGGGAGATAAAAAGCCCGACTCCATCGTCCACGTGTCAGGTACCAGTTTGTATCTTTTTACCTGCTCGTAGTCGCCAAAGTATTGATTGTATTTTTTTATCTCTTCTCCATAGCGTTTTAAGACTTCCGGTATTTTTATAATTTCATCGTTGGGTATATATTTTTCGTTTATCTTGTGTTTTTTGCACCACGAACGCAAATAATCAAATTCCGGCGAAATAAGAGCCGATGCAAATTTTTTATTTTCCCCTACTACTATCATATTTTCGATAAAGGGTGATTCTTTAAATTTTTCTTCTATTGCATGTGGATTTACGTATTTACCTAACGACGTTTTAAACAGGCTTTTCAATCTTCCTGTTATTACCAACTGTCCTTCGGGGGTAAATTTACCGATATCTCCCGTATGAAACCAACCATCGGCATCGATTACCTGCATTGTTAACTCAGGATCTTTGTAATACCCCAGCATTACATTGTGTCCCCGACACATTATTTCGTCTCTTTCTCCTATTTTCACCTCTACTCCCCGAAGCGGTGGACCGACGGTTCCAAACTTACGCCCATTTTTCCCTCGCCGGCTTACGGCAATCACCGGAGAAGTTTCGCTAAGCCCGTAACCTTCAAACACCGGCATACCGATAGCCGAAAAAAACGACGCGATATGACTCTGTATGGCAGACCCTCCCGAAACTACAATATCGAAATTTCCACCAATAGCAGTTCTCCATTTAGAATATACCAATTTGTCGGCTACTTTTAACCAGAGTTTTTGAAATATTCCTGTATTCTCCAACTGGTATTTTTTTGCCAAATCAAAAGCCCAGTAGTACAATCTTTTTTGGAGAGGAGAAAGATTTTTCCCGGCAAGAAACAGTTTATCGTATATTCTCTCAAGCAAACGCGGAACGCAGGTCATCATCGTGGGATTTACCTCCTTAATATTTTCGGCAATGGTTGCCAAACTTTCGGCATAATAGACTGACATGCCTAAATACTGATACAGATAGACTATCATTCGCTCATAAGCATGGCACAGGGGGAGAAAACTCAATCCAACGTTGCTCCATTTGGCAGGAATTTGCCGCAAATTTATTATTTGATTTACTATATTGCTATGCGAAAGCATAACCCCTTTTTGAACACCGGTAGTGCCGGAAGTGTATATGATGGTTGCCATATCTTCCGTTTTTATTTCAGATTTTAACCGATTCAACATCTCATATTGTGAATGCGCTTTCCCACTGTCGATCAACTGTTGCAATAGGTTGTGCTTTGTCCCGTCATCGTCAAAAGTATATATTTCTTTCAACGAGCTTACTCGAGGCAAAATCTTTTCGAGTCGAGAGTACAAATTTTTTCCTTCAATAAAAATAACACTCACCTCCGCATGGTTCAGTATATGTTTGTAATCTTCTGAACTAATGGTCGGATAAATAGGAACGGAAACTGCTCCTATCTGCATGATAGCGTAGTCTATCATATTCCATTCAGGACGGTTTCCGCTTACAATACCTATTCTATCTCCCTTTTTTACTCCTAAGTTTAGCAATCCACAGCTAATATAATCGGTTGTCTCCTTGTACTCTTGAATAGCTATTTTTCGCCATTTTCCCTTTTTCTTTGCTGCTAATGCAACTTGTTGTTGTGGATATTTTTCGGAATATTGGTCTAAAATGTCAAAAATTCTGGTTATTTCCATATTATAAAGTTACTTTTTATAGTGTTTCACAATAACAAGGAGTGCATCTACTCATTTTATCATAACGCAAGTTGCTCTATTTTTTGCAAATATAGTCAAAAAAGGATGTGTTACATACAAAAAGCCATACAATATGTTTAATAGAAAAAGTATATTTGGTCGAGGCTATTACTGTTTTCGTGTTAAAACGAAGTCTAAATTAACGTTAAAAAAGAGTGTTACTATTCTATAATTATAGGTATTAGCATACTTTTTTCCATGCATGTTCGTATTTTAATTTCTTGAATGAAACCGTTAATCCTTTCGACATGTGCATTATTGATACTGGTTTTAATGACGGTCAAATATTGCAGCTATTCCCACATTTTTTTATATCGGCTCTTAAAGCATCTATACACCAATAAGTGTACATTAAAATTGTTTAGGTGTGGTATTATGTAAATTATTCTTTCTTCTGAAAAAATATTCCATTTTATTTACAATCCCTAAATGTTGAATTTAGCTATTGAATTTAGGTTTCTCCGTAAGTATCCCGGACCTGTTGTATAGCAAAAAAATATACTTGGAGATAATAACGCATTAGATGAGTTTGTTGTTTGTGTGTTGTATTTTTGGTTATGGAAGTAACATTTCCCGATGGATGGTAGTTTGTATATTAAAGATTTTTTCCAAAATTGAATTGAGCCACATTGGTATGGTTCCATGCCTGCTTGTCTGTATATTATTCATGAGTAAGATAGCTGCATAATCGCCTCAAATAGATTGTGTTGTCACAAAAAACAGGTAAAATACGGTTATTTTTCTGCCTGTTTTTGTTTTAAGTGTTGGCTGGTATGTATATAGTTTTAGCGACAAATTCTTTGTCGCTAAAACTATTAATAATAAATTTGCAATTCGGTGAAAGTGTGTGCTTATAGTTTCTGCACCCAAAATAGTCTAAGTGGTTGCCAACATATAATTCTTTTTTTAGAATAAAAAATATCTATGTTTTGAAGAGGATGAGACAAGACTATTTTTTCTGTCTGTATATATCCACATCATAGCCATTTTTCACTTTCACAGACATATATGCTTCGGCTACAAATCTGTAATCGGTTGGTATTTCGGCACAAGCGTTTTCATAATAACCCATCCTATCAAGTAAGCTACCGCACAGATTGAGAATATAATAAAATATCCCGATTCAATCCCCTGAAAACCGAATAGTTTCATTTGAGTATTATCTGCGTAATCAAACAACACCCCCGAACCTTTGTTGATAAAGTAAGAGCCTATACCTCCTGCCATACCTCCAATACCGGTAATCGTGGCTACTGCGTATTTGGGAAACATATCTCCGATGGTAGAGAATATATTGGCAGACCAGGCTTGGTGCGCGGCGCCTGCAATACCGATAATTACTACCGGTAGCCAAACCGAGATATGCCCCAATGGTTGTGCCAGAAGAGCCAACAGGGGGAAAAATGCAAACATCAGCATAGCTCTCATACGTCCACTGTACGGATTCATCCCTTTTTTATCTACAAAATAGGTAGGCAGCCATCCTCCGATAATCGAAAGCATTGTAATCAAATACAATACAAATATTTGGGGAGCACTCTGTGTTGAATCCAATCCATATACGGAACTCAGATAAGCCGGTGTCCAGAAAAGATAGAACCACCAAACACCATCGGTCATAAACTTACCCACAGCAAATGCCCAAGTTTGTTTGTATTTCAATGCCTGACGGTATGAAATGGTCTTTTTCCCTTGTGCTTTGCCTTTTGAGACATGGTCGCTCTCATCGTCCTGATTTATATAGGTCAATTCGACCTCGTTTACATGTTTAGATTTTTCTGGTTTTTCATAGACAAATATCCAAAGCCCCATCCAAATAAAACCTATTGCCCCAATCACAATAAATGCCATTTCCCATCCCCAAGCCTTAGCTATAAAGGGGATAGTAACAGGAGCCATCAATGCTCCTACGGTAGCTCCCGAATTGAAAATACTGGTAGAAAACGCTCTGTCTTTTTTCGGAAAATATTCGGCGGTAGCTTTAATGGCGGCAGGAAAATTGCCTGCCTCTCCGACTGCCAGCACAAATCTTGCGAATATAAATAGTGAAACGCTCACCGTAACGATTTTTGAAACATCGGTAGTAACTTCCAATGCCTCTTTAGCTCCAGCAAAGCTCATTATCCATTCTCCGGCAACCAATCCCGAAGTAGCTATACCACAAAAAGCATGCAATATGGCACCTATCGACCAAATGCCGATAGACCATAGATAACCCTTTTTAGTATCCATCCAATCTACAAACTTACCGGCAAAAAGCAACGCTACAGCATAAAAAATGGAAAACCAACCGGTAATATCTCCATAATTGCTATTGGTCCAGTGAAATTCGGGAGATATAAAATCTTTCCAAGTGAGAGAAAGTACCTGACGGTCCAGATAGTTTACCGTTGTTGCAAAAAACAACATCGATGTTATTACCCAACGGTAACTTGTCATTTTCGTTGTGATTGTGTCTTTCATAAATTTTTTATTTTTAATTGATAATTATTATTTTCGTACTTTTTTTGCAATTTCAAGAGCATTACAACACAAATCGGTAATTGCACCCCACTCTTTGTTCTTTATCACATCGGCAGGAAAGAGATTGGACCCCATCCCCACACATATTGCTCCAGCATCAAACCAACTTTTCAGATTGCTTTCTTCGGGTTTCACCCCTCCGGTAATCATTAAATTGGACCACGGCATCGGAGCTTTCAGACCTTTTACAAAAGCGGCTCCCAGCACATCTGCCGGAAAAACCTTGCAGAGATCGCAACCGGTTTCTTGTGCAAAACCTATCTCCGAAACCGAACCGCAACCCGGAGCGTAGGGTATCAACCGACGGTTACATACTTTTGCTACATCTGGATTGAATAATGGACCAACGATAAAATTGGCTCCCAATTGGATAAACAATGCGGCAGTAGGCGCATCGACAATACTACCTATTCCCAAAATTAAATCGGGACACTCTTTAGCAGCAAACTTCGACAATTCTCCAAAAATATCCTGGGCAAAATCACCTCGGTTTGTAAATTCAAAAACTCTAATTCCACCATCGTAGCACGCTTTCAAAACGCTTTTGGCTGTTTCCGCATCTTTATGGTAAAAAATGGGTACTATTCCTGTGGTTTTAATTGTTGATAATACATCTGTTTTACTAAATCTCATACTTTTCTATTATTACCTGACAATGAATGAATTACGTTTATTACTTATGATATATTTTGTTTCTATGCAGTGCGTATATCAAATTATCTTGACACTCTTCCGCTACCGTCTCCTCCCATCAGATTTTCAACTTCCGAAACCGATACTAAATTGAAATCTCCGTAAATGGTATGTTTCAGGCAAGATGCCGCTACAGCAAAATCAAGAGCTTGCTGGTCATTGTCTGTGTAGGTAAGTAGCCCATAAATCAATCCACCCATAAAAGAGTCGCCCCCTCCTACTCTATCTACAATGTGCGTTATGTCGTAGCGTTTTGATTGGTAAAGTTTTCCGTCGGAAAACAGTACGCCGCCCCAGGTGTTGTGATTGGCATTGATGGAACCGCGAAGAGTAATGATGACCTTGCTGGCACGGGGAAACTTTTGCATTAATTGTGTACACACGCTTTCAAACTCAGCAGCGTTTACGTCTCCTCCTGTATGTGCCACGTCAAATCCTTCCGGTTTGATCCCGAATACTTTTTCGGCATCTTCTTCATTGCCGAGTATCACATCGCAACCTGCTACCAACGTAGGCATTATTTCGGAGGCTTTTTTTCCGTATTTCCAAAGATTTTTTCGATAATTCAAATCGCAAGATACTGTTACCCCCATCTCGTTTGCCACTTTAATAGCCTCCAGACAGGCATCGGCGGCACCTTGCGAAAGTGCGGGGGTAATTCCCGTCCAATGAAACCATTCGGCATCTTTCAATATTTCACGCCAATCAATCATCCCGGGCTGAATATCTGCAATGGATGAGTTTGCACGGTCGTACACAACTTTTGACGAGCGTGATACGGCACCTGTTTCGAGAAAATAAATTCCTACGCGCTCCCCTCCTCGTATAATATTTTTTGTGCCTACATTGTATTTTCGTAAATCGGAAATACACCACTCGGCAATATCGTTTTGAGGAAGTCGGGTTATAAACTCGGCGTTCATTCCATAGTTTGCCAACGATACGGCTACATTTGCTTCGCCACCTCCAAATGTTGCGTTTAGTTCGGAAGATTGTATAAAACGTTGATAATCGGGAGTCGCCAACCGCAACATAATTTCTCCGAATGTTACAATTTTTTTGCTCATTTTTTTAGTTTTGTTTTTCTATGTTTTTTTATTATTGTTGATTATAAAATTCGACATTTTCTCTGACCAAAATATCTAACGGAATATAGTTTTCGGTCTGAAACGAGGTCTTTTTTAGCAAATAGTTACACAGAGACTTAGCACTCTCATACCCCTGATAATAAGGACGTTGAGTTATGAGTATGTCAATAAATCCGGCTTTCATCATACGAATATTTTCGGGCACGCCATCGTAACCTACCAAAACGATGTCCGAAAGATTATTATCTTCAAAATAGTGTGCCACAATATAGCAGCTTGAATTAAAAAATATGACACCTTTTACGCTGTTTCGAGAAAAAAAATTTTTTAAAATACGGTTATTTTTTTTTTTGTCTTTATATTCCAGATGTATTTGGTGTATAGTACCACCGTATTTTTTCAGTTCCAAATATTCTAAAAATCCCTTTTCTCTGTTCAGACTTTGATTGGAGCGTAATCCGTTTTTCATATTCATCAACACTATAAGGATGTTGTCGGTAATATTTATTTCGGATAAAAGCATTCGTGCGCTCAACTTTCCGCCACTTATGGAGTCTGTTCCGTAAAATGAGATTGGTTTTTGATCGGTCAGATTAAAATCCATAAAAACGTAGGGGATATTTCTATTGGTCAGTTCTGACGAAAGTTTTGTAAATTCGTTTTTAAATAAAACTGCCAAAAGAACTCCATCGTATTCGTTGTCCGATATTTTTTTTTCGATGGTCTTTATGCTGCCGTTATCGTATTGGTCAAAAAACAATATCTCTATGCTTATACCAAACTGCTGTATTTCTCCAATGGCTGCATTTATTCCATTCATCACAGATTCCCAATATTCTCCTTTTTGGAAAAAGGGTGTAACAGCAGCCAACTGGTACCTCTTTTTCGAAGCGAGCGTACTTGCTATAATATTGGGCTGGTAATCAAATTTATTGAGTATTTCATTAATTTTTTTGAGATTTATTTCGGAAACTTTCCCTCTGTTATGCAAAACTCTATCCACCGTACCAACAGAAACGCCTGCCATTTCAGCTATTTGTTTTATGGTAATAACTTCCGGAGTTGGTTTCATTCACAATAAATTAAAAAGATATTTTGACCACAAAATTATGTAAAAAATAGTGTATGTTTTTACTCTTATTGTTCAATTTAAGTAGCATAAAAAAAATAATTTTGCGCTTTTCGTATATAACCATCAGACAATAAGCCTGATAAGTTACTTTTAATTTTTATTACTACTTCTATTTTAGTAATCTATTGATTAAATCTTTTTTCGTATGCCCACAATCCTAACGCCGGATTGGAAATGTAGAATATTTCTTCTCCATCTGTCATGATATTAAATCCTTCATTTAATTTAGCGGGGTCGTATCTGCTCACCATATCGTCGATGTCGGCATATTTGAATCCAACGCTTTCTATCTCTTGACGGGTAAGATTTCCTTCGTTTTTACCGGGGCAATAGGTAATACCGAATCTTCCTTCTGAGGAGCCATGTATCAAGTGTGCTGCGGCTCCTAAGTTTTGTTTCAATTCATCATTTTCGTTTGTCGATTTAAGAGTTTGAGGGGTACCGAAATAGCCGTATTTACGAATCAGACGGTCAATTTCTTTATCTTCGCCAAATTCTTTTAGTGCGGGCGCCAAGATTATCAGTTCACCGTTATCTTCTATTGCCATCCGTGTGCGATATACTGCTTTGTTTCCCAGCCAGGTACTTTTGAACTCTTCGGGATCGAGCCACACTATCACTTTTTTCAGTGGTTTTTCTACCAGCTCAAAATTGACTTTTAATGAGAGTGCTGCGGCTCTGTCAAAGACTTCAAAATCATCGCCTACAAACAGTCCGTAAGTTTGAAGTTTACCGGTTTCTTTGTTAAGTCCTACTACTGTTTGTACATAGACAATAGGCAAATGATTGGTAAAATTGTCGGAAGCGTAATTGAACACTTTTCTTACCGGAGTGTTTGCGCGTCCCATCATCCGCTCCATACCGTAAACTGCTCCTATGAAATGACTTTTGTTTATCCCTTCGGAGCCGCCGGTACCTACAAATATATTTTTGTTGTAGTTTGCCATACCTACCACTTCGTGTGGCACCACCTGTCCTATTGAGAGTATTAAGTCAAAATTTCCCTCTACCAAGAGTTTATTGACTTGGGCAGGCCAGTTGAAGTTTAACGCACCGTTTGTTACTTCCGAAATAAATTTATCCGGCACTTGTCCCAAGGTTATCACATCGTTTCGCCAATCGTGTACGCGAAAGAGTGATGGCGGAGTATTTCCAAACATTTTTGATATTTGTTCGTCTGTCATCCCTGTATGTGTACCTAAGGCTGGTAATATATCGGTCAGTTTATTGCCATAATATTCCCAAGAGAATTCGGTCAATTCTCCCGCCCTACTTGGGAATCGGGTAAAATCAGGTGGTATGACAAGTACTTTGTTTTTGCCCCCCAATTGATTGAGTGCTGCAAATAAACCCTCTTTCATATCTTTTGCCGAGAGTGAGGTTTCGGTCGAACCTTTTTCGAAGTATATCATTTGGCAATAGAATAAGTTATTGGTTGTATAATATTTTTATATAAAAAAATCTTACCCCCTCCTGTTTTTTAAAACGGAGGGGGCTGTAAGAGATTATCTGTTATACGATATAGGTTGTGGAGGCGGTATCTCCTCCGTGTCCAGTCCAGTTGGTATGGAAAAATTCTCCGCGTGGTTTATCTACCCTTTCGTACATATGAGCTCCAAAATAGTCGCGTTGTGCTTGCAGGAGGTTTGCAGGAAGTCTCTCGCTGCGAAAACCATCGAAGTAGCACAGCGCCGAGGTCATTGCCGGAACCGAAATTCCGTTAGCCAATGCTGTTGCGCATACTCGCCGCCACCCTTCTTGAGCCGATTCTACTTGTGCTTTAAAAAATGGGTCGAGCAGTAAGTTTTTAAGTTTCGGATTGTTGTCGAATGCTTTTTTGATATCTCCCAAAAATACCGAACGAATGATGCATCCTCCTCGCCACATCAGGGCAATGCCTCCGTAGTTGAGATTCCATTTGTTTTCTTTGGCAGCTTCCATCATCAAATCGTAACCTTGTGCATACGATACTATTTTCGAAGCGTAGATCGCATTTTCCAAATCGGCAATAAATTGTTGTTTATCTCCTTTAAATTCGGGTTTTGGTCCTGAGATTTCTTTTGAGGCTTCTACTCTCAAGTCTTTTTGTGCAGACAAGCAGCGTGCAAATACAGATTCGCCTATCAATGTCAAAGGAATGCCCAAATCCAACGCAGTAACGGCAGTCCATTTTCCGGTACCTTTTTGTCCGGCGGTATCTAATATTTTTTCTACGAGTGGATTTCCGTCTGTGTCTTTATATGCCAATATGTCTCGTGTAATTTCTATCAGATAAGAATCCAATTTCCCTTGGTTCCATTTTTTAAATACTTCGTGCTGTTCAAAAGCGTCCATTCCGAGCAGGTCTTTCATTAATTGGTATGCTTCGTCGATAATTTGCATATCGCCATATTCGATACCGTTGTGTACCATTTTCACAAAATGTCCGGCGCCGTTTTCACCCACCCAATCGCAACAAGGTGTACCGTCTTCTACTTTTGCAGCTACCGATTGAAAAATATCTTTCACGTATTTCCATGCATCAGGAGATCCTCCGGGCATCATCGAAGGACCTTTTAACGCTCCTTCTTCTCCTCCTGAAACTCCTGTCCCGACATATAACAATCCTTTGCTTTCGACATATTCTGCCCTGCGAATGGTATCGGGAAAATGGCTGTTGCCACCGTCAATAATAATGTCGCCCGGTGATAATAGTGGTATCAATTGGTCGATAAAATCATCTACCGCTTTTCCAGCTTTGACCAGCATCATCACTTTGCGTGGTGTCTCCAGCGAATCTACCAGTTCTTGCAAAGAGTGTGCTCCGATAAATTTTTTACCCGCTCCCCGACCTTCCACAAATTTATCTACTTTTTCTACCGTTCGGTTATAAACGGCAACGGTATATCCTTTACTTTCCATATTTAGGACTAAGTTTTCGCCCATCACGGCAAGTCCTATCAGTCCGATGTCTGCTAATTTTTTCATTTTTATTTTTTGTTAATCGTTTATTTATTGTTTTAAAAAACAGTGTAATAGCAAATAATCAAATTCCCATCCTGAAATCTTTGATACTGCTCTGAATTAGCGAGCAGTCTTCAAACGTTGCATTTGTTCCATTGCCTATGGGCGATTGCGTACTCAACCCTATCCACACTTCTTTAGGATAGTCATTTTTGAACAATCGTACCAATTGCCAGTTTTCTTTGTCTAATGAGTAGTAAAAGCCAATGGTTTTTGTATCCGAAGATATTTTAAAATATACGCCTTCGCCATCCACCACATCATGATTGTTATCGTCTGAGGTTTCAATAGTTCTTACTGTTACTACACGGATTTTACCGCGTTCGTCTCTTTCAAAGGCAAATTTGAACCACCATTGAGGGTTTAGATAAATATACATGGCGCCTGCATCGTAGGTATCTGCAAATGTGGGGGTAACTTTGGCAGAGAATGTAAAAGGACACGTATTGTCTATTTGCGTGAGCAAAACAGGAGCCGTGTTGTTTGATAGTTTTCCGTCCGGGTCGTTAAAATTATCCGATTTCGCGTTGCTCTGTATTACAAGTTTGTCTCCTTCAAAGGTTAGTGTGCCTCTGTTTCCGTTTATCCATTTTGTAAACTCAATGTTTGAAACTGTTATCGAACAATCTTCGCCTTGTATGATTTCGGAGGTGGATTTAACCGTCTCTTTTGGCATGTTGTTGCAACTACCCAATAGTATGGAGACAAACAGAATGCCTAGCAATGCAGCTTTCATTATCAATGACTTGTTTTCTATTGATTATTGTAGATTATCTCGAATCTTTCTTTTATCTTTTGACCCTAGCATTCCCTTCCCATATACTCCAAACTTGCTCTTCGTCAGCCGGTTGGGCGTAATCTGTCAAGAATGTGGTTGCCAGCGCTCCGCTTGCCCATGCAAATTGCGCACATTTTTCCGAGCTCCATTCTTTTAATATGCCATACAGCAATCCTCCTACAAATCCGTCACCTCCGCCTATCCTGTCCAACACACGAATGGTGCGGGGATTGATAACCTGCCAATCGTTGCCATCATAGACAATGGCTCCCCAAAGATGCTCATTTGCGCTTACAACTTCGCGGAGGGTATTGGCAAAAAATGACACGTTGGGGTATGCCGCTTTTACATTCATAATCATCTCTTTGAATGATTCTATTGATGCTTCAATACCTTTGCCGCCAGCTTCGGGACCTTTAATACCCAAACATAGTTGGAAATCTTCTTCGTTTCCTATCAAAATATCAGATAGCGAGGCTATTTCTTCAAAGGCTGCTTTCAGTTCTGTTTCACGTCCTTTCCAGAATGTGGCGCGATAATTCAGATCAAACGAAATAAGCGTGCCTTGTGCTTTTGCTTTACGGGCTATTTCGAGGCAAAAATTACTCGTATCTGGTGACAATGCTGCTATCAGACCTGACAAATGGACTATTTGAACCCCTTCTTTATCAAAGATGCGCTCCAAATCAAAGTCTTTTACATTTAACGTGCGTCCTACCTCTCCTGCTCTGTCATTTTGCACGCGGGGACCTCTCAAACCGTAACCACTATCTGCTATATTGAATTGGTGGCGATAGCCCCAAGGACCTCCTTGCGAGACTTCGGGACCTTCAAAGTCCATAAAGCGGCTTTTCAAGTCAGATTTGATGAATTTTGCAACCGGACTGTCTTTCACAAATGTGGTTAGTACTTTTACTGGTAATCCCAAGTAAGAAGATATGCTTGCAACATTTGTTTCAGCGCTTGTTGCTTGCATTTCGTACAGATTGCTGCCATGAACAGGTTGAGCATTAACGGGGGTGATGCGCACTCCCATACTTGTAGCTACAAGCAAAGAGTATTTGCAATTTTGTCTTAGTTGTAATGATGACATATTGAATGATTTTTTATGGTAATAAATAACTTGATTTATACTGTAAATGAATTGAAACCGCCATCAACCACCGCAACGGTGCCTGTTACAAATCCTGAGGCATCGCTAATCAGATAATGTACGGTCCCGTTCAGCTCGTTGGCAACTCCAAAACGCCGAAACGGGGTGTGTTTAATAATGTCTTTGGCACGTTCTGTGTGTGAACCATCGGGGTTGGTCAATAGGGTTCGATTTTGTTCTGTTAAGAAAAATCCGGGAGCTACGGCATTGATGCGGAAGTTTTCGCCAAACTTTAACGCTAACTCTCCTGCCATAAATTCAGTAAAACTATTGATAGCCGTTTTTGCCATTCCATAGCCGCAAACGCGGGTCAATGGGCGAAAAGCTGACATAGAGGAAAAATTTAGGATTACCCCTTTGCCATTTTCCACCATACTTTCCATAAAAATTTGTGTGGGTAAAATGGTTCCGAATAGATTCAAATCTACCACTTTATGCAAAGCATCCATACTCAAATCAAATACATTTTGGGTAGGAGCTATATTTGCTTCTGCCATATTGCCACCGGCAGCGTTTATTAAAACATCTATTTTTCCGTATTTTGCCACAATCTTATCTCTGGCTGATACCAAAGAATCTCTGTCAAGTACATCCGAAGCAAAAAAAGCCGCTTTTCCGCCGGCGTTTTCCATCTCTCCAACAAATTTTTCTCCTTTTTCAACGCTTCGTGCAAGCACTACTACAATTGCACCCTGAGATACTAAATATTGAGAGATATTAATTCCTAAAACTCCCAAACCACCGGTTATGACAACTACCCTATCGGTAATATCGAATAAGTTTTTCATTTTTTTAGATTGTTTTATTTATGTTTTATTCAAAAGAAAAATCGAGTAACAATAGAAAAACATAGCTCTTAAACACTATTAACACAACCTGGTTTACATAATCTTACGAGCTACGAAAAAATAGATAAATTGTCTGAAAGACAGCGTATGAATGAAATTTCGCTTTATCTGCCAAAACATCTTTTATAAGCTTGCAATGACAAGAATGATGTCTCTTCAACAGTTTGACACAAGCATATCGTTCTCTTTGTTGTGTATCAAAAAAAAAACATATTAGAGAAATACACTTATAGAAATATCGGATTTATACTTGCCTAAAGAAACATCGGACATTAAGCAACATAAATATGGTGCAAATATAACAGAATATTTTGAGAGTGTGTTCGTACACACTAATAATATATATTAATATTAGTTATCTAATCAAAACACTTCACTTCTAACTACTGCAACTACTCATCCTTCCCAGAGAGCATATCTGAGTAGGCAGGCAGGTACGTAGTGTCTTCGTTTGGTGCCAGTATGGTATCAAGTGTTTTGTAACAAGATTTTGATAGAGATTTTATCTGTATTTGACAACCGCTCTCCCGTCATTTTTTTGGTGATTGAAACCGGACAAGCTTGGGCGGCAATTGGTGATTTGTTCAATTACCAAACACTACAAACATATTGTGCGGTAGAGAGGTTGCCGTAAATATACTGTTTTAACTCTCTAACTCTCCGGGAAAGGTTATTTTCAATAAAATGTAACAATGAGCCTTTATGAAGTCTGACCAACAGAAAATTCACTAAAGGACAAAGTTCTTTCTACTGAAGTTAGCAGTAGATTAGAAATTTCTTTTTTTTCGAGGTAGGCAAGTGATTTTTTGATTTATCATCCTACAAAACCAAATTGTTGATTCTATCGATTCATTTTTTTTTATCAAAAAAAAAGGTTGGAGATAAAACTCCACATTCAAAAGAAAAACGGCAGTTGCCTAAATATCTATTGATGATATTTCGATCAACAATTCGTCTTTGAGTACCGATTGTCCCGATAGAACATGGATTTTGCGGATAACGCCATTGCAGGGGGCGTTAATTTCGTTCTGCATTTTCATAGCCTCCAAGCTCAATATAGGTTCGCCGGCATTGACCAAGTCACCTTCGCTCATAAATATATCTACGATCTTGCCTGGCATAGGAGAAAGCAGGTTATTTTTGAGGGCATTCTCTTTTTCGCCTTTATTTAATAAACCTTGTCGGAGATACGAAAAAATAGATTCTAAACTGAATTTGTATTCTATTCCGTTTACCTTTACCGTAATGCGATTTTGGTCTTTTTGTGTAATTTCACAACGGTAAGTTTTATCGTTCATTTCAAACGTAGAGTGGGTATTGGTGTGTTCCAAAAAGAAAATATCTTTTTCTTCGCCGTTGATAATTGGTTTCGATTCTTTGGGGACATATATTTTGAAACGTTTGCCTGTATCTCGCATAGCGATAAAAAGACGTGTGGCATCCCTTTTGTAAATGTATGATGTGGCCATTCTTTTTCTTTTTTAATTGTTTAGACAAAGAGTATTGTCTGATTTGAGATGCGTTATTTATTGATTCTTTTATTCAACACCCATACGTTGAGCGATTCGCTTTTGAACATGGGTGACTCGGAGGCTATTTGCAAATATTCTTTGGCATAAGTTATGGCAGCAGCCAGTGCCGCAATCATTTCGTCGTCATCCGACTCAAGCATTTCTGTACTGAAAGTATCATCTACCCATCGGGTGGTGTATGTCGCGTCTATAAATTCAGGGTTTTGGAGTACCGTCTTGCAAAAAGGTACAGTAGTTTTCAATCCTATCAAACTAAATTCGTTCAGTGCGTCCATTGTTTTCTTGATAGTATCTTGCCGGTTTTCCCCGTGAACGATAATTTTAGCAATCATAGAGTCGAAGTAGGGGGTAACTACCGAGGCGTCTTTTACTCCTGTTTCTATCCTGATATGCTCTCCTTGTGGAAAATGGATCCGTTCGATAAAGCCTGTTTGCGGACTGAATCGATTTTGAGGGTCTTCTGTATTTACACGGCATTCGATAGCCCAGCCGTTGGTACAAATATCGTCTTGTTTCAGGGTTAGTGTTTCGTCCAACGCTATTTTTATCTGCCAGTCTATCAAATCTATACCGGTAACCATTTCTGTAACCGGATGCTCCACTTGAATGCGTGTGTTCATCTCCATAAAATAATACGAGCCATCTTCATCAAGAATAAACTCGATAGTTCCGGCAGAGTAATATCCGATATGTTTGGCAAATTTCACGGCAAGTTCTCCCATTTCAGTTCTTTTTTCTACCGATATACTTGCCGATGGGGCTTCTTCAATCAATTTTTGATGTTTTCTTTGCAGTGAGCATTCGCGCTCGCCAAGGTGTACTACGTTACCGTATTTATCTCCTAAAATTTGGAATTCGAGGTGTTTGGGGTTTTGAATGTATTTTTCGATAAACATATCGCCATTTCCAAAAGCAGCGAGGGCCTCCTCGTGCGCCGACTTGAAATGACGCTCCATAGTTTCCGGCTTTTCTACAATTCGCATTCCACGCCCGCCGCCGCCAGCAGATGCTTTCAATATTACGGGATAGCCTATTTTATCTGCAAACGACTTGGCTTCGTTGGCATCTGTTATGGCTCCGGGACTTCCGGGTACGAGTGGCATTCCTGCGTCTGCTGCCATTTTTTTTGCAATGGTCTTAATTCCCATATTTCGGATTAATTCGGCTGAGGGGCCAATGAAAATCAGTCCGTTTTTGGTACATAATTCGGCAAAATCGGGATTTTCAGACAGAAAACCGTACCCAGGATGTATCATATCAATATGGTTATCCAACGCTGTCCGTACCAATTTCTCAGGTTCGAGAAAAATGGTTTTTTCACCGGAGGATCCTTGATTAGCAACGATTTCGTCTGCAAATTCGAGATACATAGCGTCGGGTTCTCTGTCGCACTGAATGGCAACGGAGGTAATATCCATTTTTTTTGCAGATCGTACAATGCGTATGGCTATTTCATTTCTGTTTGCTATTAAAAGACGTTTATTCATTTTCTTGCCTCATTAGAACAAAGAGTGAAGATTTTGTATGTTTCCTTTGTTCTGTTATTTTTAATTTTTTATACTTAAATATTAAAAACCAAACAAACTTCTCACAATGGAATATTCCCGTGTTTACGTTGTGGGGTAGTATATTGTTTGTTTGCCAATATATCAAATGCCGTTATCAATATTTCTCGGGTTTGCGACGGCAAAATTACTTCGTCTATCATAGCCAGCCCTTCCGCCTTAAATGGATTGGCAATTTCGTTTTTGTATTTGTCGGTCAATTCTTTTTCCAACTTTTTTTTATCTTCGGCTTTGGCAAGTTCGGCGCGATTTACAATTTTAATAGCTCCTTCGGGACCCATTACGGCTATTTCTGCGGTGGGCCATGCAAAATTAAAGTCGCCGCCTGTGCCCAAACTATTCATCACCACAAAGGCTCCTCCGTATGCTTTACGTGTGATTACGGTAATTTTTGGCACAGTTGCTTCGCAAAATGCGTAGAGTAGTTTAGCTCCGTTTCGGATGATTCCGTTGTGTTCTTGCTCTGTCCCTGGCAAAAATCCGGGGACATCTTCCAATATCAGTAGCGGAATGTTGAAGGCATCGCAAAATCTAACAAAGCGTGATCCTTTCAGGCTGGCGTTGATATCTAACGTACCTGCCATAACCTTGGGTTGGTTAGCCACAATCCCGATAGTTTTGCCGTCTAAGCGTGCAAATCCTACTAAAATATTTTGCGCGTATTTTTCGTGTACTTCAAAAAAACTGTCGCTATCACACAGTATATTGATTATTTCTTTTATATCGTATGGGCGGTTGGAGTCTTCGGGAATTATTTTATTGAGGTATTCTTGCCTACCTTCGAAGTAGGTTATATCGCTTGAAACGGGCGATGGGTCAAAATTATTTAGCGGTAGATAAGAGAGTAGTTTTCTGACAGCAAGAATGGCATGTTCTTCGTCTTCATATACAAAATGGGCAACACCACTTTTTTCGGCATGAACATTTCCTCCTCCCAATCCATCCATCGTAATATCTTGATTGAGTACCTCTTTTACTACATCGGGACCGGTAACAAACATATACGATGTTTGGTTGGTCATGATGATAAAATCGGTCATAGCGGGAGAATATACGGCGCCACCTGCTGCCGGACCAAGTATTACGCTTATTTGTGGAATAATACCAGACGAGGCTACATTATTTTTGAAGATACGTGCATAAGCAGACAAGCTTGTAATGCCTTCTTGGATTCTTGCTCCACCACTATCAATTAGACCTACGCAAGGTGCTCCAAACTTTAAAGCCATTTCCTGCACTTTGGCTATTTTCAAACCATGAGCATAACCTAATGAGCCTCCCATTACGGTAAAGTCTTGGGCGTAAGCAAATACGCTTCTACCTTGTATTAGTCCTCTGCCTACAATGACACCGTCTCCAAATGTTAATCCTTTTTTTACTATTGAACCGGCAGGTTCTACAAACGAGTTGAATTCAAAAAAACTTCCTTCGTCAAAAAGTACGTTTAAACGTTCGCGGGCGGTAAGTTTTGCCTTTAAATGCTGTTTTTCAACAGCCGTATTCTCCATTTCCTGAAGCAATTTCAATCTTTTTTCAAAGATATTTTTTTTGCTCATAGTCTGTTTGTTTAAATTTTCGGTTTCACATACATAAATCTACTTGAACGCACTCTATGGCAGAGGTGCAACCTACGCCCGAGTATAGTTCAACCAATCATAATGTTTATAATTGCGGTATTTAAACAGATGAGACTTGTAATTGTTCTGAAACAGATGTTTTTTATGTGAATAAATCGGATTTTATTCCTCTTCTGTTTGCTAAAACAAGGTCATTTGTCCCGTAATATCATCTAAAAGCTTTTTTTTGTCTTCTTTGGTGCCTGCCTCCCTGTTTGTGGTTTTATTGGTTTCTGGGAGCGGTGTTTCTTCAGCAGCATTTACTTTTGTCTCGGTATCGTCTTTGCTTTTGCCATCGTTATCATCGTTGTTATCATCGTCTTTCAGATTTTTTTTGTAACGAACCGGTGCTATTTCGTTGATTTCTTTTACATCAAATGTTGTCAGCCGTTTTCCTCTGGCTTTGTAGCTTTTTATACCTATAAATTCTTCTCCGTCCACTATCAGAGCCTCTCTATAATTGTCGGCTCCTCCGAATACTATTTCAAAACGGGGGTAATCGGTGCAGGTTATCCATACCAATTTCGACTCGGGGTTTTCGCCCAAAAAGTTTTGCTGTTTGGCGGAAGGCTCTAATTGGAAACGTTTGAGGTAGTAAAATTTTTGATCGGCATCAAACAACGCAACGGTCCACACTTTATTGGTATCAAATTTTTCGATATTTGATATGTTATTTTCAAAATGATTGTTCACGTCAAAATTGGTGGTGTAATAATCTCCCAACTGTGTGGTAACAAGTATTAAATCGTCGCTTTGAAATTCGCCAAGAAATTCTCCCCTACTGTCGTAATTAAGACGAAGTACATCACGGTCAAACCATACCTTTCGTCCTCCGAGAGTCGATCCTCCTTTTTCTTTCAGTGTAATTTTATGGATGTCGTTTTTTGTCAGGATATTTCCCATCGATTGGCGTCCTTTAATGGCTATTTCGCTGAAGTCTTTTTCCGATACAAGTTTTATGAGTCTTGGTTTCGGTTTTAAGGTTATACGGATAACTTCTGCCTCTGCATTTGGATTAGAGGTAAAGTAAATAATTTTCGATCCCTCTTTTCCTTGTGTTACATCATATTCTTTGTCTCTCGTTACCCCTGTAACTGCAAAACGTTTGATATAGTAATTGCCATTTTTCCCATGCCGATAAACGGTATTGTATATGGTTCGTTTGTCGTTTTTCTTGAATACGTTGAGATACAGGATATTTTTTCCCACGAATAATTTTTCGACAACTTTTACGATTTTGTATTTACCGTCTTTGAAAAAGACTATAATATCGTCAATGTTGGAGCAGTTGCATACGTATTCGTCTTTTTTCAATCCCATTCCTATGAATCCTTCTTCGCGATTCACATAAAGTTTTTCATTAGCCTCCACCACTTTGGCTGCCACAATGGTTTCGAAATTGCGAATTTCGGTTTTTCTCGGAAAGTTTTTGCCGTATTTTTCTTTTAGTGTCTCAAACCAGAATATGGTGTAGTCTATCAGATTTTCGAGGTTGTATTCTGTTTCTTTTACTTTTTTCTCAATGCCTATTATTGTATCGTTGGCTTTATCGCTGTCGAATTTGGTAATGCGCATCATTTTTATTTCGAGAAGTTTGAGTATGTCTTCGCGTGTAACTTCCCGTATAAAGTTTTTTTTGAATGGTTTCAACCGTTTGTCGATATGGGCAATCACATCGTCTTGGGTGGGGCTTTCTTCAAACTCTTTATCTTTATAGATTCTATTTTCGATAAATATTTTTTCTAATGTTATAAAGAAAAGTTGTTCAAGCAGTTCGTTGCGCTGTATTTCCAATTCGAGTTGCAGCAGATCTTTGGTGTGACTGGTACTTATTTGCAAGAGTTCGCTCACTCTCGTAAATCGTGGTTTTTGATTATGTATAATACAGCAATTGGGCGAGACACTTACTTCGCAGTTGGTAAAGGCAAACAGTGCGTCAATGGTTTTGTCGGACGAGACTCCCGGCGCCAAATGTACTAATATTTCTACATTTGCAGAAGTATTATCATCCACCTTGCGTATTTTTATTTTCCCTTTATCGCTGGCTTTGATAATGCTTTCTATCAGTTTGGAGGTGTCAGTTCCGAAAGGTATTTCGGTAATTGCCAGCGTTTTGTTGTCCAATTTACTTATCTTGGCTCTGATTTTTACGTTTCCGCCTCGCTCTCCATCGTTGTATTTGCTTACGTCTATATTTCCTCCTGTCTGAAAATCGGGAAATAGCACAAATTCTTTACCTTTCAGATGGGCGACACTGGCATCTATCAGTTCGTTAAAATTATGGGGAAGTATTTTTGAGTTCAGCCCTACTGCAATACCTTCAACCCCTTGTGCGAGCAGTAGAGGAAATTTTACCGGTAGCGCTATCGGCTCTTTGTTGCGTCCGTCGTAAGAGAGTTTCCACTCGGTAGTTTTGGGATTGAATACTACGTCGAGTGCAAATTTTGATAGTCGCGCTTCGATGTAACGAGGGGCAGCGGCTCCGTCTCCGGTCAGTATGTTACCCCAATTGCCTTGACAGTCCACAAGTAAATCTTTTTGTCCCAGTTGAACCAAGGCATCACCGATGGAGGCGTCTCCGTGTGGGTGAAACTGCATTGTATGCCCTACAATATTGGCAACTTTATTGTACCGTCCATCATCCAACCTTTTCATTGAATGGAGTATACGGCGTTGTACGGGTTTCAATCCATCGTAAATATCGGGTACGGCGCGTTCTAAGATAACGTACGAAGCGTAATCCAAAAACCACGATTGATACATTCCCGACAGATGATGCTTGATGTTTTCATCCGAAATTTTAGGTATCTTATACCGTGAATGGGATTGGTCGGTAAAACTTTCTTCTGTTTCGCCACTTGCTTCCTTGTCCTCAATTATTTCTTCTTCGTTTAGTTCCTCGTCTTTTGCCATGTATATTTCTGTTTTTCTCTTTTTTCTCAACTAACTATTCTTCCTCAATCAATCTACAAAATTACATAAAAATTTCAGAAATATGATTACATCTTTTACTCAAAAAGAGCGTATCCTTAGTTTAAAAGGTACGCTCTTTTTTGAATATCTTGAATTTAGGTACACAAAAAGAGTATCAGCGGGCAACAACTTTGGGGTTTTATTGATAAGATAAAATCTCTTTGATAAGAGTTGTAGCTTTTCTTATTTCATTATCGTATATGAAAGTTTTTATTGCCTACAGTTTTTTTATGATAGAAACTGTAAGTTCTCAAACTTCAGGTGCGTCTCTTTTATTTTAATAATTTTTTGCTTACATCCTTCTTGAAAGTAACTCTATTTTTTTGAAAGATACCACTTCTCCCGTTGCAACAGTTTGGTTTTAATAGCAGCCGCATTATCAACGTGCTTTTGCGATACTTTATCTGCCAAATAACTATTGTCGTTTCTCCTTATGGCAAATCGCATCAAATCTTGAAAACGATTGCCCTCAAAGGCTGTTTCCAATGCCAATTCTTCTTGAATTTTGTCTTCGACAAATAAAATGGTGTCTTGTTTGGTAGTCAGATTCGGAATAATGTAGTGTGTGGTATCTTGGTGTACGTTACCCAATCCACGCATACGTACGCCTATATTGGTCGAAAATTTTGTATCGCTAAAGTTGGCATAAGGCTTGGCGGTGTAGGTGGTGTCGTAAGCAACTGAATCAACGGTATTGTTCAATTTCGATTTGATTGTTCGTTGATTTATTTGCATCACTTTTTCATTTTTCGGAAGAGCTACAAAATTAGTTGCATTAAGTCCTTTCTTTAATATGGCAAAAGCGGTATTGGGCATCTCCAGCCTATTTAGTGCTTCCGCATAGCGCAAATAGAGCAATGCTACACGATAAACTGCTACCGTTTTAGGTGTGCTACGACTGTCGCTGCGCTCGTTCATAATTCTATATTTGTATATTTTGAAGTTCGCCATATCCGTATTAAAAAAATCGTTGAAACTGAATCTGTTATTTTCAGAATATACCGAACCGTATTTTCTTAAATCACCCAATGTATCTAATACAGCAGAATGATAATACATCTGTGTATTCCAATTGTTAAGAGCCACAGCAGAGGGAGTCAATGTAGAGTTTGCTGCGAGACTGTCTATCTGAAAAACATTGCCGTACTGGTTTGTAGCCAATAGGTCGGTAATATGCTCCGATGTTCCTTTAGTAAACAGATAGTCCCAGCCTCCACCATAATATGTCCAAGCATCGGTAAAAGAGACTGTTCCTGTTGAGGATATTGTAGTATTGCGTACTGTTTCAAACATATTGTCTCTAATCAAATAGGTGTTGTTGTTTATCAGGGTGTAGTACTCTTGGGCAGCATTTTCATACTGTCCAGTCCATAAATAGAGGTCTCCCAACAAAAAGCGTATCGGGAAAAAGGTGTTTTTCAAATTGTATCCATTATAAGTTCCTAAACTCGGATTATCGACATTTTTATATGGTTGCAAATCATTGATAAGAGTAGGTGCGAGTTCTTCCAAAGTCATAACCGGTTGTTTCTGAATTGTGGTCGCATCTTCTACTGTCAATATCGGCTGGTCGTAATAAATTGCCGCCCCGTAGTTGAGCGCAATTTGCATATATGTCCAAGCTCTAATAGCTTTGCAGGCAGCATACTCTTTCAACATTATGTATCGTCCCCCTTTCACTACCGATGTGTCAATATTATGTATGATGTAGTTGCAGTTATTGATAATGGAGTAATAGTCTTTAATGTTGTTGTAGGGGTTGGATGCTGAAATCTCAAAGTTATTGATTTCTTTAAGATCAATGCTTGATTTTTCGGAAACATCCATTAAATCGCCTCTCAATTCGCCCAAAATCACATATCTGTCTGCCAATTTTTCCAATTGAGAATAAATGGCAAACATAGAATACAGTGTGTCGTTTGCCGCAGAAAAGTCGTAATCTTCCGGAGAAACTATTCTGTCGGAATCTACATCCAACAAACTATTACACCCTACAAAAGAAAACGAACTCAGCAGCAGTAGCAATATTATTTTGTTAATCTTTTTCATACTATCTATGTTGTTTTATTATACAAACAATGTCTTTTTAATATTATAGTTTAAAGTTAATCCCGATATAATAACTTTTTGTTGTGGGCAGCAATCCGGCATCAATACCTTGGTAATATACCGAATTTTGAGCAGATACTTCGGGGTCTAACCCAAGATATTTGGTGAGTGTAAACAGGTTGTTTGCCGACCCCCAAACTGTAAAGCCTTCGATAAAATCGCTTTTGATAGGAAAATCGTATGAAAGCGTTACCGATTTGAGTTTCAGATAAGATCCGTCTTCTATCCACCTGTCTGAAAAACGTGAGTTGCCCATTGGGTCTCCATAGTACAATTTTGGTTGGTCTGTTATTTGACCCTCTGCTGTCCAGCGGCGTAGCATAGCGGTACTTTGGTTGTAGAGTTCAGAACCGGACTCTAGCAGGCGGCGTTGATAATTGTAAACATCATTACCGTAGCTGTATCCAAACATTGCACTCAATGTGAACTTTTGTACAAATAATTTGGTATAAATATTTCCATAAAAATCGGGATTCGGATTTCCGATAACCTGCTTGTCGTTTTCATCAATTATTCCATCCACCATTCGTTCTTCAAATTGTATATCGCCGGCACCAAAGCCGGTGTACGAACCATCAGTATTTTTTATCTTTAATCCGGCAATATCGGCTTGAGCTTGGGTTGAAAAAACTCCTTTGGTTTTATAACCGTAAAATGCGCCGGCCGATTCTCCTACTGCAGTAAGTATTTGCCCGCCGTAAACCTCTGTAGTATATGCTCCGAATGGCAGCGAGGTAATTTCATTTTTGTAGTGTCCGATGCTGAAACCTAATTCCCATTTTATATTTTTCAGATTGAGGGCTTTTACATTGAACGATGCTTCAAAACCCTTGTTGGCCATTGCTCCGCCATTGTCCCAATATTTTCCCAATCCGCTCACATCGGGCAAATCTCTCAACATAAGTAGGTTTGAGGTTTTATCGGAAAACAGGTCGAAAGATGCAGATAAGATATTGTTGAACAAGCTCATATCCAATCCCGCATTGAGTTTGCTTGTTGTTTCCCACTGTATTTTAGGATTTTCCAGATTGGAAAGGATAAGGCCGCTCGCTCTCTCCATAAACCGGACAGATGCAAAATAAGCTTCGGATTGGTAATCTTTGATTCCGTCGTTTCCGGTAAGACCATATCCGGCTCTTAACTTTAAAAAATTGATGAAATTTACATTTTTCATAAACCGCTCAGAGGATATCAGCCAGCCTGCCGACAACGAAGGAAATACAGCAAAGCTGTGTCCGAAAATATTAAGACCCCCTGCTGTCTCTTTCCCGAATCTCGATGAACCATCCACACTTACCGCAGCAGTTGCAAAATAGCGGTTACTATAATTATATTCGGCATTGATGTAGTTGGACAGAGATTTGGTAGTATTGTCTATTCCATCGTTTTTTAGAAATTTCAACGAACCGCTAATGGTGGTGTTGGTATTTACTCCCGTATTGTGGCCTTCGGCATAGCTTGATTCGTATAAATTATTGAGGTATCTCCACCCCAGCATAGCTTTGAGGTTATGAACATTGCCGAGTGTTTTGGCATAGGTCAGTCGGGTATCGTCATACACGGCATTGTTGCGCATTGTCTGACTATTGACTTCGTTGTAAGAATAGCTGTCGTATTCCGGCAAATATATCGCCGGCGTATATCCTAAGGGTATATAGCGTCTTTCCGAGCCCTTTACCAAACTATAATCAAACATGGTGCTGAGTGTAATTTCTGGAGTTATTTTCAGCGAAGGCATAAATCCGATATTAAAACGATAATTTTTCATTCCATTCACATCGTAAAACTTCAATATTGCAGAAGGATTGGCTATATTCAGGCTATCGGCGTTGGCATAGTCGGCAGATAAGGCTCCTTCATAGGTGTATCCTCTCGGGTTTAGAAACGGCGACTTTATTTTACTTAACCAGCCTACAGAAAATGGAGTGATTCCAAAATCAGAGTTAGTACGTTCTGTCTGTGCGTAAGCTATGTTTAACCCCATAGTCAGGTTGTGTGCTAGATTAAGGTCTGCATTAAATCGTGAATTGATACGGGTAAAGTCGATGGTTTTTATCACATCTTTATTTCCCGAATATCCCAAAGAGAAATAGTATAACGCTTTTTCGTCGCCTCCTCTTACATTTATATTGTAATTTTGGGAAAATCCTTGTTGGTAAACTTCGTCTGTCCAGTCGGTATTGTTGTGAAAGGTATTATATATTTGCTTGTTGTTTGGATTGGTCTCCAAAAAACCGTAGTTTCCTATTTCGGCAGGTGTTACCCCTTTAGAGAGTAGCATTTCACTGGCGTAAGTTCTGAACTGTTCTCCACTCATCATAGGGATGTTTGAGGGTTTCGATTTTATTCCAGCAAAAATATTCAGATTGATTTTCGTAACCATCGATTTCCCTCTTTTGGTATTGATAAGCACCACTCCGTTGGCGGCTTTACTCCCGTAAACGGATGTTCCATCTTTTATAACAGTCATACTTTCGATGTCGCTTACATCTATATTATCCAATGTATTGACAAAAAAACCGTTATGAATGGATGTAACGTCGTAAAAATTATTCCATATTACTCCATCCACCACAAAGAGAGGTTGCGCATTGGCATTCAACGAGTTCATTCCTCTGATGAAAAGCGATGCACCTTCGCCTAAAATTCCTGAACGGCCGATACTTCTTACGTCTCCTCCCAATTCTACCATCATTTCATCTGCTGCCAGCGCCGTCTGTCTTTCATTTATTTGAATACTTTTCAGCCCATTAGTTGCGAAAGAGGTATTTATTTTTCCTGTTATTCCGTCTATATTTCTGAAATAATTGGTAAACTGGTTGGAGTGAAGATCAATGGTTATCATACCCTGGCCTCTTAATGGATATTCGGTCAAATTGTAATCATAAGCTACAACTTTTAATATGTCTGTGTTTAACGACACATTGATTGAGAAATTTCCATTCTCATCGGTTACGGTTGATGTTTTACTATTGATGGCAGATACTTGTACGGCATTTAATGGTTTTTTTGTATGAGCATCGCGTACCAATCCTTTGATTTCTATTGTTGCTTTCTTCTCCACAACGTTTGGTTGGGCAAAAACAGAGCAGACGAAAAACAACAGAACAATCGTACTTTTTATCTTCAAATTGCGGTAGTTGAACCTATTCATGAGAAATATTTATTAAAATGATTTTTATACTTAGCTTACAAAAATAAATTTTGCCTGTTTTTATTATTTAACAGGTTCAAGAATAATACAGTCTATCAATAGGTCCCTACTGTATTTATCCGTATCTGCTTTATTTTTTTTGGTCACATTCTCTATCTTAACCGAAAAATTAATATGTTTTATAAATTCTTCGTTTGTTTTACTATCAAACACCACATTAGAATAAGGCAATTCTAAATCTTTTGCTATCAACAATCTATCCAGCTTTTCGGGATCTGAGAAGAAAGTTGCTTGGGCTGCCGCCGATGATGATAGTTTGTTGTCTGCATCAACATATTTGGTTACCATTTGTTTTGTTTCGTCAACGTAGTTTACGTAAAACTTCACTTGATACGGACGCATATCGTTGATATCGAGTATAGAGCGAGGTACGAATACACAATAAATATTGTATTTTGTAGAAAGTGTGTAGGGGACAGGAAATGTTACGTGCAACTTTGCGATACTACTCAATGAGGCATCCTGCAGCGATACATATCGCTTATTAGAGATATTGTACCCCGCTCCGACACTTGAATGAACAATCGCGTCGTAATTGGACAATACCCTACCGTAGTTTGAGCTTTCGGCTTCGATGACAATGGCTTTGTTCCACGATGCAGTATCACTTAGCGTATTTTTTTCCATAATGTATCCAAAACCGTTGCTCAATATGCTTTGTCGAGCGCCGGCAAAGAGCAAGTTTGGCTCATAGGTGGTATATTTTCCTGTAGAAACCAATTTCTTTTCTGAGGTTGGCATATCAATTCTTCCTCTGTAAAACAAGTTTTTCGCAATTGTCCAAAGTGTATTGGTTCTTTGCACTTTATCTCCTCCATCTATCGCCAGTGTTTTGTAATAGGGACTTATCGTATTATACAATTCACCCCACGCTGTATTGTTTGGTAGCAGGGCCGTGTATATACTATCTTCACTATTCAATGCTCCTAATTGGTTCAAAATTGGATTAATTGTTTTGAATACAGAGTCGACAAATACATTGTCTTTGTAACTTGCAGCTGTATCAAGTACAATTTTTGTGAGTGAATTTACGTAAGTTTTAAGCGAATCCAACCCGTTGGTATTGTATATCATTTCCCACACATTCATTTTATACGGAACATACTCTCCCATAATGTGAAGAATACCGTTGGATACGGCTAAATTCGGTTCTGATATTTTTTCTCCGTTAAACAAATATCCGTCTGCCGATTTTTCAAATACTATGAGCTTATTATTAATCATAGGGATAACAGAGATGCTTACTCCTGAGGTGGAATAAGAGAATCTTGCTACATAATTTTTCACAATCTGCAATGCCAATGTGGCATTATTCTCATCAACGCCAGCTAAAGCTGCATCGTTGGGAGCCCAAACGGTAAATACCTGCGACTTGCTCAAAAGAGAGTCATAGCCCGTTACTTCAAGCATTTTAGCAAATTTAGACAGATTGTTTTGCGATTTGATGTATTCGTATAAGTTCAAGTCGCTTTTGTTTTCGATGGAAACTTCGGAATAGTGTCCGTCCCAATCTTCCTTACAAGAAGTCAATGAGATGGAGAACAACAGCAATGTACACAGCGCCAAAGTTCCAAAATATCTTAATTTCATAATAGTAATATATTATTAGTTATAAACAAAAAATATGTTCAATAAATGTCTTCGCTTTCGAGGCTGCTTGTGGGGACAAATTCCAGAAAGTCAAACATAAATTCTCCACCGCTCAAACCTTTTACGGAGAGTGTGTGGTGTCCGTCTTCATTAAATTGATATGTACCCAATATTTTTCTTAGAATAGCGGTACTGTATCGGGCATTTTTCCCCGATGTCCAACCGGCAGTAATTACTTTGTAGTTTGCCGGTCCTTTCATATATCCTCTATTGCGCATCATTTTGTCGTTTTCATATCCATTTGGATCGGAGGTTACGCTTTCGGGAGTTTCGTATCCGATGGAGACATCTGTTGCAAGCGTATTGAGATTGAGTGGTACGCCCGCCGGCACGTTGTCGAAGTAGAGCTGCGCTACCCCGCGTTTGCCATTGCTCAAATATCCGAAACGTACCTCGTAAGTCCCTTTAGGTACGGGAGGGGTAATGATGGAAAAATCGTATAGGTTGCCGGATGTGGAAGCCAAAAATATCTCATCGCTCTCGTAGTCTTGAAACTTGTGGTATCCGGGCAAATACCCTACAGCTGTTTGTTCTGAAGAGGTAATTCTATCGATGTATCCTCTGGGTATTTGGAAGTGTAAACTTTGGTCGTTGTACAAATTCACATCGGTATTTTGAGGATAGCGGCTTCCCCTCATGTCGTTATTGGTCAATTCGGGAAAGAAACTTGCGGCATCAAAACGAAGTCGCTTAGTGGACAGTTCTGTTTCCACTTCTTTGCTGTAAACCAGCATTCCGTCTATCTCATGATATACGCCGTTTACGGCGTCTTTATCCGAAGTTTGGAGTATTAATGAAACTGATTTACCGGTTTCTCTTACGTAATTCAGTATATTGGTCTTATTACTTGCCCTCTCTTTTTTTACCTCTATTAGCGTATTTGGACACATTGACTCAATGTATTCATACATATCTATATTTTTTACCATATGTCCGGTATCGTAAGCGTCTATGATTTTGAAATAGCTCATTTGCTTGTTTACAAGGTGATAGGCTATAAATCTATTGAGACTGTTTTTTCTGTCGGTAAGATCCGTAATACCCGCGTCTTCGGGGTAAACCTGATTGTATATGCTCGCCGCATACGTTTTCATACTTTCCAAGTCGGTGATACCGTTGGCTTCCAAGGTGGAGTTGCTCTCCATAAATACCGTATAACCGTATTTTCGCGACAGTGGAATTTCTTGATAAAACCAGTTGTTATCCTCTTTTTTTACCGATACTAAATCGGCATATTTCGTAGCATCGTAAGTATCATCTTTGATTTTCAATAGCGAGTCGGCCAAACCTGTGGCGATAAGCCCCTCGTAAAACAATGAGAAATTCTCTTCTTTGGCAATAGCCTCTACAATACCATCGCGGGTGGGATTGAGTACTTCATTGATTTTAAACAGAACGCCGTTGTGCAACAGTATATCTTTTTCTACTATTTTCGATGTTTTATTTACGTAAGTTTCATTTCCTTGGTAAGAAATCGAGATGTATCTATCGCTCATAGTTTGCTCAGGGAGTCGTCCGAGTACAAACCGTGAGTGAGTAATCTCCGAACCTTCGATGATGTGGTCGTAAGCCATTATTTTGAGAGAGTCGTAAGGGAAATCGGCTAATGATTTTTTACCTTTTAATGCGTAAAATCTATACATTGCTTCGTTGGTAGGTGCAAAACATGTATATGTCCCGTACGAGCTCAACAGCCCCATAGTATTTGTAGTATCCATCAATTTTACAAATTCGGAAAAGTAGGTGGAGTCTTTTAGATATTGTCCTATCATCCGGTCTTTGAATGTAAAAAGATTATCGCCTACATCATCTGAGTTACAGGAATGAAAAATTGGTAATGCAAATATCGAAAACGCTACAATTGCAAATAGTTGATTTTTCATCGTGCTCAAAAAGAATTGATTTTTTTTCATTTGTACATCAGATTAATCCGTTATCTGTTGGAAGATGACGTTGTTTTGTAATAAACATTTTGTTCTAATTTAGGATTTGATCTTAATTCCGAATCTTTTATCGGCATATAGAGGGCGTCCAACACGGGAACTCCCAAAGTGGCTGTAGCTCCGGAGGCTTTATGATCAACGTAGTTGTTGATAGTATTGGTGTTGCCTTCTCTACGGGCTACGCGAAGCAAATCGAACCACCGTTTTCCTTCAAACAGTAATTCTCTCTGTCTCTCTCTCAATACCAAAAGTTCCATATCGCCTTGTGTAGGGTAATCGCTCACCTCCAATTTGGCTGCTTCGGGATTGGAACGCAAGTAGGTAAGATTGACCATTTCCATTGCCCCTGCATAATTGTTTTTTTGCACCAAAGCCTCGGCTTTCATCAATATTACGTCAGACAAACGATATATGATCCAATCGGGAGTATTGGTTCTTGAGAAATATACGCTCCCTGCAGAACCGGTCTGATTTTCGGTACGATTAATTCCGACGTATTTGAAAATGTAATATTTTCCCGAATATTCTCGATAAGAGTCTTTGGCTCTTTCATCGTTGCTACTTTCGACCAATATTGAAGATACTTTATAGTTGAAAGGACTGTATAATCCTGTTCTTTTATCCGCTTCCAAGTTATAAGGATTGTCTGCCAGCGTTGTGGGGAGACTGATAAACCCAAAATCGTTGGAAGTTCCATACATTTTTTGCACGGCTGTGTTTACAATGGAGATATTGTCGTCAAACTGTAACTCAAAAATACTTTCGTTGGAGTTACCCACATAAAAATTACGACTAAAAGCAAATGTTCCTTTTTCCAATTCCAGATTTTTATCTGCCAACACCGAATCGCAAGCAGCGATACTTTCGTCATATTGCTGGTTCCACAGATAGACATCGGCAAGCAAGGCATTCACGGCATTTCGTGTCATCCGCCCTTTGTTATAATCTTTGCGTCCGTAATCAACTGCGATGTTTTGCCGTGCAAATATCAAATCGTCAATAATGTGTCCTATGACGGTTTGTTCCGTATCTTTCGCCTTATCATAGTTTTGTGTATCGCTGATGCTTGCATCTTCAATCCATGGCACTTCTTTGTATGCTCTCACCAAGTAAAAATATGCTAATGCTCGAATAGATCTTACTTCGGCTTGTGTCCTTATCAAATCGCTTTGGGTAAAATTTCGATCTCTTTCGGTTACAATGGGGGCGTAGTGCAATATCGTATTACAGTAATTAATTACTGCGTAAAAAGCCGACCATGAAGAGAAATCATTGTAGGCGGTAATTTCTCCGTCTAATATTCTGCCTAAGTCTTTATAGTTGGATTCATTAGGGAAACCAATCCCTTCACTCATGTTATCAGACCTCAATTCGCCCCATACTATCATTCTGAAAACGACATCGGATGCGGTCATTCTTTTATAGCAAGCTGCTACTACAGCTTGCACATCCGATTCTGTTTTCCAAAATTCTTCCAAGATGATTTCGCTTTCGGGTTTTGTGCTTAGCCATTCGGTACAACCCAAAAAAGTCATTGCAAAAAGCACGGAAATACTCAATATATATATTTTTCGTTTCATAATATGTTGTTTTTTTATAGTCCGATAGAGATACCAAATGTAAAGTCTCTTGTACGGGGTGTACTGGATCCGTCGATACTTAAACCGCCATTGCTGGTTAAAACTCCATAGCCAACTTCCGGATCTACGCCGGTATATCGGCTCCATACAAAGACATTATTCATAGTTAAATACACGCTTAGTTTATTCAACTTATATGGTTTCAGGTATTTGGAGGGGATTGAATAGTTAAGCTGCAAGTACTTGAAACGTAGAAAAGAGCCATCTTCCACGTATCTGTCACTCCCCAGCCAGTTGAACCCTGCGCCATGGAGCGCTCGAGGCATCATCGTATCGTCTCCGTCTTTTCCCCACCTCCAGTTAGTAGCGACGCTCTGGTTATTATCGTAATACATGTTTTCTGCGTGCATACGGGCACTATTGATAATTTTATTGCCGTATCTGAAATTGAAAAATAGTTTTAAAGCCAAATCTTTCCAACGGAATGTGGGGCCAAAACCTCCATTCAATTTCGGATTGGCGTTGCCGAGATAGACTATATCCAATTCATCAATGCTACCATCATGATTGATATCTTCATATATGGCGTCTCCGCCTCTGAATCTGTTCTGACTGGAGGTGCCGTATCCAAAATACATAAATTTAGGATTACCGTTTTGGTCAAGAATTACATTGCCCGCTGCATCGCGCGCTACCGGCGCTTTTTCTTGTGTACCTGCCACGTATTTGTCATATTGATATACTCCTTTGTATCTAAATCCATAGATAGAGCCGAAAGAGTTTCCTGTCTGGATTCGGGTAAGATAGGAGCCATTCAGATAATTGAAGTCTCCGTTGTAAGTATCCAACAGTTTTTGGTCCAAATCGATCAAGATATTTTTATAGTTTGACAGGTTAAATGTAAAATCGATACTGAAATTTTTTGTTTTTATAAATCTGTTGGCGTAGAAGTTTACTTCCCACCCTTCGTTATCCATTGTACCTGCATTTTTATAGGTCAATGACCCGAATCCTGACGTAGAAGAGGTGGGATAGTTTGTAAATAACAGGTCAGTTGTTCTCTTTTTATAAAAGTTGATATCAAACACATATTTATCATCAAACAAACCTAAATCTATACCGTAATTGTTGGATTTGGTTGTTTCCCACTTCAGATTACCCAACTGCAAACTGGACGGTCTGATTACCGGTATATCGATATAGGTACCATCGTTTACATAGCGACTGTAATGGAGATATTCATAAGCGGGTTGGTTTCCGCTTATCCCCCAAGAGTAACGAAACGCTAGCATACTCAACCATTTCAAATTGTCTTTCACGAACGATTCGTCCGAAATAATATACTTCAACGAAATACCGGGAAATCTACCAAATTTATTACCGGCACCAAATTTGGTACTTCCATCTATGCGGTATGTTCCATCAATAATATACCGAGATTTGTAAGCGTAGTGCCCACGTATCATATATGCTGCTGAACGCCAAGATGAATACCAAGAACCGGCATCGGATGTGTAAACCGATGTGGTGGCGTCGGTTGCGGCACCGGAAGGTAGGGCCAATGCGGTAGCACTTTGTCCCGAAGAATTACCCATACTCACTTGAAAAGAGCCGTAGAGCATTAAGCTATGGTCTTTGGATGCAAAAGTAGGTTGCCATACGATATTGTTATCGGTAAAAATAGTGAGGCTTTCGGAGTCGGCATTGTACGATTTGTTTACAGAATCGTCTGTCCAAGCCCTACTTGTCGCCTCTTGGGGTAAAAATTGTGCTGTTTTATTGTTGTTCATATCAAAGTTCACATAAGAACTCAACCGTAAAATCTGTTTTTCGGGATTTAACAAATCGTATTGGAGCCTGAAAGTGGGAGTTATACGAAACGACTTAAAATTATTTTTTGCCAATAGCGCCAGAGCCACAGGGTTAGCAAGATACTTTTGAGCATCGTTAAGTGTTGAGCTTCGCTGTATGTTGTAATACGCGTTTGTATTGTTACCGTTTGCATCTTGGGCATATACGCTCACGTTGGGCATTTTTTTATATGCTATGGCAAGTATGGGTTCGTAACTTCTGTCGTTGTCGGCATTTGTAAGTGAAAACTCGGAAATAAATTTAATCCTGTCAGAAACTTTGTATTCCAAGTTGGCACGAGATGAAATACGGTTGTATTTTTGCCCTATAATGGTACCGTTTTGTGTCAAAAAACCACCAGAAACTCTATAATTAGCTCTTTCACCTCCCCCCGATATGGTAATGTAGTGGTCATGGGTGTTGCCCACTTGGGTTACCTCTTTCCTCCAATCGGTATTGTTGTTGAAGTTTTCGTATTCGGGATTATTTTTATCGTAATTATATTCTGGAATATTGGATGCGTTTTTATCTTGTACTCTGTTAAAGTAAGCTTCTTTCATCAACATTGTAAATCCATCCCCATCCAACATGTTCATCCCTTGAGGTTGTACATTTCGAGTGTAACGGTAAGTATAATCCACCCTTGTAGGACCAGAAAGCCCTTTTTTTGTGGTAATCATCAATACCCCGTTCGCCCCTTTCGAACCCCAAATGGCAGAAGCCCCGGCATCTTTCAGTACGGTAATTTCCAGAATATCGTCGGGGTTTATGCTCAACATATTGGCATATTGCTCTTGGTTGGAGTTGGCAAAATCAAAATTAGGGTCCACTTGTACTTCGTAAGGCACACCGTTTACCACTATAAGAGGTTGGTTATTGCCATTAATGGAAGTTACCCCACGAATACGCATAGAGGATCCTGTACCGGGGTCGCTAGAATTTGCTACAATATCCAACCCAGCAATGCGTCCTTGCAGTGCCTCGTCAATCGAAGATACTTGCAGTCCTTCAAATTCCTTTGAGTCCAAGGTTTGCATAGCGGTACCAACTTCGCGCGTGGGGATGCTGTATCCTCCCTGTGTCTGCCTTTTGCTTGCCACTATTTCTACCCCTTGAATGGTGCTTGCATTTTCTTCGAGTGCAATATCCATTCTTGAACCGGTAATTTTTTTTACAGATTTATTATACCCAACGTAACTGATAGATATTCTGTCTTTCATACTCTTTACTTTGAGTACGTAATGCCCATTAAAATCGGTAATAGCTCCGTTTACAATACGGTTATTGCCATCTATCTCGGTAACGTTTACACCTATGAGCGGTTCGCCGTCTGTAGCAGAGGTTATTGTACCCTGTATTATGCTTCCATCTCCGGTCTGACCCTTACTGCCAAACGGCAATAAAAGTGTGAGTACTAAAAAGAAAGCTGTAATGTTTGATTTCATATAAGTTTTCATTGTTATTCAAATGTCAATACGTTGTCAATTTGGTGAATTACGGCTGATGCTGAGGTGGAGATACTCGACGACCCGAAAGCAATACCGCTGACAGCCCCTGTTCCATCTATGTTTTTGTATTCCGATGGTTTCCTGGCAAAAATATAATCTTTTGCTATAATATTGTATAATCCACTGCCTAATATCACCTTAGCAGTACGGAGAGGCGATCCGGTTTTACTATCCATTGTTATCTTAATTGTAGCTCCATCAGTTTTTACTCCCAATTTGAAATATTTGTTTTTTGCCGTTCCAAAGTGAGTATCGGTATTGTCTGTTTTAATCGTGGCAGATTGAAACTGTCCATCTACTGCTTGCCCTATAAATACAGAATTGTCTTGAAAATGATATTTTAAGAAACGTACAGTTTTATCTGTTTGAAGTGCTCTTTCGGTATCATCGGTAATGGCGTCTATTTGTGTCCAAGTTTTAATTACTCCATCGGAAACAGCTTTTTGAAGAGCCTCATTGGTAGGTACATATACGGTATATCGATAAGCGTTAAAGAACTTTATCCGATAATCTATACCTTGTTGGGCAAAAATTTGGCTCAAATACGATTCGGGAACACCGATTAATAAGTTAAAAAACTCGCTGAATTCGGCACGGCTGTATAGATTTTCGTACACAGAGCGGAGAGATGATTGTATCGGTTTGTCGATAAAGTAGGTTTTACCATTATATTGTGTAAATACTTTTGTAACATTACATTGAGTATTTCTTTGAATATCTCCTCCTCCTTGAACAGAGAGAGATGCTCCACTTCCCGATATTTTAATAATATCATTACCTTTGGTTATAAAATAATCTGCTCCAGTTTCGATGTCGCCTATTACAATATGGCTATCTAATAATTCCCAAAGTCTGTTTTGTAAAAATGTGGAAGTGGTGATGACACCTATCGAATCACCTACTATATCGTTTGTTTTATCGTAAGCATATATAGTCGCATTTACGGCATTGGAAGTGTTGTTGTACCAATACTTTAAGACACCCGATGAACTTTGGGCATAAGAGATTGGGTCTATATATTTAGCCATATATTCATCGGTAGGGATAAACAAAGCATATTTGCTTACCAGAGAGTTGAGATAGAGTTTATAAAACGCAAACAATGTCCCGTCCACACTTGTCTGTGATATATTGATAGCCCAATTCATTATTTTTGAATTACTACTCAACAATACCGGGCTGTAAACCGAAATATAATCTACCGGCGGATACACTTGGTTGGTTACATAAACTTCTCCGTTTACGGCAGTATAAGATTTGTCGATATGTCCTCCCTCTACCGGCAATCGGTAATTTTCGGTATCTACCATCTTACTAAATTTGCTAGGAACAGACTCTACCATTGATGAGCGCATGTGTCTTTTGATAAACGGCAATATGATAGCATCGGGTACACTGTCCCATTCGTGGAATCTTTCTTTAAGTATAGCTCCTACCCCACCGTTAAAGTAGCTGTTCATCGCCTCGTCATTTGGAACGAACATTGCCGCCATATCGGCTTCCAATGCTCCTGTTCTAAAGCTGTTCCAACCCGGATCGTAGCCGAGGAGATTTTTGGCTATTACGCCCGACTCTTCGTGTTTGCTGTCGATGAGGCGTGTAATACCTCCCAAACTGGCATAGTAACGTTTTACAAAAATAGAATCGGAGAATCCGGGATGAAGCGTTTTGTACAATTCCGTATTAGTCTTATCATAGAGGGGGACACAAAATCTATCCAATAACTTCGAAAATATGTTCGTACTATAATTATCATGAATATATTGAGCCATATTGGTTGGTGGCACCATTACTCCATCCAGCACATGAACATATCCATTTTTACATCTGATGTCTCTTTCTATAACTTTGTTATCAAACAGATACACGTCGGTTGTAACTCTCGTTTTTCCGTTGGTAAGCATAGAGAAGTCTCCACCCGTGATGCCGTATTTTGTAATAAAATCATTTGTAAAATATACTATTGGTTTTTGTGTATTGTCTTTCAACAAATGAATGCCTTTGCTCCTATAGTAGTTCCAAACAGGGCTGGTTGGTAGTTTATCTCCGTTTTCAAACGGGATGCTGTCTATGGGAGACAAGTTTGTTTCTTGCCTCATAGCTGTACCTTCTATCAAATTGCCTCCGTAGTAATAGTTCGCAAATTTTTGAAGCGTGTAGGCATTATTAATCATTGAAAAATTGAGCAATAGTTTTTTTTGTCCCTCCGAAAGGTCTTCGTATTTTTTCACCCCCCAACTGTTATTTGTAAAAAACTTTATATAAGCGCTGTCGGTTGCCACAAAAAGTGTTTTACTACCTGTCCTACTCAATACTTCGTCATAATCCAAGTCTTCTATCAATCTTACAGTTACGGTAAAATTGCCTCTTTCTTTCAGCAAACTGTAGATATTATCTCCCAACCATTCCGGTTCTTCATCATCATATATATAATCGTCTTGGCAAGAGGAGATGAAAAAGGTCAATAAAAAGAGTAATGCTGCTACAATATATATTTTATCTCCCTGATGAAATGCTCTGATGAAATGCTTTTTCATTTGTATTCTTATTTAAAAACTATTATAATAATTATTTTCAATATTTTATAAATCGACTGCCTCTATACCCTTTCATTTTCACATAGTATAATCCGGAGGGCAAATCAGATACATTGATACTGCTATCTGTCAGTTTCAGCTGTTTCAGCAACGTACCGGTGATGCTGTAAATTTCTGCAATCGAGTTTTCGACTTTCAAATCTCTGGAAAAATACAATATCTCTTTTACCGGATTGGGATAGCATTTCAATTCGGGCAACAGGGTGTTGTCCAAGCCACTCTCCATAGGTTGAGAACTGATAACCATCCACCCTACCATTTCGCCTGCTACCGTTATGGATTGTCCGGCGGATCTTTCTCTTTGTTTCACCACGTTGGCATATTTTTCCGAAATAGAAAGACATCTCAGAGCGGCCGTAACAGTATCGTCGTTGCAGGTTTGCATTTGCGAAAGGAATACCGGATTGGAAATGCTGTCGCCGTACATAATGGAGGTGTATATGTTACTTACCGCTTTATCGGCTGTTTTACCCACAATCAGCGTTTTATCATCTATTTTTCCTGTACCGGGAGTTATAGCCACATACGAAAACATTTCGCTGGGAAGCGTTGCCGATATCGCCGTCTCTTTTTGTGTTTTTACTTCAAATCCTGTTTTGGTAATATTTCGTACGCGTACTGTAGTGGCATAAGCTGTACTCGAAAGCAATTGACTTACAAAAACTGCAGGTTCTATCTCAAAAGGAGTGTCAAAAGTAATGGAAGACCAACTGCCGCTAGTGTTTCCTTTGCCGGCAATAGCCTTTAACCCACCCAAGTCATACGTACCGGAGGGGAGTATAAAGTAAGGGATTTTGTCTTCTTTTGAAATGGTGCTGATATTTTGGTAGCTCCAAGGTATCAGTTGAATGTTGGTGCGAGTTTTAGGATTGACTACTTTGACACGAGGTGTCAGCAACGCCGTGAAATTATTGTTGGTAGGCGCTCCCACTATAATAGAGGGGGTAGAAGAATATTCATTTTTAAAGAACAGCGCATTCCAATCTACGTTTGCCACAGACATATTGCCGTATTGGATATGGCCGTTTCCGTTACTTATATCGAACCCTACTTCGTTGGAATAGTTTGACAAACTTCCGTTTGCAAGTTTGGAACGCATTCTATAACGCACCTTACTTTCGGCACCGAGATTGAGTGTATCGGTAAAAGTCTTGTTGTAGGTATCGTTGCTATCAAAAATTACCGAGTATTCGCCGTCTCCAACTTTTTTCTCTATATAACATCCGTCAAAATTTTCAAAATTAGGGTCTGAGACTACCAATGAGAGATTTTTGGTGCCGTAGGCTACCGAAAGAGTGGGATTGCCATAAATAAAACCGGGAATAATTTCATTTACGGGATTGTATGCCATCACCGAATTGTCGGCAGCATAATATTCTCCTGCCGGAGTCAATTGTCCGTTCAACACCATTGCACGGCAATCCTGCACCCAGTTATAAATAGAATGTCTTTCAATAAAGTGAGCTGTATCAAGTACTTCCAATATCTTTTTTATATCATTTAGCTGTTTGGCAGCATTCTCTGCCGACAGTGAGTGGTCTGAAGTGGGCCAAGATTCAGTTGTCCAGTTTGCACCGTTGTTCCACTCGGTAATCCAAATCGGACGTCCTCCCGATCTTTCATGAATATACTTCAAGTCGTTATACCAATTTTGAGGGCTTTTTCCTCCCCAATAGGCGTGAACGGCAACATAATCTACACGGTAGTTTTTGGCTTTGCAACTATCCAAAAATTGATATAACCATGAGAAGTTGGTACATGCCGGAGATCCGAGTCTCAAGCCGGTTTGAAGCATATTGGGCCATTGAGCCAACGCTTGCGAAACTGTCAAATTGGATTGCTCAACGTGGTCGGGCTCGTTAAAACCTAAAAGGTGTGTTACATTATCCTTGGTGTTGATTACATCCCAGCCGGGCCATCCTCCGTTTTGACGAATAGGGACATACTCTACTGCTGCGGTGGTATTACCTGAAGCGCTCCAATCGTATCTCCAAGTGGTTTTCAGAGGAATGTATTGGTTGGGATCGCTGCCGCACCATCCTTTTTTGGTTACCCATTCCCAGCGCATAATTCGGATAAAGGAGATTTTTTTACTCAACAGCGAAGGGAGTGAGGGTACTTCCAAATCCTTATCGTCTGCAATATATACCCTACTATACCCCAT
>JBKECI010000088.1:0-27094 GCA_047974405.1 Paludibacteraceae bacterium | reverse complement strand
GGTTGGAACAACTGGAGACCTCATAATTTCAACCAAAGACCGGATGGCAATTATGAAGGACGTATTGTTCAATATTGGGTTAAATAAATAATTGTAAGATTAATTTGGAACAAAAAATATAAGAGCCGGTAGTTTTCCGGTTCTTATATGATTTATAATATTAAACAGAATCTATGATACGTACCTTTTTACTGCTGCTGCTCCTTTCTATTGGCATCATTATCTCTGCACAAACGGGCTACACCCTTTCAGGAAAAGTAGAAAATGGGAAAAACGCGGTATTGGCTTATCTATTCTATCCCAAATCGTCGGGTGAATATGCTGTTGACTCTTGTTATATTAAAGATAACCGTTTCAGTTTTTCAGGAAAAGTAGAATATCCGGTAATGACTACTTTGATAGTAAGAAGTCATAATATTTCTACAGAAGAAAGTCCAAGTCAGGTATTCAATTTCTATTTGGAAAACAAGCCGGTTGCAGTATCTTTGAACCTGTCTAATGCGGCTATAACTGTTTCAGGGTCGCATACACACGACCTGCATATGGAGTTTCTGAAATTGCTCGAACCGATAAAAAAAGAGATGAACAGCATACAAACTGCTTATCGAAATGCAACACCGGAGCAACAAATATCCCAGACTTTCAACGATTCTATTATGAGACGTGAACAAAGCATCCATGCAATGAACTCGCAAAGCATACATCGGTTCGTAATGGAACATTCCAATGATTTTTTCAGTTTATATCTTCTACAAACACAGTTGGACAATGAACCTGAAGACGAACGTATCTTGCCCTTATTTTCAGACCTGTCCAAAACGATTAGAAACACAACATTAGGGAAAAACTTTGCCGACAAACTACAAAAGCAACAAGCAACCTCTACAGGCTCTATAGCTCCGTATTTTGAGGGGGAAGATATTGATGGAAATCCCGTCAAGCTTTCTGATTTCAGAGGCAAATACCTGCTGATACTGTTTTGGTCTTCCGATTGTGACCACTGCCTGAACGAACTGCCCGATATAGAAAAAATATTTAAGCAATTTACCGGAGAAAATTTTACGATATTGGCCATAGCGCAAGACGCGATAGATAGAAAAAACAACTGGGCAGAATTTGTTAAAGCAAGAAATTTGCCTTGGACCAACCTATTTGATGAACGAATTAATAACAAAAAGAAATTTGCAATGCTATATAACGTACAAAGAATCCCTACCAATTTTTTACTGGATAAGGATGGTAAAATCATGGCAAAGAATTTATACGGTGAAAAACTGGTTAATAAATTAACAGCAGTCGGATGCATATCCAACTAAAAGATTCATTAATATGAACACCTAGAGTAGCATCTCTACTCTACCTTTTCCGGTCTCGGATTATTGCATTCCAAACCTCACCCTCTTCTCTATACATAGCGTACATATAGGGGTTTTATACTCCAAAGGTACAAAATCCCACAAATACGCACAAGCATCTTGTCGGCTATTTTGCTAAAATACAGAAAATCAATATACAACTAAGAAGCAGCTACATAAATCATTATTTTAGTTTCTTATAATAAACACTTAACTATCCGTAAGCTGTACATCTACTTTTATTTTAACTTAAACGACCGTAAACATGTATGCAGTCTCCAACCAAACAAAATAATATTTAAAATATCTTTGTTTAAAGGAAGGTATTGGAGTCCGACATGCAGCATACCGACAACAAGTTACACACAATTCAATCAGCCAAATTATTTTGCATGTACGCACTGTTAATTGCTCTCGATAGTACCGGCACATTAGTATTCATCCCTTTGACATCGGTAAAGTCTATTACTTTCAGCCAATCTGTCATACATATTTAATCAATATTTCTACCTACCGAATTTTCATATCTTTTACTTTTGCGATAAGTATCTGTATAAATCTTATTAAAAACCACAAAAACATACTGACCATGAAGAAACTGTTCCCCTTTTTAGTTATCGCATTATTATTTTGTGTAACTAATATATTTGCCAAAACCATTTATGTTGCCACTACCGGCAACGACTCCAACGATGGTTCTGAAACATCCCCCTACCTCAACATTCAAAAAGCAGTGGACGTGTCTGCCCCCGGCGATATTATTTATCTGAGAGGTGGTACCTATTTCCTGACCAAACGGGTAAAAATAGAAAAAGCCGGCACTGCCGAAGCCAGAATATCGTTGATAGGTTACCCCGGTGAACGCGCCATTATTGACGGAAGTAAAATTCCGGCGGGAAACGTAAACGAATTTAAACAAGCCCGTTGTATCTACGTAAACCATTTTGGGGATTATTGGTACTTCAAAAATCTTGAACTCTGCAATGCCAAAGACAATGGAATGAAACTTGAGGGGAGCTACTGTATTGTGGAAAACTGTAAATTTTATGGTAACAACGATACCGGACTACAAATCGGTATGTATAAAGATTTTTCTATTGAGGAAACCAAATCGTTCCCTATTTCGGGAGATCCACAATTTAATCCCAACTTTACCTACTGTAAATACAACGTAGTTATCAACTGCGATGCTTATAATAATTACGACAAAGCCTCATACAACGGATCCGACGATGGTGGTGACGCCGATGGTTTTGCCTGTAAACTTTTTCCCGGACCAGGAACCGAATTTCATGGATGCCGCGCTTGGACCAACTCTGATGATAACTGGGACTTATATATGGTATATCATCCTATCATTATAGATAACTGCTGGAGTTGGAATGCAGGAAAACGCGCAGACAATTCGACCCCCGGAAACGGCAACGGATTCAAACTCGGAGGAGGAGGTACATCAGGTGGAGCCGCTTTTCCACAATCGGTGGGAGCACACGTAGTAAAAAACTGCATTGCCTTTGATTGTGCCCACAAAGGATTTGACCAAAACAATGCCTACGAAGCGATGTATCTTTTCAATAATGTGGCATGGAACAACGAGTACAATTACCGTTTCCCCACCATATTTATGTATGGCACCATGTATATGCGCAACAATATCGGATTCAAACCGGTAACGTTGAACCACGAATTTCTTTCGGCAAATAAAACAGGAGCGCAAGTCCCAAACACTGCATATAATAGTTGGACAACCTTTGACGGTTGCGACCCCTACAAAGATGGAAACAAAGTGAGTGGAACAGCTGTTTTTGCCAAAGATTATACTTCGCAGTTCAAAAGCCTCTCCTCTACCCTCTTTTTAGCCGACAGACAAGCCGATGGAAGCCTGCCAGACAATGATTTCTGCAAACTAATCGACGGTAGCAAATTTATAAATTCTGGCGAAAATATCGATAACTTCACACCGGAAGCACACAGCCCCGGAGGATTGACATTGGCGCCGGTAAGCATACTGTACAACGATGGGAAAGCCGATATGGGGGTGTTTGAAACCGGAGATCCCACCACCGCTACACTCAGTATAGTATCGGGTAAACCAAATCAGTATGTCTATACCGGAACAGCCATTGCAAACACCGTTTACAAATGGGGCGGAGCAGCCACAGATGTAAATGTGGCCGATTTACCTGCCGGACTTACCGCAACAAAAGATGCCACTGCCAAAACCCTAACTATATCTGGAACTCCTTCTGTCGAAGGCACTTACTCTATAACCAATATTGGAGGCGTAAATAGCATTACAATTACAGCAACCATCAGTATTTCTACAGTAGCGCCTGCTACACTATCAGTTAGTGCCGGACACGCCAGTCAAAACGTAAACTTTGGAGAGGCTATGGAAACCACCGTATTTACTTGGGGCGGAGGGGCAACAGACGTAACTTACACCACATTGCCAGCAGGTATTAGCGCCACAAAAGACGCAATGACTCAAACCCTGACAATATCCGGAACACCCGATGCAGACGGTTCGTTTACAGTGAGTACAGTAGGTGGAATGGAGGGTTCGCAAAAAACGATTGTTTGCGGTATTATCCGCGTGCTGCCCACCAAGGTGCTTACCGGAGACTGGTACCACATTCAGGATGCATACGAAAACAGACCTACAGACCTGCAAGGTGATATTATAACATTCGGGACAGGAACAGACACAGCCAATCCTACTGTTTGGAATCCAACCTATGTAGAATCATCAGGCAGCGCCCCTTCGGGATGTACTACAGGCGCTATCAATGTAGAAAGAAACGGCGGCAACGTAACGTGGACACTTCCCAACTTAGTGGAGATGAAAGCCAATATCCACTTTACCGGAACAAGAACATTGAAACTGGAATGGACAATCAATGGAGTTACCAAAACATGGACATCAGCATCACTCTCCAAGCAAACGATGCTCAATTGGGATATGATGCTCGCTATGGGTATCGAACCTACCCAAAAACCAATTATCGTCAAGTTTATCAACACAGCCTCGACTGGCGGTATACGAATTTACGATTTCTATGTAAAAACATACGATGTATCTTCCGGCGTAGAATCTCCCAAACAGATACAATACACTTTCCCAATGTACCAGACCGAAACCGCATTAGTGGTAAGTGGAGATATCAAAAAGTTGAATGTGTATTCACTCTCCGGTATATTAGTGGCAGGTTCTTCCCTATCACAGATTGTCGAAATCAACCATTTGAACAAAGGGATTTATATTGTTCAGATATTGGATAAAGAAGGAAACAGCGCAAGTCAAAAATTTATCAAAAAATAATCTATCCAGAATTTTATTCTGCAAAGACGGTTTTAAAAACCGTCTTTGCAGAATATTTTCTATACGCTATTCCGCACTATAAATTTAACACTCTCTACATCTATGAAAATAAAATTACTCGTCTTGTTGGCGGCTATCGCCACGTTCAATTTCTCTCAAGCACAAACAAGCACCACCGAAAATTTTGAATCGGGGTTGCCAACCTCAGCAGTTTCGAGCGAGACACCCGTCACACTATCTTCTGGTACTTGGAAAATAAACGGAGCATACGGCAAATCGGACAACGGGAGTGTACGCTTGGCTATGAATACCAACGGGTATGCTGTAACCCCTACCATTGACAAACCCACCTCCGTATCGTTCAATCATCGAGGAAGCGGAAGCGGAAAAATCGTTACAATACAAAAATCTACCGACAGCGGGACAACATGGACAACATGCGGCACAGCAACCGTCAATTCGTCAAGCACCTACGGGTCTTCTTCTATATCTATTGGCGAACAGGGAACAAAAGGGGTATTAATAAAGTTTATCTGTGGATCAGCCACCATATATATCGACAATGTAATTATTTCTTGCTCCAGCATGGGAGACGAGCCTACCACACAATCCGCTATTACCGCTACAGAAGTTACTGCCACCACAATAAAGATAAACTTCGTCAAAGGAGATGGTGCCGGACGTTTGCTGGTTTACTCCAAAAACAGCGATGCGAATTGGACACCTACGGATGGAACGGCTTATTTCAATTTACCTAAATCGCTGGACACCAACATAGAGGGGATTTATTCGGGAAATGATGATTTTGTAACTGTTAATGGATTGGAGTCGGGAGCCACCTATCACTTTTCGGTTTTCGAATACAGCGGTTCCAACGACGCCATCAACTATTTGATCTCCCCTGTCGGAAAATTAACACAAAAAACAATTGAAGCGCCGAGTATCACAACCAACCCTGTTTCTATTACGATGGGAGCAATCAAGGTGGGTTCATCTTCCAAAAGAAGTTTTACCGTTTTTGGAAAATACTTATCTCCTGAAAGTGACGTTATAACTTTGACCTCCTCTCCCGATTTTCTTATATCAACAGATGCCGTTGCCGGTTTTACTACATCGGTAAATTTGAACTATTCTGCCTCCACACTTTCACCTACCACTATTTACGTACAATTTTTACCAACAGAATTAAAACCCTATTCGCACACGCTAAGTATATCGGGAGGAAATGCCGAAGGACAAATACTTCTCAACGGAACCGGTTCCGATACAGACAATAAAGTATATTTTATTTCCCCTTCGGGGAATGATGGCGGCGAAGGGACTTTTGAATCGCCGTGGTACAATCTGCAAAAAGCAGTAGATGCCTGCATAGCGGGCGATACAGTTTTTGTTCGTGGAGGAACATATTATCCCAATATGATGAAAGACGGTACAAAAACTACCATAAGACTAACCGTCTCTGGTAGTGCCAACAAAAAAATAACCATCAAAAACTATCAAGACGAATTACCTATCCTAAACTTCAAAGACCAACCCAAGAAAGTGAGTGTCAGAGGAATACAATTAAATGGAAACTATTGGCATATCAAAGGACTTCACATAACTCAAGCCGGAGACAACGGGATAAAGTTGGAAGGAAACCACAACGTGATTGAAAAATGTACGTTTAGCTACAACGACGACACCGGTCTCCAACTCGGATTTGGACACAGTTTTTCAGACACACATCCCGGAATTTCGAGCAACGATGGGAGCTATTGCGCCTACAACGACGTGATTGATTGCGACGCATATCTGAATTGCGATGCCGACAACTTTGGGAGCGATGCCGACGGGTTTGCCTGCAAAATGCACAACGGAAAAGGAAACCGGTTTATCCGCTGCCGCGCTTGGGACAACGCCGACGATGGCTGGGATTTGTTTGAGACAGACTATCCCGTTGAAATAATCGAATGCTGGGCTTGGGGATCGGGACGAGCCGAAAACTTTACGTGGGTGCAAGCATCAGGATCGTTTCAAGGAAACGGTAACGGAATAAAGCTGGGTGGCAACGGTACGGGTGGCTCTTCCAAAGGAAAACACGAGGTATGGAACAGCGTAGCTTTCAATTGCAACAAAACCGGTTCTGTCAAAGGATTTGACCAAAACAGCCACAGCGATGGCGAGAAATTGGTCAATTGTCTGGCTTTTGGCTGTGGATACGATTTTATGTTTGAGACCAACGGACCAAGTTGCGAATTTTACAACAACGTCTGTTTCGGAAATATTGAAATTGCCTCCGGAAATACCAATAGTAACAATGCTATGCTATCCTCTTCCAATAAAGCTTGGACAAATGTAATACGCGGATTTTCGGCGGCAGACTATGTGAGTCTAAGCGAAGACGATGCCAAAGCCCCCCGCGGTGCGGACGGAAAGATGCCCACAAGATTTGCGCGCCTAAGGACAGGCAGCGTACTGATAGACAAAGGTCTCCCATACAACATTCCCTATGCGGCAGAATTTCCATATCTCCAACAAGCAATGTATGGGGGTGGGCGCGATTTAGGACCTTATGAATTGGAAGAGGGAGAACTTTCCGGCATTCAGATTATTATGAATCACGAGATAAAATTAGACTTAAACGTATTGCCAAATCCATGTAAGACAGAAACTATTGTAAAATTTAGCTCGGAACTTGCCGGAAATGCTACTATCAAAATCACAGATATGAGCGGTAGAATAATAGAAGAATTTTACAGGAGCAATGTCGATACCAACATCGATTATTACATTCCCGTATCTGTCAAAAGGCTCCAAAACGGCGTATATTTCTGTATCTTAAATATAGGAAATCAGACAAAAACAGCAAAACTGATTGTAATGGGGCATTAGTTGCCAAATCATATATCTTTTTCCGAAATTACAAGATTGTATCTGTTTTAAAAAAAATAAAATCATGAGAAAACATAAACTGATAACGGTTGCCATTATTTCTTTGTTATTTTACTTCAACGGAAACTCAAAACAATACTACATCTCCCCAACCGGAAACGACTCAAATAGTGGATTGACAATTCAAACTGCTTGGCAATCCCCCAACACCGCTTTCACAAAACTTGTAGCGGGCGATACGCTTTGGGTGGCGGGAGGAACTTACACTGTAAATACTACGGTAAAAGCCTCCAACCCAGCAAGCAAAACCTCTCCTGTGCTTGTCTCGGCCATTCGGGGAGAAAAACCGGTCTTCGATTGTTCCTCTATGCGGAATTACGGCAACGAGAGTTCCACCTATCGGGGAATGGATTTACGGCAGCCATATTGGCACATTCGGGGCTTAAAAATATACAAAGCCGGATATAACGGAATAATCATAGCCGGCGAAAATATTGTGGTTGAGGGATGCATTGTAGAAGAGTGCGGGCATGACGGCATTTCGATTGGTTCAGGCTCCGTCAATGCCTTGGTGTTGAACTGCGATTCGTATCGAAATGTGGAGGTCAAAGGGAAAGGAGAAAACGGAGACGGCTTTGCTGCCAAAGAGGGTACCGGTACAATTTTCAGAGGATGCCGCGCCTGGGAAAACGGAGACGACGGTTGGGATGTGTATGGAGGCAATCAGGCGGTGCTGATAGACAGTTGCTGGTCGTACAAAAACGGTGTCAATTTCTGGCCCGAACTCATTACCTCGTATCAAGGAGACGGTAACGGATTCAAACTTGGAGGCGGTGGTGGCGTGGACGGAAATGCGCCCAATGTAGTACTCCACAGTTTTGCTCTCGGAAATGTAAGCAAAGGTTTTGACCAGAACCACAACTCATGGGGTGTAACCTGCATCAACTGTACCGGATATGGAAACAACGGTATGGGAAATTTCGCCTTTCAAGAGGTACCCGAAAAGGGAAAACATGTGATGATAAATAATCTTTCGTATGCAGGAACCGGACAAAATATTGCCACCGGAAGCACAGAAACTACCAACAGTTGGAATCTGGGACTTCTCTTTACCGATGATATGTTTGAAAACGTAAACTTGGAAGACGTAAAAACAGAACGAGACAACGATTACAGACTGACCAACCCAACAATAGAAACCCTTTTTAAGCTAAAAAACAACAATACAGCCATTGACAAAGGAACCGTACAAACCAATATTCGTTTAAAACCTTTTTATGCCACCCCTTATTCGGGAGAAAAACCCGACTTGGGAGCCAAAGAGTATGATTTTGGCAATTGGACTTACCCTAACCCTGACGAAAAAGACACTACAAAAATTGACACTACCGATACAGGTGGAACCCGCCCTATGGGTACAAAAACCATCATTGTGGATGTAGCCACTCAATTTACAGTATCTGCCGGTGGTGGAACTTCTACCGTTTGGGGACCGTTTTGCTTGGCTTCCGCCGAATCAGCAATATTCGATATGCAGTCGTCAGGCTCCTCAAACGGCGCTGTAATTATCGAATTTTCAAAAGACAACCAAAACTGGACACAAGTAGGCACACAAGCAAAAAATGGCTCCACCAGTTGGACCTTGGGCAAATTGATTGATTTGAGCAGCGACTCTGCTCCCTGGGGACCAACCATTTATATCCGATTTTCGAATAGTACAACGCGAGATGTCAATATCAAAAACCTAAAAATAACCGGTACGCTTTATACCGCAAACGGTACAAGCAGTCTTTATCAAAATGAAGGAAAGATAATCTCTGTAAAATATTTTGACCTTACAGGAAAAGAGATAAAAGCACTCGGGAACAGACTATTAGTAAAACAAACAATTTACGATAGCGGAAAAATAATTTCAGAAAAAATTATAATCAACAGAAAAATATAAACTATTAATATTCAATGAAAACACACAATATTTTCTTCTTCTTTCTCTTTGTACTTGTAAATTTATCTTTGTACGGACAAAATCTTACAAACATCGCGGGCTATCCCGAAGGATTTGCATCACTTAACGGAGGAATCACAGGAGGCGAAGGGGGACAAACGGTAACCGTTACCAATGCCGACGAACTAAAAGCGGCGGTTGATGGCACAAACGATGCCGTTATCGTATTGGTAAAAGGGAAGATAACTGTGTCAGGAGAAATTTCGGCGCGAGGAAACAAAACCATTGTAGGGTTGGGTACAGACACCCATATTACAGGGGGTGGTTTTGGATGGAATACAAAATCAAACGTGATAGTACAAAATATTACTTTTTCGGATGCTCCCGACGATTTGTTAAAAATCAACAACAAATGCAAAAACTTCTGGATAGACCATTGTACATTCAGCGACGGAGTAAGCACCAATGCCGGTTCGCATGACGGGATGTTGGATATAACCAGAGGCAGCGAATTTGTTACCGTTTCTTACAACAAGTTTTTTCAGCATGACAAAAATATCTTAATAGGGCACAGCGACAGCGAAAGCGGAGATGTAATTATGAAAGTAACGCTCCACCACAATTGGTTTGACGGAACCATCCAACGAAATCCCCGCGTACGCTACGCGACCGTACATTGCTACAATAACTATAACGTGAGTAACTCCATATACGGCATTGCTTCTGCCTGCAATGCCAACGTATTGGTCGAAAACTGCTACTTCAAAGATACTCAGATTCCGCTGCAAGTAGGCGTTCCGGGATTTTCACCGGAGGGTTATTTGGTGCAAAAAGGATGCTTTTTCGAAAATTGCGGTACCCCTCAAACCAAAGAAAAAGATATGGAGGGGCTTTTCCCATACCAATACACATTAGACAGTGTGATGTATGTACCGTGTGTAGCAGAAACCTATGCAGGAGCTAATAAACCGTACCGTACTCCCGAAAATTTCAATTGTACAGCCATAGACCCTGATAATGGAAACAGTGGTAGCGACAGCCTACCCGACAACAATGGTTGCGTGTGGATAAAAAACGATGTTTTCACTCCCGACTCCGATGCCGAGAGTTGGTTTTGGTTCAACAATGAGACTACAAGCGCAAAATACATACCCTCAACCATAACACTGCTCCCCTCCTCCTCTTCGGGCGTAGCCTCCACGCTGCAAACTACAAAAGTCGGAGCTGGAACCGACGGTTCTACCGGTTCTTCCGGAGCATTGACCGGATGCATTGATTTAGGTAAATCGGCTACCAAAGGGGAATACACCGGTGGAGCTGCCTTGTTTCAACTGCCAAGTTGTGGCGCTTTCAAACTGAAAACTTCCCGCACGGGCGACAACACTTTCAATGTCTCTATCGACAGCGTTGGCAATGGCTCATACATCCAAACTTACGCTTATACGGGAGGCAAAGGTGTATCGGAAATAGACATCAGCCAATATACCAAAAGTTCCAAACCAATATCGATAAAAATAGCCAACGGAGCAACCGGAAGTTTAAATCTGCACGGAGTTTCGATAAAATCTTACGAAAAAGATTGCTCCAACGCTACTCCCACAGTAAACGAAAATCGTATTGAAATGCGATTTGCCAACAATACGCTCATTTTCAAATCGAATAAGACCTCTCCCACTGAAATTTCCATTTTCGGTGTGGACGGCAAAAGGTTGGATATACCTTTTAGAGGATGGGTAGAAGCAGGTGTAGAAAACAAAATTCAACTTCGTCTCAATCACTTGAAAAGCGGAATCTACATCTTCAAAATGACCACAAACGAAGGAAGTACCACGTTGAAAATTGTAAAACAAGAAAAAAAATGAAACGACTGCTCTTCAATATATCGTTTTTCTCTTTAGCGCTCAAACTATTGAGTATCAATTACCATGTTTCGCCCTCGGGTAGCGACGTGAATGCCGGTACGCTTGAATCTCCAAAATATACCATCTCGGCATTGGTAAATATTGCAAATCCGGGCGACACCATTTTTGTTCTCCCCGGAACCTATCACTACAATTCTACTATTAACATAACCAAATCGGGAACTGCCGACAAAAAGATTTGCATTTTCGGCAAAGGTTATTCCACCTCCTCCGAACGTCCGTTACTCAATTTCTCTACACAAGGTCCCGGCGATTCAAACCGCGCTTTCTTTTTGAGAGCCGGTGCCAATTATTGGCATTTGAAAGGATTTATAATCAAAGAAGCCGGCGATAATGGAATCAAAGTAGAGAGCAATTGGAATATATTCGAATTTCTAGATTTTGACGGATGTTACGACAGTGGGCTTCAAATAGGGCTGGCAAAAGACTCCGGTTCCAACGATGGGACATGCGCGTACAATTATATTCTGAATTGCGATTCGTACAACAATTGCGATTCGCACAAAAGCGGAGGCAATGCAGACGGCTTTGCCTGCAAATTGTTTTGTGGCGAAGGCAATGTGTTTGAAAACTGCCGTGCATGGAATAATTCAGACGACGGTTGGGATTTTTATTCCAACACATTTGGGGTGTTACTGCTAAACTGCCGCACATGGCACAACGGTGATGCTATGACACTGCGAGGCAATAAATCAGGCAATGGCAACGGTTTCAAAATGGGGGGAAACAGCACCTATTCACGGGGTACCAATATTGCCATCCGGTGCATCGCCTTTGATATGAAATATGTAGGCGGAGGAGGCAAATGTTTTGACCAAAATGACAATCAAGACCCGCAAGTAATGCTCCACTGCACGGCATTTGACAATGTAAAAGGATTTTCGATGGCAAGCGGAAGCTCGGGACATACCATAAAAAACTGTATCGGATTTAAATCTACCGACAAAATCATCAGCGACCAAAGCCAAAATATTACGCAAAACAACAGCTGGCAGTTTGGAACCAACCAAAGCGACAAAAAAAACGGTGGAATCGGGAATTACGACGATTTTACAGTCGATTTGAGCGACAACACAGTTGCCAATCAACTGGCTTGTAACTCACGAAACGCAGATGGAACCATTCCTGACAACGGATTTTGTCGTTTACTGCCAACTTCAGACTGCATTGATATGGGACAAGAGACAAGCTATACATTTGCGAACAAAACCATAACGCTCGATTACGTAGGAGCCAAACCCGATTTGGGAGCTTATGAGTATGGTGTGTCAACAGGCTTTTTTAATCCATTGCGTCAGAACGACTTTTTGGGTATAAAAATATCCTGTTCTCAAATTTCGGATATAGCCTCCATTTCATTCATTCTCAACAAAAAAGAAAGAGTATCATTGTCAATTAGAGATATTTCGGGAAAAGTTGTAGAGCAATGTATCGACAACCAAATTTTACCGGAAGGGAATAATTACCATATTGTACATATTGGCAATCTCCCAAGAGGAACTTACATTGTAATATTATCATCAAAAACCAACAACCGCTCCGTTAAATTTACACGATAAACATGAAAATGCGTTTACTTGCTTTTTTTGCTTTTCTTATCTCATATTTTGCCGTTTATGCCGACGTCGTTGTACAAGGTGAAAGTGGAATGTATGATGGCAAGGTGGACAATTCGCACTCTGGCTATACCGGAACAGGATTTGTTGATTTCACAAATGTTGTCGGGAGTAAATTGACACTCGAATTTACATTAGCCGAGGAGATGCCTTCATCGCAAGTGTTGGTTCGATGGGCTAACGGAAAATCGGACGATAGAGCAATGAGTATTACTGTAAATGATGTTTTACAGGTAACAAATCTCCCTTTTGCATCTTCGGGTAGTTTTACCACATGGTTGGAAACCTCTATCGCCCTCAACTTGCGAAAAGGGACAAACAGAGTTGTTTTCACTTCATTAACACCCAACGGCGGTCCCAATTTTGACAAAATAACTATCACAGGAGCCTCCGAAGGGGTAAAAGAATTTGCATTAACCGTACATATAACAGGAAAAGGGAGCGTTGTTAAAACTCCCGATTTGCCTTTCTATCCCAAAGGTTCGACAGTCCAATTGCAAGCCATCCCCAACGCGGCGATGCAAGCAACGTTTATGGATTGGTCGGGCAGCATTACCAGTACAAATCCTCAAACATCCGTTATTATAGATACGGTAAAAACAGTTATAGCAACGTTCAAATCGTCCATACACAAAACGTACTACTGCGCTCCTGCCGAAAAGGGGGGAAACGATGCCAACGAAGGGACGATTGATGCTCCGTTTTTTAATCTATCCAAAGCTACAAACCAGATGGAGCCGGGCGATACCGTATATTTGAGGGGAGGAATATACCGCTACAAAGCCACTATTTTTTTAAGTGGCACCGGGAATGAATTGGCACAATATTGTATTTTCAACTATCCCAATGAAAAGCCTGTTTTAAACTTTTACGATATTTTCAGCAACTATGCCAATCTAAGTTCTACTGCACGGGGCGAAGCACGAGGATTTAAAATTACGGGTAATTATTATTACCTCAAGGGGCTTGAAGTTTGCCAAGCCCCCGACAACGGCATCAAAATAGAAGGAAGTTACAATACTTGTGAATTATTAACGCTGCATCACAACGGAGACACAGGAATCCAAATCGGACTAGCCAAAGATTCGCCGGATGCGGCAAATAAAGTATGTTGTAATTTGACAAAAAATTGTGATTCATACCGAAATTTAGATTGGGGGACAGGTTATGAAAATGCCGACGGATTTGCTTGTAAACTCTCACCCGGAGCCAACAATCGCTATGTAGGATGTCGTGCCTGGGAAAATGCGGACGATGGTTGGGACTTTTACATGACCCATTTTACCATTTACGTGGATTCATGCTGGACTACAGGAAACGGGAATCCCGATTTGATAAAAACCAACGACCCCGATTGGGAGTACGGACAAAAAAACACAATTCCTATCGGATGGGCAGGAGACGGTAACGGATTCAAACTCGGCGGTGACAATTGGGCGGCAAAACATCAGGTAAAAAACTGCATTTCGTTTGACGGCTACGAAACAGGAGTTTGTTTCAGCGAAAACAACAATGCCGACAGTCTCTTTATTTTTAACTGCGTTGCTTGGCAAGGGAATAAAAATTTTAGAGTCCGAGCCTATCCGAGCGATTTACGAAACAATATCAGTTTTGATGCCAAAGTGGGAGGCGAGTCACAAATGTTTGATTTAGCTGCAGGAAGCACGGAAAAAAACAATAGTTGGAATACCATTGACGGACAATATCCTTTGGTACCCTATAAAACTGCTGCCGGAAAATCATTTGACCAACTTTCGATATACAATCAATTTGTAAGCACTTCTAAATCAGATTTTCTTGCTCCAAGAGAAACCGACGGGAGTTTACCAAAAAATGGATTTGGCAAATTGAAAGAGGGGTCGTTTTTCATAGACAAAGGCATTGGCGTTGTACGTGGAATAAACTCCATCACCCTGAAAAGTGATGATTTTTCCCTCCCATTTTCGGGAACCGGTATTGATTTGGGCGCTTATGAACACTACTCTCCCACTCCTATTTTACAAATCATATCAACAAACAAAAACATAAAGGCATACCCCAACCCTTTCTTTTCATCAACAACCATTGAATTTGAAACCGGAGAAAGCACTGAAGGATTGCTCACGATAACAGATTTAACAGGAAAAATAATTTATGAAAAAACCATTTCGGAATTGATGAAAGGAGAAAAGCGCACCCTTAAAGTAGGAGAGAAATTAAATACGGGTATTTATATTGTCTCTTTCACAACAAAAGAAAATCATCAATCCATAAGAATGATAAAACTACAAAAAACAAAATGAGTATGAAAGAAAAACAGAAAATATCGATTGTAAAACAAAAAGTAGTCAATGGATGTGTAACGCTGATAGGGCTTATAACTTTTTACGGTTTCTGGACTTGGGTGTCAATCGGTCCGTATAAAATTCAAGTACATAACAATGAACATACTACCATCGTACAGAAAGCGCATGTTAAGCCTGTAAATTGTCATAATCTAAATGTAACAAATCTATGAGGTTTCTTTTCACGACATGGCTCCTGCTTGCCGTCCTAAAGTTGTATTCAGCCAACGAAATAATTGTGGCAAAAAATGGAACAGGCAATTTTACAACCATTCAGGAGGCTTTAAACTCTGTTTCGACCACCAACGATGAATGGATAACGATAATTGTAAAAAACGGTACATACAACGAACATGTGATGATCAACTCCAACCATATAGCATTGGTTGGTGAATCACGCTCTGCCACCCACATAGAGTACAGCATCCCCCGAAAGGATTGGTATACCCAAAACGGGTCCAATACAGGTACAGGCGTAATTAACATTGCTGCCGGCGTTCATGACATTGTCGTTGCCAATATGTATGTAAGAAACACTTACGAAGGGGCTGAAGACTATACCGAAGTTATCCGGAGTGAGCCGGGCAGCACGAGGCTTTGGTTTATCAATCTAGATGTGCTTTGTCTGTGGAAAGACACCTTTGCCCCTTGGGGCAAAGCAGGAGGAATGTATTATGTATCCGAATGCAACTTTAGAGGAAGTATCGACGCGTTTTGTCCGAGAGGATACTGCTACGCCATCAACTGCCGGTTTACCGAGACCAAAAGCAGCAGCCCTATTTGGCATGAAGGAGTCTCTGACGAAGACCAAAAGTTGGTAATACAAGGAGGTTCCGTACACAGCGAGTACAACAAAAACGTAAAGCTCCAAAATTGTCAAAACTATGCCAAATTTTATTATTTGGATGTTCAACTCTCCGACAGCATCACCGATTTGGGCAAATCTGCCACCACCTCTTTTTACGGAGTAACGGGAGCCAAAGGGTTGAGTTGGTTTGCAAACAGCCTGACACTTGATAGCAGAAAAGAGATAGACGCCTACTGGAGTTTCGATAAAAAATGGAATCCGGAAAGAGTCATGCCCCATGTACTGCCGTTTGCCGCTTTGCCACAACCCTACAACGGACGTTACGCTGTTTCGGCAGGAACCGCAACATTACGGTGGAAACCGGCACGCAACACCACTTCCTGCAAAATCTATTTCGGCACCTCCGAGCAACCAGAATTGTACGTAGAAACCGTTTTGGACACCATTATTTCTCCCATTCTTGAGAAAGATAAAACCTATTTTTGGCGGGTAGATTGCGTAACTCCAACGGAAACAGTAGAAGGAAAACTTTGGCAATTTTCTACCTCAGACACTTTAAAAACAACCACTACCCAACCGCCTGTCGATAGCGGAAACGACTCTACCGATTACACATCTGTACGGTTGAGCAAATTCAATACCACCCTCCATTGTAAAACAATGTCGAGAGAACCTGTATGGATAGAAAAAACGGGAAGCGTAAACTGGAGTAACGGAACCGGATACAAATGGGGAAGTTCTAATGCCCTGCTAACAATAAAGGTAAATGGATGTACTAAAGTAGAAATAACCTATGCAAACGGTAGTACTTCACGTCCGATAATAGTTACGGATGGTGGAGAAAACAACGATGTTACAGAATATCCCACCGCATCCAACGCAGAAAAAACTCTCACATTTATTCCCAAAAATACTGATACGGATGATATCGTTGTCAAAACAAGCGGCTCGAGCGGATTAACGGTAAGCAAAATGGTATTTTACGGTATCCAAAGCAGCGTTGAAATTATCAAAGAAAATATTATTCCGTTTTTTAAATTGGAAAAGCGAGAAATTACATCACAAAATCCATTGAAAATCATTACCCTTTCCAGTAAAACCGTAGGTAACAACATCCGCCGACACCACTTATCCCCCGGCGCATACATAGTACAATCGGGGCAAAAATCTGCCAAAATAATAGTATATTAAAAAAATCTTATTCCCTCAAAAAAATGAAAAAAACACTTCTATATTTTATCTTTTTATCGACAATCCCGAGTTTAACAGCAGCTCCTTTTTGCCCCGACTCCCTTTACTCAAAGTGGGCAATCGACTCCCGCATGGGCGACTTTAGAAACAAAACCTCCACCGAAGGTTTTCTTACCTCAACCACTCCCGCCAATGCCACTTGGGATTATGTGTCGGGATTGGTCGCCAAAGCTATTCTCAAGGCGTGGGAACAATACAAAGACCAATCTTGGAGTCAATACTACTTTATCGGCATTCAGCATTTTGCCGACAACCAAACGATGACGTTGGGAGAGAGTAATATCGACGATTTGAACGCCGGAAAAATATTTTTTGAACTCTATCGCGGAGCTTTGGGAAAGGGAGAAACTACCAAAGCATCAACATACAAAAACAATGCAACCACTTGTAGAAACAGACTCAAATACAACCATCAAAGGATAGATTCAAACCTGCCCGGAGCTGGAGGGTTTTGGCACAAAAAACAATACACCAACCAAATGTGGCTCGATGGGCTGTATATGGGAGCAGCCCTCTATGCCGAATGGCAGGGAAACTTTGGCACCGAACAAGGCGAAACAGACAATCTCCAATCGTGGAACGATATAGCCTTGCAGTTTGACACCGTTTTTGCCCACACTTGGGACAGCAACAAAAAACTCAACTACCATGCATGGTCTGCCGAACCCTCCAATGCAGCCTCCTCTTATTGGGCAAACGTCTCTACAGGGCGCTCTCAAGAATTTTGGGGACGAGGTGTAGGATGGTTTTTTGCGGCTTTGGTGGACGTATTGGAATATATGCCAGAACAATTATCTGCAAGAAACCGCTTGATAAGTTACGCCAATCAAGTAGCCGAAGGGCTTAGCGAAAGACAGGATGAAAATTCTGGTTGTTGGTATCAACTGCTCCAATACGACAATACCAAAAAAGGAATATCATGCAATATCAACAATTACCTCGAAAGTTCGGCGTCATGTATGTTTACATACGCTTATCTAAAAGGGATACGGTTGGGAATATTGGATAAAAACATATATACAGATGTTGCCGAAAAAGCCTATAAAGGGCTTATCGAAAATTTTGTAGTGGAAGAAAATAACAAGAAAATAAAGTTGATACAAAGTTGCGAGTCGGCAGGACTAAGCGGCACACGCAAAGGCGATGCTAATTACTACCTATGCGGCAGCGATGTAAAAATAAATAGCGATACGGAAGGAAAAGTACTCGGACCATTTATTATGGCAAGCTTGGAATATGAACTGGCAAAAAAATCTACAGCTATAGCCACAACAAAAAAAGAAAAACTTCATTGTAACGTAAAAAAAAAAGAAAAGAGCATAGAAATAGTATCTGCCGAAAAAAACATCCAAAAAGTAAGCATCATTGATACGGCAGGGCTTATTTTGCAAAATTGGGTGGGAGCGCCTACCGATATGGTAGATATGGATATGCTCAATTATGGTAGAGGAATCTACTTTATTCGGGTAAACGACCAAAAAATCAAATATTTTTACCACTAAACCAAAACGACCACATCTATCAACCAATTTGTACCACCCTATCTTTCAAAATAGTATATACATTTGTATCATTAAAATTAATCAACTTAATATTAACCAAAAAAAATTATGCCTTATGAAAAAAAAAATTACCAAATTAATGGCGGTAGTCGTATTTGGGCTTTTTTATGTCTTTAACATCAATGCTCAAACAAAAGCCTACGAGGGTACTTATCCCATTACTATGACGGGGGCTACACAAGTACACACCAACCCTGTTGCAGACGGTTGGGCCGGAACAAGTTCGGCACCTACTTCCGCTAATCGTAACGGAAAATGCTTTGCAACAGCTACGGATGCTAATTTTAACTCTGGAAAAAATTTAACTTACTGGCTACCTAACTGCGGTACTCTTACTATACAGGCAAATGGGACTTCAGGACGTGGTTTTATTATTACAGTAGTAAAGGCTGCTGACAACACACAACTAAGTAGAACTGTGTGGGCTTACGACAATGCTACATGTTCAACTACCGATATAATAGTAAACTCGAGTGAAGCTGTAAAAATAACAATTTTATCCCCTAGCAGTGTCGAAGCACCAATTACGGCAATCGGTTCATCGTATGTCAGCTACGTTAATATTACTGCATATGAAGTAGTCTCTCCCAGGATTACCGCTTTTACAGCCGAAGGGGTAAGCGCTACTATTGACCAAGATACCAAAACCATTACAGCAGAACTCCCTTACGGAACTAACCTTACCGCTATTACTCCCGCAGTAACCATCGGAGGTACAGCTACTGAATATACCCCTGCAGGCACTCAAGATTTTAGTGCTGGAACAGTAATCTATACCGTTACAGATGGAGTTGCCAATGTAAACTATAACGTAACACTGACTGCCAACCCAACGCCAAGCTCGGACAAAGATATTACCAACCTGACCATAGGCGGAGCAACTCCCACTTTTGACTCGGGTACCAACGCTTACAGCATTATGCTGGCTAAAGGTTCTTCTTTGTCGCAAACAGTAACATTTGATATCCCTGCTACAGCTTCTGCAGCCCCCGCTTCAGGCACTACATTGGATTTGTCCACCACACAAACCATTACCGTAACAGCTCAAGACAACAGCACAAAGGCTTATACCGTATCGGCAACCGTTGCCAACAACAACATAGCTTATGTTATCAATACAGCTGTATCCGCCAACGACACCAAAATAAGAGCTGCTTTGGCTGAAAGCAACCAAGTGGTTAATATTAAAGTGGCAGACATTACCACCTCTTATGATTTCTCTAACTATGACCTGGTGGTATTGACAGAGTCTCCAAGTTCAGGTAGCGCCGGAATGAAAGCTTTGTGGGGAATAAACAAACCACTGCTCGCATTAAAAATGTACGCCGTAAACTCCAACACTTGGAATCAGGGTACGGGAGCTAACCCCGCTCCGGCTGCAACAACTGTTGTTATCAACGAACCCAACCACCCAATATTTACCGGCATCACCCCAACAGGCACTTACAACAATGAAATACAAGCAATTAACAGCATCAGTTCTGGAAATGGTTTGCAAACATCAAACTATGCATCCGATTATTTAATTGGAGGTATTTCGGGAGCTACGGGAGTTTCCATAGCCGAGTTTCCTGTGGGACAAACATCAAGCGTAAGCGGAGTAACCAACGAAGCGCTCCAACACAGAGTACTGGTATTGGGTATTTCAGACAATAACCAACAAAACCTTACCGCCGACGGTATTACTTTGGTGAAAAATGCCTGCAATTATCTGACAGGAGCTACAGTATGGGGAGCCGATGCCGGTACCTTGTATAATGCTACACAAGTTACGGGCGGAAGTTCGAGCAATGTTACCGCTACCACCGCTACCATATCATGGAGTGCGCTGCCTGCTACCGTAAAATATGTTGTTACCTCTGCAAGCGGTCCTTTCTCTGTAAAAAGAGCAGAAAACCGTGTGAAAGCCGCCATTAATCTGGATGTGAATGGTACGGACACAAGTTACAATCTGTCTGACTTAACCCCCGAAACCGATTATACTTTCTCGGTTGTAGGAGAAAACGCTATAGGGGTAGCATCTGATGCTGCCACCATCTCCTTCAAAACTCCAAAAGCTCCCACAGGATTGTCATCGGCACGGATAGACGGTGTAATGTTTGACGGAAAAATCATCCGCAATGCAAAACAGGTAAATGTAAGCCTATTCGACATCAGCGGACGTTTCATTTTGAGTTCAAATCAAGACATTGATATGACCGGAAAAGCAAAAGGTGTTTACATCGTTAAGTCCGGCTCGGGCATTATGAAAATTAACCAGAACTAATCCTTATATAAAAATATCCATTGAAAAAACGGTAAGCAACAACGCTTACCGTTTTTTTTATACCTTTGTGGCTCAAAAAGCCAAAAACCGACATCACACACAAAAATATTGAAAATGCTCCCGTTGCTTGACGAATACCATATTTTTTTAAAGATGGAAAAATCTCTCTCCGAAAATACGATTGACGGATACGAAAGAGATTTGAAAAAACTGGAAGTCTATTTGAGCGATGCGCACATCGAATTGCAAAATGCCGGAGAGGAACATTTACGTGATTTTATCATCGAAGTAGCCGAAGTCGGAATCAATGAGCGTTCGCAAGCCCGATTAATTTCGAGCATCAAATCTTTTTATAAATTCTTGATATACAAAGATAAAATATCGGCAGACCCAACAGACTTATTGGAAAGCCCCAAAATAGGGCTGAAACTGCCTGAGGTGCTTACTGTCGAAGAGATTGACCGCCTTGTTTCGGTAATCGACTATTCAAAGCCTGACGGACACCGAAACCGTGCTATCATCGAAGTGCTTTACGGCTCGGGATTGAGGGTATCGGAACTTATCAATCTTAAAATTTCCAATATCTATTTTGCCGAGGGGTATATGTTGGTAGAAGGGAAAGGAAACAAACAACGTTTGGTTCCGATTTCGGACGAATCTGAAAAACAAATCAAACGTTGGAATATCCAAAGAAATGCCGGAAAAATAACGAAGGGAAACGAAGACTTTCTCTTTCTGAACCAGCGAGGCAGCAGACTTTCGCGCATGGCAATATTCAAACTTACCAAAAATCTGGCAGAACTTGCCGGAATAAACAAAAACATCAGCCCACATACATTCAGGCACTCGTTTGCTACGCACCTCCTCGAAAATGGAGCCAACCTACGTGCCATACAACAACTGCTGGGGCATGAATCCATTACCACCACCGAGCTTTACACACATATTGATGTGCAATATCTTAGAAAAACCATATTGGAATATCATCCAATGAACAAAAAACAAATCTGAAACTATCAAAATTACTGACAGCCGAAAAAAACATATCTTATTTCACCCTTATGACAGTATTTTTCAACAAAAATAAAACACTTGGAATATTTTCTGCTCTTTTGCTGTCATATTTATTGCTATGGAGTACAGATTCGCTTTCAGCTCAAGAGACGATAGTGGTGGGGCAAGTAGTAGATAAGTATGACAAAACCCCTCTGTCATCGGTAGATGTGTTTTTCAAAAATTCGAACATAGCCGTACAGACTAATGAAGAGGGGTATTTTATGATAAGAACCAACAGTAATCATACAACGTTGGTATTTTCGCTACTCGGATTCAAACGGCAAGAAATAAAATTAAAAGCAGGAAAGAGTGTCGGGTTACAAATGGAGTTGGAAGAAAAGCAAAACTATCTGTTTGATGTATTTGTGCTGCCGGGAGCAAACCCTGCCAACGACCTGATGCGAAAAGTGAGGGCAAAGCGGAAGGACAACAATGTCAGCATAGAGATTAATAGTAGTGAACAGAGTGCCGTGTTTCTCAGCAAAAAAAACTTCCGGTGGGAAAATAACCGTCTTTTTTCGCAGTTCAAAACAGGAAATATTACCGCAAACGACTCCTCTTTTTTACTCCCTTTATATCTGGAACAATCGGAATATACCCAACATAAGAAGAATAAAAAACTGTGGAATAAAGACACGTACAATACCCCAAAAGCGGTTTCGGATGCCGTATCTCAACTGCTCAACGGCATAGATGAAAAAGTAAATTTTTACGAAAATTCCATCCCCGTACTGGGACAGAGCATCGTAAGCCCTTTGGCAAACATAGGCTCGCATTACTACATCTATTACCTGAAAGACAGCCTGAAAACCGATACCGGCAAACAATACGAGGTACAATTTTGGAGTAAAAATTTCAAAAATTTGGCTCTGAATGGCATTATGATGATAGACTCGGCCACGTGGGCATTGGTCAAAATAGATGCGGAACTTCCACAAGCGGCAAACATCAATTTTATCCACCATTTTTTTATCAATCAGCAATTTACACGTACATCTCAATATTGGATCCCCCAATCGGAACAAACACGTTGGAACCTCACCTCTCAGATAATTTCCGATACGCTGCGCAATAATTCGGAACTGCTCATCAGCAGAAATACCACATTTGATACGGTGGATGGAGACTATACTGTTGATACTTCTACCTTTGCCGCTACGCAGTATTCACAAAAAGAACTCTCTCAAAAAGTAGAAATACTCAAAGAGACACCACTCTTCAAAATGGCAAACTACATTGCCGACGTTGTTTTCACCTCAAATATGAAAGTGGGAAAATTTGACATACCTAATGTTGTTACCATTGCACGGCTGACCGAACAAGAAGGATTGCGATTGAGCCTGCCTGTGCAAACCAACGAAGATATGTGGAAAAATCTGATGCTTGGAGGGATGATAGGGTACGGATTGGGCGATAAACAATGGAAATACAGTGGCGACATACGATGGAGGCTCCCAACAAATAAAAATATGATTGCAGGGATGCATTATCAGAAAGACTACCATTGGATGATTTATGATAAGAACGACTTTTTGTGGAGAGAAAACCCGTATGCCTCGTACGACGAAAATATAGCCACCACCATACTATCGCTACGAAAAGGGACATTCAACACTTTCAGAGAAAATATTTCGCTTTTTGTAAAAAATGATTGGAACGAAGATGTTGAAACCCGATGGATTGTAGGGAATGAACGTATTGCCGGAAACGGTTATATGCCATTTATCAAAAATGGTATCGAAATATCCAACATCAAAACACAGTATTTTACGCTTGTCAATCGTATCTCATTTAACGAACGAACCATCAACGATCACCTGCAGCGAAAGTATTTACGTAACAACCGCCCTGTAATATACGCGATGGCAGAGATTGGAGAGTTTGCATTGAACCACCAAAACGGACTTTACGGCAATCTGATGCTGAAAGTAACACAGCAAAACCGTTTTGTATTGGGTAAGTGGAAATATTTTGTGGAAGCGGGCAAGATTTTTGGGAATGTCCCTTATCCGCTATTAAAATTTTTTAGTACTAAAACCAACGGAGGATACGGTTTGTACCAATTTTCTTTGATGAATCACTTTGAATATCCGATGGACACTTACCTCTCACTCCATACCGAATTGATTACCAACGGAATTATATTTAATCAACTACCTATACTAAAACACCTTAATATTAGAGAGATGGCAACTTACCGAATTGGATACGGTACCCTTTCAAACTCCCAGACCCGTTGGATGGATTTTCCTCCAAACAGTACCCCTATGAAACGCCCCTATTCAGAGATAAGTGTAGGATTTACCAATTTTTTGAAAATACTCACTTTTCAATCGGTTTGGAGACTGAGCGATTTGAATAAGAAAAATATAAAACCGTGGGGATACACCGTCTATATTTCAATCGGTTTTTAATCTTTTCATATCTACCTCGTCTTTTCCCTTGTTTATAATCATATTATCATCACATCCGGCACAACTGCCACACTGAGGAGTGTCAGAATACTTTTTGGTTGCCATTTTGTACACTTGGTACAAAACATACCCAACAGCCAAAACAACCACGATAGTTACAATCACATTTTGCATAAAAAATATATTTTTTTAGAACACAAATTGAGCTAGCCAAGCCACTAGCCAAGCCAGTACCAACGAATAACTAACGGCAAACATTGCCCACCGCCAACTCCCTGTCTCATTCTTGACGGCAACAATGGTGGCTAAGCAAGGAAAGTATATCAACACAAACAACATAAAGGCAAGAGCGGTACCCGTTGTATATACCGGCAAACCATCGCTGAATCTTTCCTCCTTCATCCGAGCAGAAAGAGATTGTGTATCTTCATCAGAGTTACCAGCATATAACACCCCCAATGTACTCACCACTATCTCTTTAGCGGCAACTCCCGAGAGTAGCGAAACGCTTATTTTCCAGTCAAATCCCAACGGAGCAAGGACGGGCTGAATCGTTTTTCCTATCCTGCCGATATAAGAATTTTCTAGTTGTCCGGTGTTTTCATGAAAATCTACCATATCGCTACCGTATTTATTAACAGGATAATACCCCAGAAACCAAATAATGATGGAACCTACCAAAATAATTGTTCCCATTTTTTTCAAATATTGCTTTCCTTTCATCCAAGTATGTTTCCACATTGATTTTCCGGTAGGCACGCGATACGGGGGAAGTTCCATTACAAACGGTACTTCTTCTTTTTTGAAAATAAAACGTTTGAAAAGCCTGGCTATGACTACCGCCAAAAATATTCCGGTAAAATAAATTCCAAAAAGTACAAAACCTGCGTAATTTGGAAAAAAAGTGCCTGCCAATAGCAAATATAGTGGTAGTCGTGCGCTGCATGACATCAAAGGATTTACCAAAATAGTAATCATTCGGCTGCTTCGGCTTTCGATGGTGCGGGTAGCCATAATGGCAGGTACATTGCAACCAAATCCCATAATCAAGGGGATAAAAGATTTGCCGTGAAGCCCCATTTTATGCATCACTTTATCCATAATAAAAGCTGCCCGTGCCATGTAGCCCGTATCTTCCATCAACGAAATGAAAAAATAAAGTATCAGGATATTGGGTAAAAAAACAATTACTCCCCCTACACCACCCAGTACGCCGTCAATCAGCATATCTTTTAGAGGGCCTGCTTCCATCGCTTCCCGCAGCAATCCGCTCAGCCACGCCACCCCTTGCTCTATCCAATTCATAGGGTATTGCCCAAGTGCAAAGGTGGACTGAAACATAATGAAAATAAAAAGTATAAAAATAGGATAGCCCCATATCCGGTGTGTAACCAATTCGTCTATTTTGGCCGTTTTTATATTTTTTTTCTCCTTTTTATTCTCTTTGTAAGTGCCTTTCAATGCTCCTGCTATAAAACTGTACTTAGCGTCGGTCATAGCAGAGTCAATGTCTGTCTTCAGATCAGATTTGAGACGCTTTATCTCCTCGTTGCGGATTTTGAAAATCGAATCCGAATTATTCTCCTTTGATATTAGTTCATTGATTTCCTTATCGTCTTCAAGGAGTGCTATGGACAAAAATCGGATAGAATATCTGGATTGCAAATGAAAGTTTTCGGCAATGAGTCTATTTTTTATCCGCTTGATGCTTTGTTCGATTTCGGCTCCATGATTGATGTGGATGTGCCAAGAGGTACGGTGCATTTTGTCTTCACCCTCCAAGTCGGAGTTCGACATTTTGGAATGGTGTCGATGAGCTATTTCGATCTCGTGATGATAATTGTCGAGGAGTTTATCTTCCGATACCGAGGGGATTAGATACCCTTCGTATGTAATAATATTGCTCGATTCGTAGAGTTTGATAGCATTACGAAAAAGTTGAATAATCCCGAATCCGGTTTTGGCTACGATAGGAACAAACGGTATTCCGAGTAATTGCCCCAATGCTTTGTGGTCGAGTTGGTCTCCGCTTTTTTGAAGTTCATCGTATATATTTAGCGCCGCCAAAGTATGCAGGTGCATATCGATAAGCTGAGTAGTAAGAAACAAGTTGCGTTCCAGATTAGAGCTATCTATCACATTTATCACCACGTCGGGCATCTCTTGCAGCAAAAAATTCCGTACAAATTTTTCTTCGGGAGAATATGGAGAGAGTGAATATGTACCCGGCAAATCGACTATTTGGAATTCATATCCGTCTTGATAGAATGTTCCTGTCTTTGAGCCAACGGTTACCCCACTGTAATTCCCTACGTGCTCGTTTTGTCCCGACGCTATGTTGAAGAGGGTGGTTTTTCCACAATTGGGGTTGCCAACCAG
>JBKECI010000005.1:0-5840 GCA_047974405.1 Paludibacteraceae bacterium | reverse complement strand
TAAATCTTTAACAAATATCTCCAGGTGGAGCCCCTGTATTATCCGGTATTAGTCCGTCTTTCAACGGGTTATCCCAGAGTTGAAGGTAAGTTGCATACGTGTTACGCACCCGTGCGCCGGTCGCCGGCAAGTTATTGCTAACCTCCGCTGCCCCTCGACTTGCATGTGTTAGGCCTGTCGCTAGCGTTCATCCTGAGCCAGGATCAAACTCTTCGTTGTAAAATTATATTACTAAAAAAAAATATATCCTCGAGCCAGAACGAATCCTTAAATTTATAATGCCCAATATACCGATAAATGCATTCAATACAAAAAAATTACATAACTATCAAATAAAATGAAAGCACTATTAATGCCTACAAAAATAAAATAACTATGAAACCAACTTGATGAAAATTAATCGGAATATGGACTATTGACGTGGCATAAAAAAAATAATTTCCCATTCTCTTATACTACATTATAGTTGTTTCAAAATCTTAAAAGAACGCTGTGTTCCGAAATACCAAAACGCTTTCAACACGAAAGCAAAAAACAACTGGTAAACGAAAACTGTGGCAACTGTACATCTATATCTAAAATATACAGGCTAAACTGTAATTTGCCATCTTCTTCAAACAGACAAAAATATCTGTGAAAAGGGATGCAAAGGTAATGCTTTTTTTTGGAAATAAACAAAAATATACGAAAATCTCCAAAAATGTGAAATAAACTCCTTTATCTCTAAAGCGGGTGCAAAGGTAGAAACTTTTTTATTAACGGCAAAAAATATTTACAAAAAATATCGAAGAAAATAGCAATGCAAAAGCTATTCAGCTGAAAACAAATGCATTGTAAGAAAAATATTATTTTACCCGCTTGTTATAAAAAAACAAAAGAGGAAAATAAGACCTCTTTTGGTTGCGGAAAGGACGGGATTCGAACCCGTGAAACCCTTTAGGAGTTTACACGCTTTCCAGGCGTGCCTCTTCAACCACTCGAGCACCTTTCCTTTTTTTATATTTTGGGTGGCAAAGATATATAAAATCTTCCGAATTTTTATTTAAAAAATAACTTTTCAGCTGTATTGGTGGTTATCTTGTCTATTTCTGAAAAATTTGTCTGAAAAATTTCACTCATTTTATCGCCAATATATTTAAGGTAGCTACTTTCGTTTCGTTTTCCTCTGAAAGGAATCGGTGTGAGATAGGGTGCATCCGTTTCGAGAATAAAATGTTCGAGGGAGAAATATTGGAGGGTTTCGGAGAGTTTTGAGTTTTTGAAGGTTACTACTCCGTTTATACCCATTACAAAACCACCAAAATCAATAATTTTTCGTGCTTCGTCCACAGTTCCTCCAAAACTGTGAAAAACTCCTCGTAATCCTTTGTTTTTATAAGGCAGGAGGGTTTTCATTGTTTCTTCGAAAGCCTCCCGCTGATGAATAATAATAGGTAAATTATATTCCAGCGCCCATTCTATTTGCGTTTGAAAAGCCCTGATTTGTTCTTTGAGAAATGTTTTGTCCCAATACAAATCTATCCCTATTTCACCTATGGCAATGTATTTTCTCCGTTTCAACTCTGAATGCACGAGTTTCAATTCTTCATCATAATTTCTGTTTATACTGGTTGGATGAATCCCAATGGCTGAGAAACAATAATTGGAATAACGATTTTCGGTATCCAACATTCTTTGTAAGGATTTTTTATCGATATTGGGCAGGAGTATTTTTTCAATACCGATATTTTTTGCCCTTTGGATCATATCGTCTCTATCAGTATCAAATTCTTCAGAATAAATATGTGAATGGGTGTCTATCAATTGTGCAATATAGGTTTGTAAGTAAAATAAATTTGTGAACAAAAATACACATTTTTTCGGACAATCGGTTTTTGGACAGCTGATATGTTTAATCAACAATTAATTAATTTCACGCAATAGCCGTTAAGTATAATTCGGGTTAGTATGTAAAGGGATTTAGCACCAAAGACCATTTGATAAGTATGTTGTTTGTCGTGTTTGCAAAATACAGTTCACTATGCGAGATATTGGTTGCAATGCTCGTACTCTCAGGCAAAACCAAACACTTTCAGTTGGAAAGCCTTTTGTACGGGAGTACGCTTTTTGATATCACCAGCGCAGAACATCGGATATTTTTACCGGAATTTACAACGATTTGCTCAAAGAATATCATTATGCATTTTTGGGTAGCCGGATAAGGCAGGTAATAAAAAAACAGATAGAAATTTTCGATAGCACCACTATCCGTCTGTTTCAAGAGATTTTCAAATTTAATTGCCGCAATTTACAAACTGAGGTGGCAGATAGAATTGTTGTTTAAACCGTTAAAACAGAATTTTCCGTTGAAGTATTTTCTTGGTGAGTATGAAAACACTATCAAAATACAGATATACTGTGCCTTGATAGTGAATTTACTGCTTACAGTGGTGCAAAAACAATTCAAGTGCAGCTGGTCGTCCTCCGATTTAGTCAGTTTTGCAGAATGCATCTGTTCAATTACCAACATCAGATGCGGTTTTTGGAGAATCTGGAGAAAAACTGGATTAGAAACAGGCAAAGATTAGAAATGCAATCGCTTTTTGATAGGCAGGGCTTGCTGCTTTGAATGGAAACGGAAGTCTCAACCCAAGGCTTGTATAAACGATTGATACATTAATATGTTAATTTACCGATTTTTATCGGACAACAATAATTTTTAATTCAAATCGTAAAATTAAATAATACTTGTATATACTTATATGACAAATAATTATAAATGAAAATAAAAATTAGCGCATCACTACTTCTGAATTTTTTTCGTGTTACTGACATAAATTTTTTATTGTTAAAGATACTAATTTATATCTTAACTAACAGTCTGGATTTTGGGAAGTGGTAGGGATAAGGAAAAATCAAAAACCTGGTTTGTTTCTGGCGAGGTTTTTGTTAAAGTCTATTTTGTATCTTTGCATCAGTAAAAACCAAACTCAAAATGGAACAAATAAAAACGGTGTTTATTACCATCATCGCATCAACTTTTATTTTTACTACGCCACTATACGGACAAATAAGCCAATCTTCAGACATCTCGTCCGAAACGTTAATTGGCACTATTTGGCACAAACTTGTCGGCAACACTTCATACACGCAACAAGATTTGGTAGGAAAATGGAATTTTGATGGTACAGCTTGTAAATTCAAAACCGAAAACTTACTCAAAAAAGCAGGAGGAGCTATTGTTGCCACACAGGTAGAGAGCGCTTTTGACGAGTATTGCGAAAAAATGGGGATAAAAGAGGGCAAATGCTATTTTGAGTTTAAAGACGACAGCACCTACTCGGCAAAGCTGGGAGTCATCAAACTCTCAGGAAAATACACTATGAATAGCGAAACCAAACTTACTACATTAAGCTATGCACTCGGAATAGCAAAAACCAATGCCTTTGCCGTAAAGTCGGGTAACAACCTCAAGCTGTACTTCGATGCGGATGGATTTTTGAAAATGATGAAGACGGCAAGCCTGTTTACCAATAACAACAAGGTGGAAATATTGGCAAAAATGGCAGAATTGTACGATGGTATGCTGTTGGGATTTGATTTGGATTTGGACAAAAAAAAATAGCGATTATCCTTTTTCAATCTACAAAAATTGCCTGTTAAAATTAGAAAAAGTATCAGAAACATCACCGATATTTGATTCGATAATCAATGTGTTTTGCGGATAATCTATAAAATTAACTATCTTTGCAGCTAAAAATAACCATTTTTTTGATATGAAAAAAATAATAATATCCATATTTGTCCTAATCTTTATGACTCTTGGCGGGCTTGCTCAAGACAAAAAGGTTGAAATAGGTTTGCAAGTTGGTTATGGATACGATATGCCAAAACCAGCCAACGATACTGTTTTAAATTCAAACGGATTTTACGGAGGACCTATTGTAAAGTTTAAAATAAACGAAACATTCGGGATTCAAACCGGTATTTTGTACAATTACTACTCGGCTACAAACTTAATGTCCAGCCTCTCTGTCAAAAATCTGACCGGTGTTTGGACACAATTCAGAAACACGTCACAATATCTCGATTTTCCCATCAAAATGTCTTACACAGTACCGCTTGCCGACGAGTTTTCTATCGATCTTTTGGTAGGTCCCAATCTGAATGTTGGTCTGAACAGAAAAGTATATTACGACTCGTATGCAGACAATAAGTTGCTGATCGGATATCCTCATATTGTAAAAGATTATTATTCCCAAACTTCCGACATTTTACCGTTAGACGTGCAGTTTGGTATTGGCGCAGCCATATATTACAACCATTTTTCTGTACGCGCCGGGTACGACTGGGGATTATTGGACAGAGACAAGTCTGCCAATACATTAAAAGGTAATAATATAAAAATAGGATTGGCATACACTTTCTAAAAGTATTTTTTCAAAATGAGATTAAAAGCATTATTTACGCTCGCATTCGGTATTGTTTGCTCTGCAGCATTCTCGCAAAGCAATTCCAACGATACTACCGTTCATAAAAAATCATCGTTTCTATACCGTGCCGAAATCGGATATTCGGAAACACTCAGATATGGAGACCACAATAGCAGTACCCCATTTCACAATATACGTTTTGGAGGGAACGTTGAGATACCATTGAACACTTATTTTGGAGTGGAAACAGGGTTGAATTACAACTATGGTTTTGGAGAAAAATCTCAATATTATGCCGTCCCTACCGATACAGCAAAATATTCTTATACGAGTCACAGTCTGAATGTGCCTGCGCGCATCACGTTTAATCTGCCTATTTTTTGGGGATTGAAGTTGTTTGCCTATGCCGGGCCAAGTTTTAATATAGGCTTGTCAGAACCAACCAAACTTACCACCAACACCACCTATCATTTGACAGGGAGCGATTATGACGCTTACAAAGAAAAAGTCAATCGTTTCAATATTAGATTGGGTACCGGTGGAGGAGTTCAATGGAAATCGTTACGTATAAAAAGCGGATATGATTGGGGTATATTAAATATAGGTAAAGTTAAAGGACTTTCCGAATACGATAGAGGTTGGTCTGTTTCGCTTGAATATGAGTTTTAACGACTATTAAGCGGGGGCGTATCTCTTCCTGCTGTAATTTTATTGTGTCAAATAGCATTAATTCAGCCTCATAAAACGATTTACAATATCGGGAATCTCCTCTTGCCGATGGGTTACAAAAATGATTGATTTATCGGGCTGCTGTCCGTAAAGTTCAATGATTTGAAGACAACGTTTTTTGTTCTCGCCATCCAATCCATGAAACGGCTCGTCAAGTATCAACAAGTCCGGATTTTTTACCAAAGACCGCGCAAAAAGTACCAAACGCTGTTCGCCGGACGAGATATTCAGAAACGAACGTTCTGAAAGGTATTCTATCTTCAAAACTTCCATCATATATCCGGCTATTTCGGTTTGCTTTTCGGTACACGTTCGATACAGGCCAATACTGTCGAAAAAACCGGACTCTACCACTTTCAAGCAACTCACATTTTCACGATAATAAAGGTGCATCTCGGACGAAGTAAAGCCAATTCTTTTTTTTATATCCCAAATACTTTCACCCGTTCCCCTTTTACGGTCAAAGAGGACTAAATTTTTGCTGTAAGCCTGCGGGTTATCGGCAAATATATAGCTCAAAAGGGTCGATTTTCCCGATCCATTTGGGCCAAGCAATGCCCATTTTTCCCCTTTCTTTATCTCCCAGTTAATATTTTGAGAAACAGTGTGTTTTCCGTAAACAATATCTACACCGGTCATTTTTACTACTGTTTCAAAGTGGGTGTTCAGGTTGTTTGGTAGTCGTCTTTTGTCAATCAC
>JBKECI010000087.1:0-29925 GCA_047974405.1 Paludibacteraceae bacterium | reverse complement strand
GTAATTTAGGGTTTCGAGACAAATACCTCCTGATAATCTCAATCTGAAGGCGTAGGAACATTTGAATAGGGATATATCCGAATAAAGTAAAAAAACCCTTGCGACCAACACAGAAAATAGATTGAAATTCAAATCCTTTATTGATGATTATTTCTATACATATCTTGAACAATTCATTCGTTTCATACTTCACATATTGCTTGTATAATAGAGTTTTGCTGATGCTGTCTTTGAAACACATTACACCAAAGTTCCTCCAAAAATAATACGTGTCAATTACAACATTGGCTACAAATGGGAAATGCTCGTTTAAGCGAACCGACTGTTCGTCCAACCGCCGTTGGATTGTGCGGGATGAACAGCCATATTCTTCTGCCAATTCACGATTAGTCTGTTTCTTTCGCTGATATTTATCCCACAGTTCGGATGGAGCTAAAAACTTGCGGGCTGTAAATTGGCTTCCGCAACCATACCCATTATATCGTTGCTTGCCACGAAAATGCCCATTTTTCTTCGTGATTTTGCACCCGCAATAAATGCAGATTTTTTATATTTCATCTTTTTTGACCGCAAATTTATGTATATCAGTTCATTATATAAGTTTTTAGCATCACTTTTGTCTATTATCCCTATTATCATATAAAAAACATAATGTTACTTGAAAAAATAGATATACTAGTCGTTGGTGTTGGATTATCCGGCTGCGTAATTGCAGAAAGAGCCGCCAAAATTCTTAATAAAAGAGTTTTAATAATAGACCGTAGAGATCACATCGGAGGAAATTGTTTTGATAGCATTGATGAAAATGGAATTCTGCTACATCGTTATGGTCCCCATTATTTTAGAACAAATAATAGGTTACTTGTAGAATATTTATCACAATTTACTGAATGGATAGATGGAAAGTACTATGTAAAAAGTAGTTACGAGGGAAAACTTTATCCTTTTCCCATTAATTTGACAACTTTAGAACAATTTTTTGATTGTAAACTTAACGAAGACAAAGCAAAAGAATTATTGAACGAAGAAAGAGAAACAATTCAAAACCCTAAGAATTCCGAAGAATTTGTTCTATCAAGAGTTGGAAGAAAACTTTACGAAGCATTTTATTTAAATTATACACTTAAACAATGGGGAAAGCATCCTCGTGAACTTGATACTTCTGTATGTGGCAGAATTCCGATACGATTTAACAGGGATGAACGATATATTGATCATAAATATCAGATTATGCCAAAAAACGGATATACAGCAATGATAAAAAATATGATTTCCCATCCTAATATCGAAGTTCTTCTTAACAGAGATTATCGTGACTTAGAAAGTAAAGATTATAGCAATATAATTTACACTGGGGCTATTGACGAATATTTCAATTATTCCTTAGGTCGTTTACCGTGGAGAAGTCTCGATTTTCAATATCAAACTGTAGATAAGGAATTGGTTCAACCTTGTGTGCAGATAAATTACCCAAATGAACATAATTATACTCGTAGTGTAGAAATTAAACATGTAACCAAACAAAAAAATCCAAAATCTACAATTGTATTTGAATTTCCTACTACAAGCGGGGAACCTTATTATCCAATTCCAACATTAGAAAATCATAATTTGTATAAGAAATACAAAAAAATGGCGGAAAACGAAACAAATGTGTTTTTTTTAGGGCGCTTAGCTGAATATTCTTATTTGAATATGGATGAAGTGATAGAAAAATCAATAGAACTTTTCGAGAAGATAAAATGTATTTTGTAATTGCTAAATTATCAATGAAAAATTGGTAACAGTTATGTTTCTCCAAAATTGATGGCTGATTCTTAAAATATAATATGATTGAGATTATATTCTTTCTTTCAGAATATCAATATTTTAATTCTACCTATCCAATAAGTTAGAATTACAAGTGATTAAATTTAATATTTACTCACAAAAATACTCTTTAATTGTGTCTGTGAAAGACGTCTAATTATAAAATTAGCATCATACACTATTAAATTGAATATTTATTCGCTATATTATGTTTTTTTTAATTGTGCTCGTATATGTTTAATTATTTTCTTTTATCTGTTGAATTTGAATTGAATGCAATTAGATTGAACATCTCCCTCATTCTGGAACGAACACGGTTGCCGTAGTAGTTTTCCAGTTCTGAAGCTGAGAGGTTCGTGGTGGCGTGGGTAATCATACCAGCATTGATAAAATGGTCGTAACGAGATAAAAGGATTTCTCCCATTACGTTGCATTGATTGCCGTAGTACTTTAAGGTTGTTTCTGCTCCTAAGTCATCGAAACAGACTGTTCGTGGTTTATCGTTGTTATTGTAAGCATTGGTACTGTAATTTTGTATAATTTCGTAACCATCTTTGATAAAATCAAAAGTAATCTCACGGCAGGATTTTATGACAAAACGTTGCTCTTGTGGAAGCAGTAAACGAATAAGTGTAAACAGACTTGTTTTACCGCAACCAATAGGACCGGTTAATAAAATGCCTTTATTCAGATTGATGTTGTAATGTGTTGCTTCTTGTTTATCTTGAAGAAACCACACCAACAGTTTGTTTATGACTTCGCTGTCTTCAGGGTGAATGGTGAAGTGTTGTCCAAAGATTTTTTTGCCTTCGGTTTGTAATATGGATAGGTTGTTGTCCATTTATTGAAGTGGTTTAATTTTTAATACTGCCCCATAAACATATTCTTATTTGTCCTCAAGCCGGACTGGCTTTTACTTTTTTTCTTCAGCAAAAAAAAGTAAACAAAAAATGCCGCCGCTGTGGATAAAAAGCTAAAAATTATCTACGTTTCACTAAACCCGTCTAAACCTGCCTACGGCAGGCAGGCTCACCAGTTATAATAGGGCTCAAACAGAGACGGCTTTTTAACGCTACACTTCAATAATTTTATTCACGCTTTTTCTCCAAGGCGGTAAGAGCGAACTGTTTTGTAGTCTTTTTCATAGCGGTTCGGAATAGTTTTTTGTGGTTGTGGCGCTCAGATTACCAGGGATAAGTTGATGCTGCATTGGATTTTGGTGTTGCGGTGTAAAAGCCGGAATGTTTATGATCCAATTGCGGGCGGCTGCCTGCCAATCTTCCATCGGCGCTTTGCCCCCTATTTTCCAACCGTTACTCTGAAAGTAATTGTAGAATTTGTTTGCTTCGGTTCCGGTGCTTTTTTGCGTTGCGAAATAGTCAAGCACATCTTTTAATTTTGGGGGAACTTCTATTGAATTTAAGCGATTGAATTCCGATAGTAATCGGGAACGCTTGTTCTGTTCGGGAATCGCCGCCCCCTTGTTTTTCGTTTCTTTTTGATTGACTTTTTCTCCGTTTACTTCCACTACTTTTACTCTGTTTTTTGAAACTTTTACAACAATATCATTTTTTGATTGGGTGTTATCATTCTCAATATTTTCGTTTAAAGAGTTTATATTGTTTAAATAAGGGACTAATGCTTGTTCAATGCTTGTTTCGATTTTAGTATGGTCTCGATCAGATATTAGTCGGGCACTTGACTGCATATCGAACAGGTAAACCAAACTTCCTTTGAACGGATTAAACGAAGGAATGTATTTTATGTATCCGAAATTATGCAGGTCTTTGATACATTTGTGATAGGTTGCTTTGGCTGATATCTTACTGATGCGCATTAGCTCTTGTCTTGAAATGGATACCGGATTTTGGAAACGTTCAGCATTCCAAAACTGAAAGATAGCCATATAAAGACTGACGTGCGTTGGGTTTAAGCGGTTGTCGGATGCTACGCGTTGGAAAAAGCCAGTGAGTTGAAGAATGTAGTTCATCGTTTTATTTGCAATTTTATAATTTACGATTTACAATTAAAATAAAATAATTGTAACACAGAGTAACACAAAGGAGACACAGAGTTTCACAATGTTTTTATTTTCTACAATTTGATAGAAGTTTTTCAATGTCGTTGAGGTTGTAGTAGTTTGTTCCGCCAACTTTTGTAAAGGGTAAAGTTCCGTTAATGCGGAGTGTTTGCAATGTCCCCGGGGAAACATTGAGCATTTTTCGTACTTCAGAGGATTTAAGCCATTTTTTGATTGACGTTTCTTTCTTGTCCTCAAATAGTTTGGTGATTTCTTCGAGTAATTCTATTTTGAATTCCCGTAAATCGTCGGTGGTGATGATTTGTGCAGGCATACCTTATTAGTTATAGTTAGTAGTTTGAAGTTTGTAAGCCCCTCCAAACCTCCCCTTGGGGAGGCTTTTGATAGCAATATCTAGTATTCAAGTGAACGGGTTATCCAGCCATAAAGAAATTTTTTGTTGGCAGGTCGTTTTTTGATGATGGAGATGTAATACTTGATTTTTGCAAGTGTGAAAGCTGTCTGAAAATCAAGGGGATTGTAATTGTTGAGTTTTTCGAGTGTTTGCTTTCCGATAACCCCATCGGTTTCAGTTTTAACAATGGTTTGTACCAAACGAACGCTTGTTTTTACTCCGGTATTTACTGCAAAGTCGAAAATGGAATCGGCGCTTGTTTGACTTTGAATATTGTCTGTGTTGAGTGGTTTCCAGAAATTAGTAAGATAGAATTGTTCTATCATTTCTTGTAATTGTGTGTCTTTGTAGAGTGATTCGGGAAAACCAGATGATTTTTTGTACTTGTCAATTATCGTCCAACCTGACCAATTTGGATGTGCGTTGCGGGCTATTCCTTTGTAAGTTTCACCGCCTAAATCAATGGGATCGTTACTATAACTTCCCTCGTGAATAAGCATTTTTTGAAATGCAGTTTTGAAGTTTGCCATACAATAAGTATTACCCCTAAATCCCCTAAAGGGGACTTTTGGAGTTTTGATTAAATTAGATATGGCAAAATTGGTGGGTTTTGAGGGATTTTATTCACAAGTTGTTCCAAGTTGGGAAAGAAAAATCCTGTAAATTTATAAATCTTCTTCTATTCTCTTTATAAGTGCTGTCTTTAGGGTATCAATGTACTTTGTAGGTGTTGAACGTATTTTAATATCAAGGTAAGTTCTGTAAATGTCGGTTAATTTAATATTGAATATCTGCTCAAAAAAGGCAGTAAGTTCTCTGATTTCAGTTTTACCGTTATTCACAGAACCGGTTGAATGCAGAGCGTATATTAACTCTACCAATGCTGTTTTACTGTCTGTCCACTGAAGTGAATTGCTGCTCAAATTACCAAGTTATTCCCAGTTGGGATTTTGTTCTTTGATGGCCAGAATCTCCAATTCTTTTTTAATGTATGATTCAATCTTATCATTGGCTTTGATATTTGCCAATAAAATATCGTGGCTTGTGGAAAATTCATTGTCGATATAATAGATTAAACTGTCCTGATATAAATGGATGTTGTTTTTCTCTCTGGTGAAATATTGTTCATCAAGAGAAGTTGAGTTCATTCTGTAATACTGATAAAAATCTATATGGTCATTGAAAAAAATAGTAAGTCTGTCAAGTTCATACAGGAGATGTTTTCTTTGGCTTTCAAAACTTCCGGTTGGACGCTTGATTTCAATATTGGATATTCTATTGAAGTATATTAGTTTACTGAGTATCTCAGGTTTGATTGTCTTAAAGAAAAGGATTTCTTCTTCAACATCTTTAAATTGATATGTATTTATGAATAATTTCAGCCTATTTATGGCTTCTTTGAGATACTTTATGGAAGTTTGGTAAACAATCACTCTATCGGATTCTTCCGAATGAATTTTATTGAGTTTTTCGGTTATTTCATTTTTGAGTTCAGCAACAAACAGTAGCATAATGGTTATAGTCAAGGTATGGCTTTTTGAATTGAGCCCGGTTAATAGCTTAATACAATTATGCTATTAACGTAAAAACATATAATTTAGTTAAAATCCAACTAAAATTATATGTTTTTGTTGAAAATAAGAGAAAAAAGTTACTCTATTTTAGCTAAACTGCGGGATTATTCAATTTTAAATCCGATTTATTTCCAAACTTTTCTCTCAATAACTTCATATCATTGCTGACCTTCAAATCCAATATTTTAGCGTAATGCTGGGTAGTTTTTAGATTCTTGTGTCCTAACATTTTGGAAACGCTTTCAATCGGGATGCCGTTGGAAAGGGTTACAGTAGTTGCAAATGTATGCCGTGCAATGTGGAAAGTGAGTTCTTTCTGAATACCGCACAAATCTGCAATCTCTTTCAAGTAAGAATTCATTTTTTGATTGCTTAAAATCGGCAAAAGTTTATCCTGATTAACAACTTGAGGGTGGTCTTGATATTTTTCTATAATTTCAGTAGCTATGGGCAATAATGGAATATTTGAACGTGTATCCGTTTTTGTCCTATTGATAAAAATCCAACGTGCACCATCAACTCCAATACCTATATTTTTATGAGATAATTTTTTTACATCAGCATAAGCCAAGCCCGTAAAACAACTAAAGAGAAAAATATCTTTTACTTGATTGAGTCTGTCTGCAGAGAAGTTCTTGTGAAACATAACATCTATTTCGTCCTGTGATAAAAATGGACGCTCTACTTCTATGATTTTACATTTATAATTGATAAATGGGTCGCGTTCAATCCAACCATTTGCAAGGCAGATCCTAATTACTTTTCCAAAGTTTTTGATATATTTCGAGGTTGTGTTTTGATTGCACTTACAAACTGACTTTAAGTAGAAATCATATGATGTAATAAACTCGTGATCAATTTTTTTAACTTCAACATCAGATATTTTATATTTCCATTTTAAGAAATTTATTGTGTGATTTAATGATGTTTCATAACGAATATATGTAGCTTTTGCAAAATCTTTCCCAACTAAGGTTTTTATTTCTTCGTTGTGTTGTTTGAAAATAGGTATGAGTAAATGTTTTCTTTTTTCAACTCCTAACATCAAATTACGCATATTTTAAGCATTTACAATTTCATCTTCTCTGATTAATTGCTGTTGATATTCGTAAACTTTAGCTTTAAGCGTATCAAGATACGAGTTAACGGCTTTAGATTCTGCGCTAGTACCCTTCATACAATTTCCTTCAATAGACCATTTCTCAGGTGATGTATACCGTTTGGTGCTTAATTCAATACGTTCTCCGTTTACTGTTACTCTTAGATAAATAGGCACTAAACCATCGGTTGTGGTTTTTGCTCTCTTTGCATAAAAGAGAATGGAAAGTTTGGTGTTCATTTGCGGTTACCTTTTAAGTGTTCAAAAATACTTTTTCTTTATTTTTTACACAAGATGTTCAACTTTTGAACTGCTTGATAATGAGCATTTTTTGAACAAATTCGGGTATCCGAGATTTCCTAATCTTTGGGTAACCGAATTGGTCTCTCAAAGATTGATTTTTATTGAAAAATTTGATTGTATTTAAAAGTATAAAAGCCTGAAAATCGTAGATTTTGCAGGCTTTTACTCGTTTTTGAAACAGTTTTTGTGGAGTTGGAGGGAGTCGAACCCTCGTCCAAACAAGGAAACAATAAGCTTTCTACATGTTTATCTTCGCTTATGTTTTCGTATAAGAGCAAGACCGAAGCCACCGACTCTCATCTTATCTTCTTTGAGTTTCGTTTCTGCTACGAAGCTAACGGAAACTATCCTCGATTTTGCTGCACCTCTATATCAAATAGCCTCAAGGAAAGGGCATTTGAGAGATGTCCCGTTCCGGCACCTAGTGCCAGAATTAAGCTTAATCTACTGTAATTCGATTAGGCAGCAAGAGCGTAATTTTCTTCGCCAGTTAATTGTTTGAGATTCGAGATTTACGAGCCGATTTCTCAACGCTCGACATGCTTACTTACCTTTTCTGCTTGCTGTCAAAACCAAACAACCCCTTAAAAAGATACAATATCCATCACATCAAAAATCATTCCATAAATTCATAACTTTAGATACAAAAATAATTATGCCATACGGTAAATATCCATATTCTCCATATTGAATTGCTTGATAAAAGTAGCGTGCTTACGAACTTCCACTTCGGCATAATTAATATAAATTTCGGCAGACTTACGGAACATCTCTTCGCGACTGGCATCTATAATAAGCAGGTAACCCATGATAATATGACCGGCTATCTCAACCATTCTTCGAGCCTGAAAATCAAGATATTCATTATTCTTTGTTTCCACCACACGATTGATAGAGTTTTCGAGTAAATTAGTCATAATTTGCAAGCGGTGCCGCAACGAATGGTATTCGGGGTGTATGAGTTGAGACTCGTATTCACGGATTTGCTTCAGATAGGTGCCGGTGGTAATATGCCTGATGGCAGCAACAACCTGCAATTGTGAAGTACCCTCGTAAATAGTCAGAATACGGGCATCGCGATAAATACGTTCACAGGCATAATCTTTCATAAATCCGGAGCCACCGTGTACCTGTATGCTGTCGTATGCATTTTGATTAGCGTATTCGCTTGAAAACATTTTAAGCATAGGGGTAAATGCGTCTGCCAATCGTTGAAACTCTTTGTAATCAATTTTTTCAGCAGGCTCCAGCTTTCTCCCTTGTTCAATTCCCTCATAGGCTTTGTACACATCTACAAAGCGGGTTGTTTCGTACAGTAGGGCTCGCGAAGCATCCAATTTGGCTTTTATCAGCGATACCATTTCATATACAGCGGGAAATTCGATGATGGCTTTGCCAAATTGCCGCCGTTCGTTGGCATATTTTACCGCCTCCTCATAAGCTGCAGCCGAAACGCCTACCGATTGAGCGCCTACTCCCAAACGAGCGCCATTCATCAAAGACATTACATATTTTATCAACCCCATACGGCGTGTGCCTATAAGTTTAGCTGGCGTGTTGGTAAATACGAGTTCACAGGTGGGCGAACCTTTGATGCCGAGTTTGTTTTCGATGCGGCGCACCTTGATGGTATTGTCATGTTTGTTGTCTGCAACAAAATAAGATAATCCGCGTCCATCGTTTGTTCCTTCTTCAGAGCGGGCAAGCACAAGTTTGATTTGTGCGTCGCCATTAGTTATAAATCGTTTTACTCCGTTTAAATACCAGACCCCCTCTTTTTCGTTGTATGTGGCTTTTAACTGCACGGCCTGAAGGTCTGAGCCGGCATCGGGTTCGGTCAAGTCCATAGAGCAGGTTTCACCTTGCGTTACGCGTGGTAAAAATTCCATTTTCACATCATCGTCGGCAAATTCGGCAATAGTCTCGGCACAGTCCTGCAATCCCCAGATATTTGCAAATCCGGCATCAGCACGCGATACTAGCTCGCCTCCCATCACGTAAGGAACCATTGACATATTGAGTCCACCAAACTGACGTGGTAATGACATCCCGTACAGTCCGGCTTGTGCCAGTGCTTCGTGATTTTCTTGTGTGCCGCGGGCATACTTCACACGGTGTCCTATTACTTGTGGTCCTTCTTTGTCTACGCTTTCGGCATTGGGAGCAATGATGTCTCCGCAGATTTCGCCTATAATTTCAAGTACCTTGTCGTAGTTGTCTATGGCGTCTTCAAAATCGCGGGGAGCATATTCAAACTGGTCTTTTTCAACAAAATTGCGTTCTTTCAACGTAACTATTTTTTTCATCAAAGGATGAGAGAGTTGAAATTTTAGTGCGGGATTGTCTGTATAAAAGTTCATATCGTATCTGTTCTGTCTCCTTGTGAGATTTTTAGAGAACTGTATTAATGATTATAAGTTTTGGTATATTTTTAGTGTCTGTCTTTTGTTATTCTGCCCCTTTTACGCAGTTGAACAATTTATTTGCTGTTGGCTTTGTAGTATTTTATCATTTTAGGAATTACGTCTTCTACGTTTCCTGTTATTACATAGTCTGCAATAGTATTGATTGGAGCATTTGCATCGTTATTGATAGCAATAATCATCGAACTTTCCTGCATTCCGGCAATGTGCTGAATTTGACCTGAAATACCGCAGGCAATGTACAGTTTGGGACGCACGGTAATTCCCGTTTGTCCTATTTGCCGTTCGTGTTCTGCAAAACCGGCATCTACGGCAGCACGAGAAGCACCCACTTCTGCGCCGATTGTATCTGCCAATTTAAATAGTAATTGAAAATTTTCTTCACTTCCCATTCCATAGCCTCCGGCAATAATAATTGGAGAGCTTTTGATGTTTAGTTTGGATTTTTCTATGTGTCTCTCAATGATTTCTATAACAAAATCGCTATCAGAAACGTATTTTGAAACGTCTATTTTTTTTATCTCTCCTTTGTACTTGGGGTCTTTTATCTCTTTTCTCATTACCCCTTCGCGAACGGTTGCCATTTGAGGACGACAGTCGGGGTTTACAATGGTGGCTATGATATTTCCTCCAAATGCCGGACGAATTTGATAAAGTAAATTCTCGTATGTTTTACCTGCTTTTCTGTCTTGGTAATCTCCTATTTCCAACGAAGTGCAATCGGCGGTAAGCCCGCTGAATAACGCAGAAGATACACGAGGTCCCAAGTCACGTCCTATGGAGGTTGCTCCCATAAATGCTATTTGAGGCTTTTCTTCCTCAAATAGTTTGACAACCAGCGAGGTATGTGGGAGTGAGGTATAAGGATACAGTCTTTTATCATCTGCCATGTGTAAAACATCTACACCGTATTGGAATACTTGTTCTCCTATCTTTTCTAGCTGATAACCAACGGCTAAAGCTTCGAGCTGGCAGTTCAATTGATCTGCGAGTGTTCTTCCTTTGGTGAGCAGTTCCAAACTCACATCACCTACAATGCCCTCTTCTATTTCGAGATATACAAATATGTTGTTCATTTGTCTAATTTTTATCCAATGGTATGATTTGCAATTAATTCTTTCATTAAATCTTCTATTTCGCTATCGGATACTCCCATACGTTTACTTTCTTTAGCTGTAAACACAACGTTTTGAATTTGCTTTACCTTCGTAGGTGAGCCTCCTAAGCCTAACCATTGGGGGTCATGTTCAATATCAGACGCTCCCCATTCCGTGATATTTAAATACGGATGCGAATCGTATAATTCTGTATAGTCCAATCCTGTTTCTTGTAGTTCGGTAGGGGTTTTTGCGTTTTTGTACTTCAGTGTAAGTTTTGCATTGCGGGGACGGCAATTGGCTGCCGACCCATTCACGGTAATTACCATCGGAAGCTTTCCTTTTGCAACTTCAATCCCTCTTTCCAATCGACGTTTTACAATGATATTTTTTTTATCCACGTCCACTATTTCTTCGGCGTAAGTAATTTGAGGTATTCCGAGCTTTTCGGCCACTTGTGGTCCAACTTGTGCCGTATCCCCATCTATGGCTTGTCTACCTGAAAATATCAAATCTACTTTACCTATCTTTTTTATAGCGCATGACAGAGCGTAGGATGTTGCCAATGTGTCTGAGCCGGCAAATTCGCGTCCACTCAACAAATATCCGTTGTCTGCCCCACGATAGAGGCTTTCACGAATGATTTCTGCTGCTCTTCCGGGCCCCATAGTAAGTACGGAAACGGTTGCATCTTTAATTTTTGATTTTACTCGAAGGGCTTGTTCCAGTGCGTTCAAATCTTCTGGATTAAAAATGGCGGGCAATGCTCCACGATTGACTGTACCGTCTGCTTTCATCGCGTCTTTGCCTACATTGCGGGTATCCGGCACTTGCTTGGCGAGAACTACAATATTAAAACTCATTTTAATGTGTAAATTTTATTATTTTTTGGGGTAAAAAATTTATGATTAATAAAAACGAACACAAAAATAATCTTTTTTATCGGAAAAAGCAATGTTTCAGAGTTTATTTACAAACCGAATCTGCACACATTTGTTTTTGTTCTTTTTTTGCCTGATATTGGGCGATGTATTCGGGGGTAGTTTTCCATCTTTTGTGCATCCAAACCCATTGTGAGGGGTATGTACGTATAATTTTACTGTATATATCGTTCTGGTTTTTTGTGTTTTCGATTAAGTCTGATGATGGATTGTCGGTTTTTATCGTTTCAATTTCGGGATAGATGATAAAGCGGTAATTTCCATCGTCTTTACGCGTTATAGTCATAGGCACCAAAGCGGCTTCGGTATCGGCAAGCAAGCGAGAGGCTCCAAGTGGCGTATAGGCTCTGACACCCAAAAAATCTACAAAAACACCTTTGACCCGCGTGTCTTGGTCGGTCATCAATATTAAACATTCTCCTTGATTAAGAACATCTACCAATGCTTGATACGAACCCTCCCGGGTGATATTTTTCATTCCTCTGCTTTCTCTGAATTTTATTATTAAGTTCTCTATCAGATTTGACTTCATAGATTTACTTGCAGCCGAAGTGTTGTAGCCCAGCATTGGAGGGGTAATGGCCGCAAACTCCCACGAACTTAAATGGGGTACGAGACAGATGACCCCTTTACCTTTTCCATATGCTTTGCGCAGATGCTCATTACCCGTTACTTCTATCAATTGAAAATATTTATGTTTATTTTTAACGTGCGAATAAGCCAAATAATCAAAAAAACCTGTGAGAATTTCTATAAAAACTTTTTTTGCAATTGTCTCTTGTTCTATCTTTGTAAGAGAGTTACCATACACACGCTCTATATTGGCTAATGCTGTTTTGCGACTTTTTTTTGCCAATATGTAAAATTTTTTACCTGAGAATAATCCAAATCGCCTGACTTGTTTCAACGGAATTGTTCTAAAAATGAAGATAAGCAGCAGTAAAGGAAAGTATAGTGATGTGATAACCGTTTTTCGGCGATTTTTTTTGAGTTTGCTTTTATTTATTCTAAACATCGGCAGATTATTGTGTTTGCTGCTTGAAACAAACCAAGCAATTTAAGTGTTATATTTTTAAAACTGTAGTACAATGAATGACAAACTAACTATTCTAAAATTCTATCAAACCATTGTAGAGGCGGAGGTAGATATGGATGTTCTTCAAAAAAACAATATTGACTGCACGCTTGATACTGATGATACGATTGTGATTTATCCTTTTTTTGACGATAAAGAAAAAGGGATAAAATTATACGTTTTTGAACAGGATGCAGATAACGCCAAAAGGCTACTAGAAGCTTTTCATGCTGAAACTGACTTTACCGGAAACGAAGAGGAACTGTAAAAGACATTCAGTTCTCATCGTTTTTTAGCAATAATTCTTCTTTCAACTGCTTGGCAGTTTTGTCTTGCATCGGGATGATTAAATCCGGTGCTATCTCTGCAAGTGGAACCAGTACAAACTCACGTTTCGCAATATGCGGATGTGGAATTGTAAGGTTTGGACGATTAATTATTCTGTTTTCGTAAATAAGAATGTCTATGTCAATTATTCTATCCTTGTAGCTCGCCCCTTTTGCATGAGGCTCTCTCCCTATGTGAGACTCTATCTTTTTTAATATCTCCAATAGTTTTTCGGGGGAATAAGGAGTATTAACCAAAACTACTGCGTTCAAAAAATTATACTCCGATTGAAATCCCCAAGGCTTTGATTCGTAAAAAGAGGAGCAACTGTACACTTCTCCTACTTCCACCGTTATCATCCATACCGCTTGATTCAGATTATCGGGTCTATTCCCCAAATTGGTTCCCAGTCCTAAAAATACTAGCGACATCTGCTCGTGTAAAAAAAAATCCGAAGCCGATAAATAGCTTTGGATTTTGTCGGTTAGTTTGTATCAATACGTTATTTTTGAATTAGAACCCAAGCATCGGGAAAACGGTTGCTTATCATATTGATATGATTTCGTGCTTTGGAATATTCATTGTATGATGCCACAATGACACGATACAACCCATCTTCATTGATAACTACCAATGCATTGTTGCCCTCGTTTACCAAAGTGCTTTGTAGCCGGATAGCATTGTCTTTTTTTGCAAAACTCCCTACTACCACATGGTATTTATTGTTAAATGCAGAGACATTGGTTTGTCCGTCGGCTAAGCTGAATTTTTCGTTGCGGGTAACTTCTTTTTCAAGTGCAGCGTCCGGCGCAGTGATTTTTGTTTGTGTATTGTTTGCGGCAGGCTCGGCAGCTTCTATCTGAGCTCCGGTAATTTCGACCACCTTTTGTTTTGATTTACAAGACGTAATACCAATTATCAAAAGTATGGACAAGATAAGAATACCCCAATTCGTTTTCATTTTCAATAATAATATTAAATGTTTATTTTTTTTCAATGCAAAGATGATAATAAATTTTATGGTTTACAAGAGTTGGTATGCTTTTTAGGAATTATTGTATTTTTATCTTAAACAAAAGATATGTTCTTGATGTTTTAACTTTGCAATATAAAGATGTAAAATATATAAGTATTAACCAACATAAATAAATAAACATCATGAGTTTTTCACTGCCCATATTACCTTATGCACACAATGCATTGGAGCCAGTTATTAGCGAAGAAACTATCAAGTTTCATTATGGTAAACACCACCAGGCTTATGTAAACAATCTCAACAATTTGATACCAGAAACAGAATTTGAAAATGCCGATCTGGATACGATTGTCAAAAAATCTGCCGGACCTATTTTTAATAATGCAGCTCAAATCTGGAACCACAACTTTTATTTTCTTGCCCTTACCCCCAATAAGGGGACAAAGCCATCGGCAGAACTTTCCAAAGCGATAGATGAGGCGTTTGGCTCATTTGATGCATTCAAAGATGAATTTTCCAAAGCAGCAGCCACCCTGTTTGGATCGGGTTGGGCTTGGTTGGTAAAAAATGACAATGGAAAGTTGGAGATAGTAAAAGAGGGTAATGCCGGAAATCCTATTACAAGCGGCAAAATTCCATTATTGACTTTTGACGTGTGGGAACATGCTTATTACATAGACTATCAAAATCGCAGACCAGACTACCTGACAGCTATCTGGAATATTATAGATTGGAATGTGGTTTCTTCGAGATTTTAGAAAATATTGAAAATATATTTGAAAAAAGGGTGATTGACTTCACCCTTTTCTATTTTTTACGAATAAATGTTAAAAAATAGGTCTGAAATGTGCTATTTTATAAAAAACAGGAATTAAATCTTTGGAATAAAGTAAAAGGATTATCTTTGCGTAACTTTTTTTGATAGCATATTTATATGAATCTTTTTATATCCATAATCATTTCAGCCCTTATTTTGTTCGTTGGAGTAACGTTGTTGGGTGTGCGGATTTTCTTCTCAAAACAGGGGAAATTTCCCAATATCCATATAGGAGGGAACAAAGCTTTGAAAGAAAAGGGGATAGCTTGTGCAACGACTCAAGATAGAGAGGCACAAAAAGCAAAAAACTTCGTGGATATAAACAAAATTATTAAACAGATTGAAGAACAATAAGTAGTACCTATGAAAAATCTTTCACTTGCCCTGAATGCCATATTGCTGATAGCTGTTATTATTTTATTCTATTTGGTATTGGGCAATAAGCACCAAACTACGGGATTGATAAAAGCAGCTGGAGACTCTGTACGAATAGACAATCTGCCGATTGCATACGTGAATATTGATTCACTTTTATTAAACTATACGTTTGCAAAAGAGGCTAACGAGGTTCTTACTAGAAAACAGGAAGATTCGCGCCTTACTATTAATTCTCGCCAGCGAGAATTGCAAAACGAAATGGTCGATTTTCAAAAAAAACTTGAAAATGGTGCTTTTTTGAGCCGCGAGAGAGCCGAACAGGAGCAGGTGCGCATTCAAAAGAAACAGCAAGATTTACAAAGTACAGCCGACAGACTTTCGCAGCAAATTTTAGAGCAACAACAGAAGATGAGCGAACAACTCCGCGATACCATTGATGCTTTTATGAAAGAATACAACAAAAATGGGAAGTATCAGCTTATCTTGAGTAATACTGCCAACGATAATGTATTGTATGCCGGCAAACAATATGACATTACTTCTGAGGTTATAGAAAAACTCAACGGTAGATTTAAAAAGAAATAATCATACAAACACATATAACATTGTATAACGACAACGGTTTCAGTCCTTACAGATTGAAACCGTTGTTGTTATTATTATTGTGCGGAACAGTATCTTATTCTCTTTTAAAAAGGCAATCCGATTTCATGCCTTTTTTTTGCAAAATCAATGTTACAATATCTCCTATTTTGCCCATTCTTCGGTTGGGATACAGGTGCAAATCAAATTTCTATCACCGTAAGCATTGTCGATTCGGGCAACATTGACCCAAAACTTATTCTCTGAAATCCACTCTACCGGATAAGCCGCTTTGGTGCGTGTGTAAGGATGCTCCCATTTTTCTCCCACAATTTCGTATTCGGGGTGTGGCGCATTTGTCAAAACATTATCTTCTTTGCTTGTTTCGCCGTTTTCTATTTCCTTGATTTCTTTGTAAATATGCGTCATAGCATCAGTAAACCTGTCTAATTCTGCTAAACTTTCGCTTTCGGTAGGCTCTATCATAAGTGTACCATGTACCGGAAAAGAGAGTGTCGGGGCATGGTATCCGTAGTCTATCAATCGTTTGGCGATATCGGTTTCGGTAATCCCTGAAGTTGATTTAAAATTTCTACATTCGAGTATCAATTCATGTCCTACCCGTCCGTTTTCTCCGGTATATACAACGCCGTACGAGTCTTTTAATTTCGATGCCAAATAATTTGCATTCAATATGGCAATTTTGGTTGCTGCCGTCAAGCCCTCTTCTCCCATCATACGGATGTAACCGTAGGTTATGGGAAGAATACCGGCGCTCCCATAGGGGGCGGAGGCAACGGTGTTCGTTCCAAAATGATTGTTTGGTAAAAACTCCGACAGTTGTTTCGTTACGCAAATGGGGCCCACTCCCGGACCACCCCCGCCGTGGGGGATGGCGAATGTTTTGTGCAAATTGAGATGACAAATATCTGCCCCTATAATAGCCGGATTGGTTAGCCCGACTTGTGCATTCATATTTGCCCCGTCCATATAGACCACTCCTCCGTGTAGATGTATTGTAGTGCACATTTTTTTAATTTCCGGTTCAAATATCCCATGGGTAGAGGGATAGGTTATCATGCATCCGGCAAGATTTTCGCTGTTTTCAATGGCTTTATTATTCCAATCGTCCAAATCGACATTTCCTTGCTCGTCACATTTTACAATTACGATGTCAAATCCGGCTTGCGCAGCGCTTGCCGGATTGGTTCCGTGTGCCGATGCGGGTATAAGGAGAGTATTTCGTTTGCTTTCTCCTATTTTCTCAAAATATGAGTGGATAACAAGCAAGCCGGTAAATTCTCCGGAGGCTCCCGAGTTGGGTTGCAGGCTGCAACTGTCGAAACCGGTAATAGAGCATAAGTATTTTTCTAAACCAGAAATAAGTTCGTTGTATCCTTCCGTTTGGTCTTTTGGAGTAAGTGGGTGTATGTTGTTAAAGGTGGGGGAACTCAATGGCAACATTTCGGAGGCTGCATTCAGTTTCATAGTGCAAGAGCCAAGCGAAATCATCGAGTGTGTGAGTGAAATGTCTCTGCGCTCCAGTTTTTTTATGTATCTCATCATTTCTGTTTCGGTACGGTATGCTTTGAACACATTGTGGGTTAGAAAACCGGTTTGGCGTTCCAACTTTTCGTCAAACGATTTTAAATTGAGTATGTCTCTGTTTTCTACAAAAACAGGATTATTATTTGCCGCCTGTGCTAATATTTCTATTAATGTGTTGATATCGTCTGTTTCGGTGATTTCGTCTATGGCTATTCCGAATGTCCCGTCTTCAAAATAGGTGAAATTTACCTGATTTTCCAATGCTATCTGTTTGAGTCTTTTTATGGAAGTGTTTTTGGAAGGTAAAATTTTTAGAGTATCAAAAAAATTGTCATTTTCTTGTACGTAGCCATATACTTCCAATGCTTCGTTCAGGTAGGTTGCCATAGAATGAATCCGAGATGCAATATCTTTTATCCCTTTGTCGCCGTGATAGACTGCGTACATACCTGCCATAGAGGCTAATAATGCTTGTGCCGTACAGATGTTTGAGGTCGCTTTTTCGCGTTTTATATGCTGCTCGCGTGTTTGGAGCGCCATCCTTAATGCCTGTTTTCCGTTTTTGTCTTTGCTGATACCTATAATTCTTCCGGGTATTTCTCTTTTAAATTCTTCTTTGGTGGCAAAGTATGCGGCAGAGGGTCCTCCATACATCATAGGTATGCCCCATCTTTGGGTTGAACCGAAACAAATATCGGCTCCCCATTCTCCGGGAGGGATTATTAATGCCAAACTTAAAATATCGGCGGCTACGGCAACTTTACAATTGTATCGGTGCGCGTTTTCGGTAAAGGAGGAGTAATTTTCTATGTTTCCGTTTGAATTTGGATATTGGACAATGGCTCCAAAAAAAGCGTTGGAAAATTTAAAAGTCGAATAGTCGGCGATAACCAGTTCTATTTTCTGCATTTTTGTACGGGTACGAAGTACGGCTAGGGTCTGCGGAAATACATTTTTGTCAACAAACAGTTTGTTTACTCCGGATTTAACCTGTTCGCGGTTTCTTAAGTTGAACATCATTGTGGCAGCTTCGGCTGCAGCGGTACTTTCATCCAATAATGAGGCGTTTGCCAATGGAAGAGCTGTAAAATCACTCACTGCCGTTTGAAAGTTGAGTAGCGCCTCAAGTCTTCCTTGTGAAATTTCGGCTTGGTACGGGGTATATGAAGTGTACCATGAGGGATTTTCAAAAATATTCCGCTGTATCACAGCAGGTAGCGTTGTGCCATACCATCCTTGCCCGATATAAGACTTATAAATTATATTTTTGTTGCCTAACTCTGCGATGTGCTGTGCGTATTGGGATTCGGAAAGTGGCTCGGGGAGGTTGATTTTTTCTTTTAATAAGATGTTGTTTGGGATGGTTTGAGCTATAAGTTCATCAATAGATTTGACTCCTATTTGGTCGAGTATTTTTTTCTCATCTTCGGGCAATACACCCAAGTGTCTGAAATGAAATGCATTGTTCATCAGTGTTGCTTTTATTGTTTGTCAGTAAAGTGTAAGTGTATCAAGGAATTGTAAAGTCTGTACCTTCAACTTTGCCGATATGTTTATTAGTGGTTTATAAGTTCAAATCTTTTTGTGGAAAGTTTCAATATTTTCTTCAATGTACCGTATATAGAGATTTCTATCTAGGGTCTGTTAAAAAAACACTTAAACATTTAATTAAATGCATCTTACGAAGTGTTTTAGAAAGATAAACACAAGGTTTTTTTGATAATCTAGATAGAATCCTCGCATTTTACAAAACAAAAACTAAGGTTAAAAGTGATATAAATCGTCAGTTTTATGCACGCCATCTGTTTCGCCACATTGCAAAATTCGTTGTTTTCGATCCCATAAGTGTGGGTCCAAAACTCTGTTTCCAAGTTTTGCGAATTGTTAAATTTTTATTCAATTATATTTCTTGAGTAATATAGAGAAATTAATTTATGTTTTTCAGAGATAATTGTCAGGCAATAAGACTAATAATTTGCACTAAAATTATTAATACTACTTGATATATAAATATTACAAATTTATATGTCACAGTTTTGCCACTTTAATATTATATAAACTTGCTGATATGCATTTGTTTATTGTATATCAGAATGTATAGAATAAAATTATTGATACATTCAAATATCAAAAAGCGTATCATAACTTTATTTTCACTACCAATTTTCTTACTTTTCCTTCGCCTATAAGCGGTGCGTGGGCATCTTCGGGATAGAGTACTATAAACTCTCCGGGGTGAATAGTGATATAATTGGTAGGGGTGTCATTGAAAAACAGAATGTCTTTTTTATCGTCGTAAGAGGTTTTGATACTGCTACAATCTTTGGTAGGTTTTATCCCTATTATTTCGGGGGCATTCAAAGGAATTTGGATGTCTAAATAATCTTTATGTGCCTCCAACGATCGTTCAGACGCTTGGTAGAGTTGAGAATCTGTATTATTTATAAACAGCCTATTGCCATCCAACTCTATTTTTCCGAGTTCGGTGTTTAGCAAATCGTTTTCTTTTAGATAATCAAATAGTTTTTGAAATTGAGGATGCAAACCTTCGATACGTTTGCTCTCTTTTAATGTGCCGTAGATCATATTTTTGAAATTTTAGGTAAAAAGTTGGATTAGAATATTCAGTTTTTTGTATTACAAAATTAGTGAAAAAGGCCGAAATTGCAATGTTCGTGGTGTAACAAAAAATACAATCAACGGTAAAATTGTATTTTGACCGTCTAAAACCAGCCGTTGCTTTGTTTGTTTCTCGATTGAGATAGCAATATCAACCCTAAATAGAACGAAATGCTCTGCTTTTGATTATCCAGTTTTTGTTCATACTATATTAAGTATCTATTTGCCAGCCGTATAATTTGAAAACAGATAAGAAATCATTCCGAATAAGACTGGTGGTTTATGATTAAACTATATGATACTGCTATAAATGAGTATAAAGGCTACTGTTGTTAAAATAGTCCAAATGGGGATATTCGAATCTTTTTTCGGGATATATTTTCCTTTGAATAATGAGGGGGGTATTTTCTGCAATGCCCAATAAATAATAATTGCCGATACAAGCCCTACTACAGCGCCGCCCAATACGTCTCCGGGATAATGAACTCCCAAAAAGATACGGGAGTAGGCAACCAGTGCAGCCCAAAAAAAAGCTGCAAAGGTATATGCTTTGTTTTTGAAAAGTAAAGAACTCAACATTGCCAATCCGAATGCATTTGCAGAGTGAGACGAAACAAATCCGTACATTCCTCCTTTGTAGCCTTTCACGATTACTACCAAGTTTTCCAAAGCCGGGTCGCGGGATGGACGTAAACGGCGAACGGTCTCTTTCAGTATTCCAGACGAAATCTGGTCGGCTATCGCGATGCACAGTATCAAACCCATAACCAAGTACCATGACTCTTTTTTCCAATGCTTTACAACCACATACAAAATAGATAGATAAAACGGAATCCAAATCAGTTTAGAACTGATACTCCACATAATATTATCCCAAAATGCAGGGTAGTCGTTGTTTAAAGCCAGCAGCCATTGCCTGTCTATTGCATCAAAGTAATGTATTATCTCCATTAAAGCCTTATTTTGTTGCCGGATAAGCCCTTGTTTTGTGAAAGAATATCAAATTTCCTATATCCGTTCTATGGTGTGTTCTTCGACCCATCCTATGGCTCCGTTCTCGAGTTCTATTTCTGCCCAATTACTCAAGGTGGCTTTAACGTGCACCTTTGTCCCTTCGTGCAGTTGGAAGATATCGGTGCCGCTTTTGTCTGGAGAGCTTTTTGCCGTAACCGCCCCGTTCATAATGATTGCATCGCGATGTTTGAGCATTTGGTCTTTTCTCAATCCCGAAAAGATAAATGCTAAAGCAGTGAAGCTGAAGAGAACAATGGCTCCATAAAAAGCAAATTTTCTGTTTCTCCGCAATTTTGAAAAGGCAAAAAAGAGCGATAATATCAGTGCGGAAATAAATGCCACAATGCTTATTACTGCCCATTGGTTGCTTGTGAACCATTGCATAAGTGAAATAGTCCATCGTTTGATAAAGAAGCCAGGAGTATATACCAGATTGTCCACTATTTTTTGTTTCGCTATTTTGAGATTGTATTCTGCATCGTCATAGTTGGGTTTGAGCCGCAGGGCGCGTTCATAGTTTAATATTGAAAGTCCTATCTCGTTTGATTTGTAGTAAGCGTTTCCTAGATTGTAATACAATTCGGATGAAACACCTTTTTGCAATGCTTCTTTGTACAATTTTGCCGCGTCGGAATAATTTCCTTGTTTGTAGAGATTATTTGCCTGAATTAGATTCATCTCCACAGTTCGAATTTCGGCTTTATCTTGAGCCTGCACCGGCAATGTAAAAATAAGCATCAGGTTGATGTATAAAAAGAGTTTTTTCATCGAATTATTTTTTTTCTATTTTTTTCTTAAAAAAACTTCCAGATTACCGATGGCGTCTGCAGTTTCTCCATACAGATTATCCATCTCTCGTTTTCCGTAATCAGGAGCATAACTTGCAAATTCACAATCATTTAATATCTCTATGAATTGTTTGGTAATCTCTTCGGGAACCTTTTTTTGTTCCATATTTTCTGCAATATTTTCTTTGTTTAACAAAGATACGGGAATGGCTAGTTTGTCTGATAAATAACTCCATACCGTTTTCATTACTTCTGCATAAAATTCTTTCTTTTTCCCCTCTAAAAGTAGTTTTTGCGCAGTTTTGAGCCTTTTTTGAGCTATTCTGTTCGCTTTTTTGTTTTTTACTAACAGTATATCCGAATTTTCTTTGATTTGCTTTTTAAAATGGAAAAAAAGGATGGCAACGACAAGCAACGGAATGAGATATAGCATCCAAAACAGCACAGATCCAAAAAATGAATTTTCTTCTGTATGAAGTTGTATTTTATCGGTGTAGATATACCGAATATCTGTAGCCAATTGCTGCACATCTTCTTTACCGGTATAATTTCCGATGATGGCATTGTCTCCTCCTGTCCCTTTTCCTACGTTTATTTTATAGGAGGGAGTGGTAAGAGTTTTATATTTTTTTTCGTTTAAATCGAAATACGACAATTCGGCGGGCGGGAGGTTGTACACTCCCGAATGTCGAGGGATGAATACATATTCGATTGTTTTTGTTCCGGAAACTCCGGATGAATTGGTACTGAATTTATTTTCTGTTTTCGGGTCGTACACATCAAAAGATTCGGGAAATTTTATTTCGGGATTTTTGAGTAGTTTCATATTTCCGGTACCGGAAATCGTTACTTTTATTGTAATTGGGTCATTGGCTCTCACATCGGCAGATGTAATGGAGGTACTCATATTAAATTTTCCTACGGTACCTGTAAAGGTTGATGGTTTTCCCTCTATAGGTAAGGGTTTCACGCTGATGGTTGTCCCCGAGGCGACCATATTTTTAGATACATTGGTGTATGAATCAAAAAAATCGTCAAAAATACTTCTTACTTTTGATCGGTTTTGAACTCGCAATACGGCTGTGAATTTAGCATTATCTATTTTTATGTCTCCACTATGTTGAGGAAAAAGTAGTACCTGATACAGTATAACTGTACCGTAGTTTTTTCCATTGTAATTTTCGTAAGAGAGTTGTTTGTTCTGGGGCTGTTCTATCTCTTGTTTCAAAAATCCTTGGAAATCGGGAAATTTCATTTCGGTAAACTGTGTTACATCCAGCAGCGTGTAAAGTTTATAGGTTACCATAATCCCTTCCTGTTCGTAAACGTTAGTCTTGGAAACTTGTGTACGGACAAATACATTTTCGTTTGATACTGAAGTTGCCTTTGATATTTGTTGCTCTTCTCCTCCCAACGGTTGCTGCTGCTGTTGTTGTGACTTTTGCATCTTATCTTCGGGCAGTACCTTGATGGTAAGATTATTAGATAAGTATTTTTCTCCTTTCACGGTAACGGAGGCGGCAGGGATTTTAAACGTTCCTTCCTTTTGCGCCATCAGTGTATAGGTGTACGAGTTTTGTATGGAAGAAGTTGTTTTTCCATTGATCATTTGATAGCTGGAGCTATGCGATGAAAATGGTCCGGCAAGTACGTCAAACGTCTGAAAATCGGGTGTATCCAAATCGCCTGCTTCGGCATTTACAGAATAAACCAACTGAAACGGGGTATTAAGATATACTGTGGCAGGGGCTTGAGCTGTAAATTTTACGCCTTGGGCATATATGCCTGTAAACATTGCGAATAAGAGAGCGGATATTGAAAAGAATTGTTTCATACTTGGACTTTTGTGGCAAAACAAGAGCAAAATTTTGTCTGTTTTAATATTTTACCAATCTTTCTCGGCACGTTTTATTACACGGGCTTTTGCTTTATCTACATTTTCTTTTGTAGCCCGTTCGTCTTGTTCCAATGCATCCAAAATTTGTTGTGCATTTTCTTTTGACATCTGAGGCTGCTGTGGCTCAGGTTGAGGCTGTTTGTCTTTTTTATCTTGTTGGTCTTTGTTGTCGTTTTGCTGCTCTTTGTTTTGTTGGTCTTTATTGTTTTTTTTATCCTTATTATCCTTATTGTTACCCTTATCTTGTTGCTGTTTTTTCAACAGTGCGTTTGCATAGGCCAAATTGTATCGTGTATCATTGTCTGACGGGTTCATTTTCAGAGCCGATTCGTATGCTTTGATACTTTCTTGGATTTTTTGCTGTGAGAGCAAGGTATTTCCCAGATTGTGTAAGTCGGCAGCGGTTTGCTTTTTGCTCGTTTTGATAAATGGCAAGGCAGCTTGATATTGTTTTAACGCTTCGTCGTATTTTCCTTGCTTGTAGAGTGCATTTCCCAGATTGTAGTTGGCTTCAAACGACTGATTATTTTTTACAATAGCCTTACGGTAGGCTATTTCCGCTTCGGTAAATTTTTCTTTTTTATAAAGTCGGTTACCTGCCAAAATGTCGTTTGATTCGTTTTGTGCAAGTACAACGACAGGTAAAAACAAAAGTATAAAGGCAAAAATATTTTTTATTATTATCATCGCATTTTTCTTATATCATTTCATTCCAAAAATATTAATTTTACTGAGCCGCTTATTTCTTCTGCTAAAGATAAAAGTATCTATTGCTAGCAGAAACAAGGCTATGAAAGCAAAAGATTGGAATTGCTCGTTGTATTCGGAGTAAACTTTTGTTTCCATTTCTGCTTTAGCCAGTTTATCCAATTCTTTGCTTATGGCACGTTGTGCATTGTTGGTATTGTCCGCTCTCACGTAAACCCCTTGCCCAGTTTGCGCTATGCTGTTGCACATAGTTTCGTTAAGTTTCGATACCACCACGTTTCCTTCTTTGTCTTTTTTAAAGCTCATTGTTCCGCCAATAGGGATCGGAGCTCCTTCCGGTTTTCCCATGCCAATGACAAAAACCTTGATGCCGCTTTCGGCAGCCAATTTAGCGGCGGCAATGGCGTCGTCTTCATGGTTTTCTCCATCGGTAATCACAATGATGGCTCTTTCGGCATTCGATTTTGGTCCGAATGATTTGATAGCCATATCAAGAGCAGAACCAATGGCAGTACCTTGGCGCGGTACCATTTGCGTATTTATCGACGAAAGGAACATCTTGGCCGAGACATAATCAACGGTAATGGGGAGTTGGATGTAGGCGTCTCCTGCAAATACAATGAGTCCTACTTTGTCGTTGGACATGCCATCTACCAATTTGGATAAGATTTGTTTCGATTTGTCTAAGCGACTGGGTTGGATGTCTTGTGCCATCATTGAGTTCGAAACATCCAGAGCAATCATCACTTCTATCCCTTTTTTCTTCACATTGTCTTCTTTGGAACCAAATTGTGGACGAGCCAAAACAATTACAATAAGTACGATAGCCAATAACTGAATGTAAAACTTTGCTTGTGGACGAAATAATGATACATTTGGCATCAAAGGGGAAAGTAAAACTGGATTACCCCATAGTTTGATATTTTTCTTGCGGGCAATTGTTGCATATACAAATATTGCTACCAGTAGCAATATCGGTATCAATAATAATAAATATTCTGGTTGTGCAAATCGAAACATATCAACTTAATAAGTCCCTCAGAGGGATAATTTAAAATTATTTGGTATATATAGTACGTCCAAAAAATCAGGGCGCCGAACGAAACCAACTGTTTTTTAGCAAAATTTCGGTAAAAAGGAACAAGAATGCCAACATTGCAAAAATGTGAAACAGTTCTGTCTTATTGCTAAATTCTTTCACGTCTATTTTGGTTTTTTCCAATTTGTCTATTTCTTGATAAATTTCTCTCAGCTTGGCATTGTTGGTAGCTCTAAAATATTTTCCACCTGTTTTGTTGGCTATCTCTTTCAGAGTGCCTTCGTCAAATTCTGACTTCATCTGCTGATAACGTATGCCAAAAGGGGTCGGAACGGGGATATTGACCATTCCGTATGAGCCTATGCCGATCGCATATACCCGAATCCCGAATGTTTTTCCTATTTCTGCCGCCGTAGCCGGAGCAATGTCTCCCTGATTGTTTGAACCATCGGTCAGTAAAATAACAACTTTTGATTTTGCTTTTCCCTCTTTTACCCGATTCACGGCGTTGGCAAGCCCCAGCCCTATAGCGGTGCCGTCTGGCAGCATTCCGTACTTTACGCTTGCAAACAGATTGAGCAGTACGTTGTGATTTATCGTAAGAGGGCACATTGTAAAACTTTCGGCAGCAAAAGCTACCAAGCCGATGTTATCATTAGGTCGTGAGATGATAAACTCCGAAGCTACCGATTTAGCTGCTTCCAGACGGTTGGGACGAAGGTCTTCCGCCTGCATCGTACCGGAAATATCCAAAGCCATCATAATGTCGATACCCTCGGTAGTTTCGGAACGCCAACTGCTGGAGGCCTGCGGTCGGGCAATGGCAAAAATCAATGTGATAATAGCAAGCATCCTCAGTACAAAAGGAAGATGTTTGAACTTCAATCTCTTTGTTTTGGGTAGAGTTTTCAGCCTATCTATCGAAGATATTTGAATACTTGCATCGGAATTGCGCATTTTCCACCAATACCACCCTCCAATAGGTATCAACACCAATAATAGAAATAAATATTCAGGATTATGAAATGTCATAATATCTTCTTGTCGTTATTTGTGTTATGTCTCGTCCGAAAATTATTCTGTTGAGATATATTTTTTTGCAAATTGCCGTATGGCAACAATAACAAAGCTATTTGCTTTGTCGGTTTACGTTCTCTTCTACTTCCTCTTCTTGCGAAGGAGGTGTGTTTTCTGTTTTTGTTTGGTTTACAAATAAATAAGCATTCATCAAACTTAATTCATTGTCGTTTGGTGCCGGGTTCCACTTTGCAAATTTCACCAAATCACCCAGTTGTAATATTTGCTTAAGGCTGTCATATGCTGCCGGTTTGTCGGCTCTGAGAAATTGCATTTTTTGCAATATTTCTTCCGAAGTTGCCTCCATACTATTTACGTCAAAAGCGCGCTCAATATAATATCTTACCACATCGGTAAGTTCGGTATGATACTCTTTGATGCGTCCTTGTTGCCATATTTTTCCGTTCTTAATTTTATCCAGTTTTTCTAATGCTTCTGTGTGGGGAGAAACTTGTGGTTTGGATTTATCAGAGAGTAATATCGGTTTTTTTTCCATAAATCGGCGGGCTATAAAGAAAAGTAATATGAGCAACGAAATAGCCAATATTACCAAAAAGAATTTTTTGAAAAAATCGGCCCAATCAAATTTGGGTTTAAATACGGGTTTGATGTCGGTAATGGCATTGGAGGCAGTATCTATTTTGAAAGGCTGAATAGTTTTGATGGACATAGAGTTGCTCCATACGGTATCACTCCCCGAAACAAAAGGATATGGAGGGACGTAAATTAAAGAGTCATGAAATGATGTAACGATGTAGCCAACATTTACCTGAATCTGTGTATCAGACAGTTTGATTGTATCTAACTTCTGCTGTTGAACAATTTCCAACGCTCCAACAATAGTATCAGAAAAGAGGGGGAGAGTAACCTTCTGTTTGGCATCTTGAATTACTTGAAATTGCAATATAGTTTGATTTCCAATCCACATTCGGGTTGAGTCCATATTTCCTTTTACAATAATTGTAGGTTGTGCTTTTGACATTCCGAAAGGGGCCAGAAAAATTAGGAAAACATATAAGAACAAATGTTTCATTCTCTTTTTTAATTTATGTAGCAGACATCCGGTTTTTTTTATGTTGTCGCTTTAATGAATATATGATTTTACGCCCTTAACCGAAACAGTTTCATAAGTGATTTTACGTAATCTTCGTCTGTGGCTACCGACACAAAATCAACTCCCGATTGGGTAAATGACTTTTGCAGAGTTAATTGCCGCTCTTCCCAAGCATGTTTGTACGTTGTTCTCAAGCGTTTGTCCGAAGTGTCTATCCAAATGCGTTCGCCTGTTTCAGCATCTTTTAGCTTGATAAGCCCCACATTGGGGAGTATGGTTTCTCTCACATCATACACTTGCACTGCTACTACATCATGTTTTCTGTTGGCAATAGTCAAAGTATGTTCGTAATCTTGCGATATAAAGTCTGAAATAAGAAACGCGGTAGAGCTTTTTTTAATAGCATTGGTAAAGTAACGTAATGCTCCGGCAATATCGGTTTGGTTGCTTTCGGGTTCAAACACCAAAAGTTCTCGGATGATTTGCAATACGTGTTTTTTTCCTTTTTTTGGAGGAATAAATTTTTCTATTTTATCAGAAAAGAAAATAACCCCCACTTTATCGTTGTTTTGGATAGTGGAAAAAGCCAAAGTTGCTGCCACTTCTGTGATTACATCTTTTTTCAGATTCTCTTTTGTGCCAAAATCGCGGCTGCCTGAGACATCTACAAGGAGCATTACCGTCAATTCTCGTTCTTCCTCAAATACCTTTATATACGGATGTCCAAAACGGGCGGTTACGTTCCAGTCAATAGAGCGAACATCATCTCCGTACTGATACTCGCGAACTTCCGAAAAAGTCATGCCTCTCCCTTTGAATGCCGTGTGATACTGCCCTGCAAAGATATTTTGAGATAATCCGCGTGTTTTTATCTCAATTTTACGTACTTTTTTTAATATTTCCTGAGTCTCCATAATCCAATTTTACCAACACAGACGTTTTGTTTAAGGTACCTCTACCGAGTTGAGAATGTCTGTGATGATTTCTTCCGATGTAATATTATTGGCTTCTGCCTCGTAACTCAGCCCAATACGGTGGCGCAATACATCGTAGCATACGGCACGAACATCTTCGGGGATAACGTAGCCACGCCGTTTGATAAAGGCATAGGCACGGGAAGCTAAAGCCAAATTGATGGAGGCACGTGGAGAGGCTCCAAAAGATATCATGTCTTTCATCGTATTCAATCCGTAGTCTTGTGGGAAACGTGTAGCAAACACAATATCAACAATGTATTTTTCTATTTTTTCGTCGATATATACTTGCCGCACCACATCCCTTGCCGCAATAATGTCTTCGGGCGAAAGAATGGGAGAGACTTTGGGTTTGTCTTTCGAAATATTTTGGCGGATAATCAATTTTTCTTCTTCTTTTTTGGGGTAGTTGATAACAGTTTTCAGCATAAACCTATCCACCTGTGCCTCGGGCAGCGGATAGGTACCTTCCTGCTCTATCGGATTTTGTGTTGCAAGCACTAGAAAGGGTTCTTCGAGTTTGTAAGTTTGATCGCCTATAGTTACCTGTCGTTCTTGCATAGCCTCAAGTAATGCGCTTTGAACTTTTGCCGGAGCGCGGTTTATTTCGTCTGCCAGCACCAGATTGGCAAAAACAGGTCCTTTGCGGATGCTAAATTCTTCTTTTTTCTGGCTGTAAATCATTGTGCCGATAACGTCTGCGGGGAGCAAATCGGGCGTGAACTGAATCCTATTGAATTTTGCTTTAATTAAATCTGACAATGTTTTGATTGCCAATGTTTTTGCCAATCCAGGCACACCTTCCAGTAAGATGTGTCCATCGGAGAGCAGCCCTATTAATAGTGATTCTATCAGATGTTTCTGTCCTACGATTACTTTATCCATCCCCATAATGATGGCATCCACAAAGGCGCTTTGACGCTCAATGCGTTCGTTTAAATCTTTAATATCAACAATTTGATCCATAAATTTTCTGATGTAACGATTGATTTTATTTCTGCAAAGATATAATTATTTCAAATGTTAAATAGCCCATTTAACATCTCTTAATCTGAATTTAGATTATTATATGCAAGAGGGTTATAATCTGTGTAACAGAAGCATAAAATAAATATTTTTTAAATCGAGTAGGAGGAAAATAAAATAGGTTTTCCTCCTATTTCATTTCCCGACCTCTCACACCACCGTATGTACTTACGTGTACGGCGGTTACATCAGAGTGGATTACGAAACAACTGCTTGTAGCTCTCCGACAGGCTGTAATAGCCCTGTTTGGCAAGCCAAACGTTGTTCATCCCAATGTTCAGGGCAGGACTGTTTGACAGTCGCCACCACCCTTTCCCACTTAAAGCCGTTCGCCAACTCAACGTT
>JBKECI010000086.1:0-6224 GCA_047974405.1 Paludibacteraceae bacterium | reverse complement strand
GGTGGGTATGTTGCTTATGCAGGATATACACGCATTACATATTGCATAGTGAACTTTTTCTTTTCTTTGTATTTTTTTGAAAATAGACAAAAAAATTGTTTTTCTAAAAAAATGTTTTTATATTTGCCATAGCGAGTTGATAATAGTCAGCCTCTTTAATATTACATCCTCAATAGGTTCTCCTATGATAAATAATTTCGAACAATAGATGAATTATTTGATAGAAATGTGAATATTAAATGTTTTAAAATAAATTTTAATATCAAATATAATGAAAGCAACAAGATTTCAGGGAGATTGGCCCAAAATAGGTATTCGCCCAACCATAGATGGACGTATGGGGGGCGTTCGTGAGTCATTAGAAAACCAAACCATGAATATGGCTAAAAGTGTAGTTGAATTATTGACTTCCACGCTAAAATATCCCGATGGAGCTCCAGTAGAGTGTGTTATAGCCGATACTACTATAGGGCGTGTAGCCGAAAGCGCCGCCTGTGCCGAAAAATTCAAAAAAGAAAATGTCGGGGTAACAATAACCGTAACTCCCTGCTGGTGCTATGGAAGCGAAACAATGGATATGGAGCAGCATACCGTAAAGGCAGTTTGGGGGTTTAACGGAACAGAGCGTCCGGGAGCTGTCTATTTGGCTGCCGTTTTGGCTGCTCATGCCCAAAAAGGATTGCCCGCTTTCGGTATTTACGGGAAAGATGTGCAAGACGCCGGAACTACCGAGATACCCTCCGATGTGAGAGAAAAGCTGCTCCGATTTTCTAAAGCAGCCCTGTCGGTATCTATCATGAAAGGGAAATCTTATCTGTCGATAGGTGCTGTATGTATGGGTATAGCCGGCTCAATAGTAAATACCGACTTTTTTGAAGATTATTTAGGTATGCGTTGTGAAGGGGTTGACGAAGTAGAAATCATTCGCCGAATGACAGAGAATATCTATGATAAAGAAGAATTTGAAAAAGCGTTGATTTGGGCAAAATCGTATTGTAAAGAGGGTGAAGATGTTTGTAATCGGGAAGATTTGCAAAAAAATCGTATAGAGAAAGACAAAGATTGGGAGTTTATTGTAAAAATGACATTGATAGTACGCGATTTGATGATTGGAAATCCCAAATTGAAAGAATTGGGTTTTGGGGAAGAGTCTCTCGGACATAATGCAATTGCCGCAGGATTCCAGGGACAACGCCAATGGACAGATTTCTATCCAAATGGAGATTTTACAGAAGCCATTATGAACTCGTCTTTTGACTGGACAGGCATACGCCAATCGTTTGTGTTGGCAACCGAAAATGACGCTTTGAACGGAGTTGCTATGCTCTTTAGTCACTTGCTTACAAACACCTCACAGATATTTGCCGATGTACGCACCTATTGGAGTCCAGAGGCTGTAGAAAGAGTTACCGGTAAGCGATTGAGAGGCAAGGCTGCCAACGGCATTATCCACCTTATAAATTCGGGAGCAGCCTCGTTGGATGGTTCCGGCCAGCAAAACGATAATAATGGCAATCCGGTTATCAAACCATTTTGGGAAATAAATGATTCTGAATCTAAAGCTTGTTTGGAGGCAACGACATGGGTGCCGGCTAATCGCGAATATTTTCGCGGAGGTGGTTTCTCGTCCAAATTTCTTACCCGCGAAAATATGCCTTGTACAATGGTGCGGTTAAATCTCGTAAAAGGACTTGGTCCTGTATTACAAATTGCCGAAGGTTGGACGGTGGAGTTGGACCCTGAAGCCCATAAGATATTGGATGACAGAACCGATAAAGGATGGCCCACCACTTGGTTTGCCCCTCGCCTTACCGAAAAAGACAATTTCAAAGATGTATATTCGGTAATGAATAATTGGGGAGCCAATCACGGAGCCATTAGCTACGGGCATATTGGCGCCGATTTGATTACGCTGGCTTCTATGCTACGCATCCCTGTGTGTATGCACAATGTGGACGAGAAAAATATCTTTCGCCCTGCAGCTTGGAACGCTTTCGGTATGGATAAGGAGGGAGCCGATTACCGTGCCTGCCAAACTTATGGACCGCTGTACAAGTAAAAGACTTGCCTATTTTATTTTATTTTATTGCTCTCTTACCATGATTATATCTGTTACTTACTTAATTAACTAAGTAAGTAATGGGTAGGAGTATAATGTATTGTGTACGATAAGGTTGTATCGTATCAACCGAATATCTATTTTTATAAAAAACAAACAGAGATTTATGACTCACACAACAAAACAAGGAATATTTATAGGGAAAAATGGAGAAAATCTTCTGTTTCCGTTTATTCTTATCACAGGTTTATTTTTACTATGGGGATTTGCCCACAGTCTTTTAGATGTTTTGAACAAACATTTTCAAGACTCGTTACATCTTACCAAAGCACAGTCGGGAGCAGTACAAGCCTCAGCCTATGGAGCCTACTTTTTAATGGCAATTCCGGCAGGATTGGTAGCCAGAAAGTTTGGTTACAAATTAGGAATCATTGTTGGGTTGATATTATTTGCCACCGGCGCTTTTTGGTTTGTTCCAGCAGTTAGCATCAATACCTTTTGGGCATTTTTACTTGGCTTATTGATATTATTTTCAGGATTGACTTTTCTTGAAACCGTAGCCAATCCATACGCGATAGTGTTAGGAACTCCAGAAAGAGCTGCCAGCCGTATTAATCTTGCCCAAACGTTCAATGCTATCGGCTGGATACTCGGTCCGTTGGTTGGTTCAATCTTGATATTTAAAAACGAATCGGACAAGTCTGTTTTCGAATTGTTTGTCAATGCAATCGAAAAAGTTTTTTTTGGTGTTCAAGATACTACACAGAGCGTTGTTGTAGCTGTTGAACAGCATACGAGCAACTCAGCGCTTATTCCTCCATACGTGGGATTGGGATTGATAGTATTGCTGGTACTTGTTCTTTTTATTTTTGCTAAACTTCCAGAAATCAAAGAAGATCATCATTCTATTGAGAATAATGATAAAAAATCTGTACACACTCAATCTTTGTTCAAGCAAAAACACTTTGTATTCGCTATTGTGGCACAATTTTTATATGTTGCGGCACAGACCGGTATTGGCAGTTTTTTTATAAATTACACTATTGAGGTCGAAAGTTTGCAATTGACAGAAATGCAGGGCGGATTGCTGCTGGGGCTTGGAGGGATGACACTCTTTGCTGTCGGGCGTTTTTTGGGGAGTATGATAATGAAAAAGATTAAACCCGGTATGCTTCTCGGTGTTTGTGCCACAATCAACACTTTGCTGATGATTCTGGTATCAATGCATCATAACCGTTTTGGAGTTATTGCACTCATCGCATCTTATTTGTTTATGTCCATAATGTTTCCTTCTATCTTTGCTCTGGGTGTAAAAGATTTGGGAGAACAGACCAAAACAGCATCGTCCATATTGGTTTTGACGGTGGTAGGAGGTGCCATTGCTCCGGCATTGATGGGATGGATAGGAGACAACAATATGAGTACCGGATTTATAATTCCTTTTGTCTGTTTTCTTTATATTTCTTTTTTTGGTTTTGTAGGGAGCAGAGCCAGATAATAGATTAAATTAAAATATGGAAAAATAAGTAATATGTAATATTCTCTGATTTTTTCAAAATATTGAAAATTAGCAATTTGATTCAATGTAAAAATTGTACTTCTTTGGAAAAATAATTTAAAAAGCAAAATATTGAATTGTGAGAAAAAGGCTATCCGTCTATACCATACCAATATTGTTGTTTGTTGGTATCTCAAATGTATATTCGCAATATGTATTTCGACATTGGGATATTGTGGATGGACTGTCAGATAACCAAATACGTAATTTTACAATGACATCCGACGGTCGCGTAGCCATACGTACGGTTTCCAATCTCAATGTTTACAACGGAGCAACTTTTGAGCATTTTTATCCAGACAGGCGAAAAGATTATAAATGGGGTTTTAACCACTATCAGATATTCAAAGAGTATCATGACATTGAAGGGAGAATGTGGATGAAAGCTCCCGGGTATCTGTCTGTTTTCGATTTAAAAACCAATCGGTTTATCTATAATATAGATAGCCTTTTGAATCAATTTGGCATTACCCGAAAATTAAAAAACTTATTTATAGACAGTAGTAAAAATTATTGGTTTCTTGCCGATGATAATACATTCTATTTTTTTGATATATCTCAAAAAAAAATGAAAGTCATAGAAAAAGGAGACAGTAATTTTACACTAAAATACGGTGTACCTTACGAGATGGCTCAGTATAAAAATCTCCATTATATCGTATATTCGAGTGGAATTATTCGCTGTTGGGACAGTACGTCAGGAGAGTTTTCGTTTCAAGATACCAACTTTGTCGATAAAATATCGGAACTTACAGACCGTTTGAGTATCATTCCCACCTCTACGGGAGACTTATGGCTGATGTACAACAATTCGGTCAGCAACTATAATCATATAGAACGGAAATGGACTGAGATAGCAACAATAAAAGGCGCATCCAATTTTTTTACTTGTATGGATGTGGATACAAATGGAAATATTTGGGTCGGGAGTTCATGGTCTGGCTTGCGAAAAATAGATGGTAACACACATGCGGTAGAAACGGTGCTAGGGTTAAGGTTGGGTAGTGGCGCTATATTGAACAACGATATTCAGTGTCTATTTGCCGATGATAACGGCGGACTGTGGGTGGGAACTTTATGGCAAGGGATATGCTACTACAATCCGAGTATGTATAAATTTGGATTGATACAGAGCGTTCAAAACGAAACTTTGATAACCAATGAGTCTGTCCGATGCTTGTTGGAAGACGAAAATGGGGATATACTGATAGGAACTACAAATTTTGGACTGAAACAATACGACCCTAAAACAGGGAAAGTAAAAAATGCTTTCGATGGATTTTTTGCCAGCGACTTGTGTCTTTCTTTGTATCAAGACAGTAAAAACCGTTTATGGGTAGGTACCTATCTCAATGGTTTTTATTGCATTGACGGTAATAAAATTAAAAATTATAACAAATCCAGCTCCAATATCGAACGATATCCTAATCAAAACATTTCTCGCGCCATATACGAAGACCCTAATGGTCGTTTTTGGGTAAGTGTGGCAAACGAGGGGGTAGGAGAGCTCAATCTTGAAACAGGAAAAATATCAATGTTGAAAAGTAGGCACTCCGAAATAGAATTTCATAAGTTAGATTATGATTTCTATCCTATAAGTAGCTCTGTATTTGCTGTGTATGGAGAAAATGGAATGTATTATTACGATACGCAAAACGAAAAATTTTTTATTCCCGAATTAGACGACCCTGACAACCCGAAGTACGCAGGTCCCAATATCAGGTATTACTGTATCTATAAAGATTCCCGAAACTTGGAATGGTTTGGCACAGGACAAGGCATACGGATATGGAACGAACAAAAGAAACAGGTGTACATCATAGATATGGACAATGGATTACCCAATAATTCGGTCTCATCTATCGAAGAAGACAATCAAGGGGTATGTTGGGTATCAACTATCAGTGGAATTACACAAATAACCTCAACCAAACTGACCGATGGGAATTTTGAATTTGAACTTGTAAATTTTGACACCGAAGATGGCTTACAAAATGGAAAATTTTACGACCGTTCTTCGTTAAAATCTCGCAACGGAAGTCTTTATTTTGGAGGGCATCACGGAGTAAACTGGTTTAATCCCGAAAAAATTCATTATAATACAGGAAAAAATAAACCGGTTTTTACAGCTTTTTATTTATTCAATACATTAATCAAAAACAACACCGAATATAACGGGCATGTAGTGCTAAAACAACCTGTAAACAACACCTCTGAAATAAAATTGGCATATGATGAAAATTTTATTTCTCTCGAATTTGCCGGACTCAACTATGTAAACCCTTCGCACACCTACTATCGTTACAAGCTTGAAAATTATGAACAAGACTGGAGAGAAATAGAAACTTCGGGAGTAGGAAACGCTTCATATACAGGCTTAACACCTGGCGAATACAAATTTATTGTGTACACGGCAAACAACGATAAAATTTGGGGAGACACACCCGCAAAAATAACAATTGTTATCACTCCTCCTTTTTGGATGACAATTTATGCCTATATATTTTATTTTATATCATTTTTTATCGCTGTTTTTATCACTCTAAAATATCTACAAAAAAGGAGAACTAAAAAACGGTCGGAATTGGAATTGATAGAGCGAAACAG
>JBKECI010000085.1:0-7752 GCA_047974405.1 Paludibacteraceae bacterium | reverse complement strand
GCGTTCCTTTTAACGTAGAAAAGGATGTTGAATGTACTCTTTTGCATAACTCAAAATTTAATTTCAAAATTACTTTTAATAATCAAATAATGAGACAGATACAGACTGCCAATAATGGACAACACAGTGCCAATTTCGGACAATTCGTAACCTATTTTGGATTTTGGGGAATAGGTTACGAATTGGTTACGCAACTATGTCCAAAATTGGCTTTTTTATGGCTTTACACCCAGACACTCTTAAATAAAAAAAGTCCTGCAAATCATTGATTTGTAGGACTTGTCTGTTTTTTGGCTGCTCTTGGCTTAGCCTTCCAGCGGAGAGGACGGGATTCGAACCCGTGAAACCCTGCTAGCACAGATATTAGCTTGCACACTGCTCAATAGGGCAAAAAATAAATTGTTCTTAATAGAACAAGACACAAGCAGATACTCGCAGCAACAGGGTAATCTTCAAGATGCTTATTACCAAACAATTTCTTAATTCCAACAAAAAAAAAGCATATCGAACGTAATACCTATTAGACATTATACAGATTAGTTTGTTATGATTACTACCATCGGTAAAATATTACAATTTTTCTTATCCTTTTCTCAGAAGATAGATTGATCTCAATCCTCCTTACCCTCTTCGACAAAGGGAAATTTATACAATCTCTATTGTACATAAACAATGGGAGAAGATTAAGCATGCCTGCACCCCAACTAAGCGAAAGGGGTTATAGCTTATGATGTATATTTTTTAAAATTCTCAAGAAAATCACATACCGTATTGTTTTTACCGGGATCTTGTTTTACCGGAATCTTGTCAGATACTATTTTCACAACAAAGCTATTTGAACAGTAATTCATTTTTGCAAGACAAGCAAATGCCGGAAAAAGAATCAAAAAAGTATGAAAGAAAAGCAGCAAGACCACCAAAAGCACAAACATTAAAAGAAGAAAAATAACACATACCTCTTGAGATTGCAAACTGTGATACAGCATTCTTTCGTAACAACAACTATTTGAAAATGATTAACCCACCTTACAGACACCAACTCATAACTCTTTATCCATCAGCATTTACCCCCCCCATGTACCACAAATTGTTTTAAGCCAATGAGATTTCGAGACATCAAATTTTCATGTAGGAACTATGCAAACCACACACCTAAACAGGTCAAAACTATTTTGTTTTTCTTAAAATTATTTTTCTTTGACGTACCGGCAAGCAAGGTAGTTCTAAGTTTATACCTCGATTATAAAGGACTTCATCTGGCCGACCCTGAAAGCTTGATGTAAGTATAAATCAATTCAATAAAGCATACAAAACACTGATTTACTGCTTTTACACACAAACTTGACCACCCTTAAGAAGATATATCGACGAATTTAAAGAGCCTCCCATATAATTGTTTACAAATGTATTTGTATGTTAAATGTGTGCTTGTTTTTTGAAACCATACTATTTTTTTTATACATTTGTACAAAAATTCCTTATTATTATTTTATTTTTTGACTATACTGGCTTATTTATTGATAATATATACCAAATTAACTAAAAATAAAATAATTACAATTGCATTTATATTCGATAAATAATAAAGGTAAATTGAGGAAACAATCGCTCCTGAATGGTGTATGCATAGGTTGATAACACACATGGACGGTTTTGAAGAAAGATACAGATTGAGTAATATAAATAGCAAATTCCCCTACTGTTTTGATACAGTGTTAGTATTGGTGTTGGTTTTGGTTTTGACTCTCTCTTGACGAAGAGAGATAAGAAAAGAAAGAGTGAGGGTTAAGGTTTTCTGTTTGATTGCAGACTCTTTCAATTCCCTCACCCTTTTTGAAAGAAAACAAGGCTGTGCGGTTTTTCAACTCTCTTTTTGCATAGGGTATTAAAAAGAGAAAATTGAGTATTATTTTTTTTCTAAGAAAAGTAAAGTAAGGAGGATTGGACGTTTCTGTTTGTTGTAGATTTTTCTGTTCCCTTGCTCTTTTTTTTTGGGGAGAATACACCCCGTACAGACCTTTAAATCCCCCTCTGGCATAAGGGGCGCTAAGGAGAATTGGTCAATATAACACCTCCTTGCCGAGAGGGATTAAGGGAGATCGAACGTCTCAAGCAATTGCAGACTCTTTTTGATCTCCCTTACCTCTTTTTATCTGTAAACAATATAAATCATTGATGTATCACTAAATTTTAAATGTGTGAAAAATGAAAAAACCGATTTTCACTTTACTTCTCTGCACAGGGGTATTCTCTTGGGAGACTAAGAATAGCGGAGTATTTATATTTGGAGACAAATATGCTACCAATAACGATGAGGCTACTATAAAGTTATTTGTTAATACTTTTGCTTGGGCAATTCGTAACGCCTCGTGCTTACAAGTAAGTCACAATGAAAGCTGGAAGCCTCTCTCTTTCGGCTCTCTTTGTTGATATACCACAATATTGATTTGTACCTATAACCCTTAATGTTTGTAAAATGGAGAGTGTGTGCAAAATATTAGAGAAAATCCTTTTGCCCCCCGACAGTTTTTGGGAGATAAAAGATATCGTTTTCGAGGAAGCTTCGCAGTGTATTTATGTCGATCTGCGTTACACCTCCGACGTAGTGTGGCAAGGAGAGGTTTGCTATCCTGTTTTCAACTATTGTCGCGAGCGTGTTTGGCGCCATTGGGATTTGTGGAAATACCGAACCTATTTGCGCGCCTGCCTACCACTATACAAGATTGGAGAGGGATATAAAACAGCAGATGCACCATGGCAGAAAACTTGGGTCTAACGATTCTATTCAGAAATAATAGAGAAAACCGGAAAAGTTTTTTTTGAAATTACCGCCGGCATTTAATATGAATATGTTTTGTAACGAGAAAGAGGTTGTCCTTTTGAGAGCAACCTCTTTCTTTTTATTCCCCTCTCGCCTCTTCCAAAGATATGGAGGAACCACTAATAATCACACCATTTTCCCATGAAAAAATATATGGCTGATTTCAATAATTTCGTCTCTGCGTATCTTAAACTCCTGAAAATTGGGAGACACACACCAAAATATATCTCTGTCATGTTCATCAATACGTAGCCGCTTTATCAATCTATCACTGTGCGTGAGTATATAATAAATCTTTTCGGTATCAAAAGTATCCCAAGAGGTAAGCTTAGTTACCCCAAGGTAGTCTCCGGCCTGAATATTGGGCTCGAAACTACACCCAACGGCAGGAAAAAATAAGGCTCCAAATACAGTAGCATAGACATACCCCTCGGGTTTCTCCTCTATTTTTTTTGCTTTTTCCACCGGCTGTTCACCGGCAGGATAATTTCTGTAGATAGGAGAAATATAAAGCTGCCCCACCTGCATAGGCATATCATCGGGGACAAAAAACCGTACAGGATGCTTTTTTATCTCTTTTTCTACAAACATCGGCACATCTGCGCCGGCTAAATATTGAGGAGAAATATTGAACTTTTTCTCAATAATATACCGGTTGCGAGAGGTTAAATCCGCCTTTCCGGTTTCTATCATGGTATAGGCCGCCCGGGTAATACTCAGTACCGAAGCAAAATCCTCTTGTTTCAATCCAAGTTTCTTTCTTATAGCCAATAGCCTATTTTCCATAATATATCATTGAATATACTAATTCCTTAACTCGCTCTTTTATAGCACTTTTATTATAACTATTATTTAGAATCAAAATAAATTATTTTATAATGTAAATTATTTACAAAAACATCTTGTTTTTTGTAAATAATTTACATCATATTTGCAAAATAAAATTCAACCTATAACTTTATGAAAAACCGTTTAATATATGACAATATTATAATGGGTGACAACACCCCCTGTTTGTCGGCTGTTTATGGTCGATATGCTGTCTCAAGTCTCATTCTATTTCTTTGGGATTAACCCCAAAGACGATACGACAAAATCAAGATTATCTCTCTTTTATTTGGAAAATTAACGCTTGTTCGGGTTTCAATTACCCGAATATGTTTGGCTTTGCCCAACCAAATAGGAAAAAATTTGACATTGTTCTGTTTTTACCAAATATTGATGGGTAAGATGTTGTAAAAACACAAACTTACCTACGGGATTAAGTGTAATCTGCATTTTGTCAGCAAAGTACTGTAACTTTTGCTTTGTGGACAATATTTTTAGAATGTTATACAATTTACAAATTTATCATAGGCGCTCTTTAATTTTATTAAATATTCTGAATAAAAAATTTATTCTACTGCAATTATACTATTGTAATAGTTTCAACGAACGATGTTGTTGGTATTAATAGCACGGTGAGAAATACTCCGACCCTCCTTATTTTTCGTATATAACGTTAATAAATAAGTGGTTGGTTTTGCTCTAGGGTTGCGTCTCCAAGTCGGAAAGATATTCTCCGGTATAGGTTAGTATTGGCTTTGTGATGCTTTATATTTCAAGTAAAATTCTCAAATAGAGAAACATAATACGTGTATCTAAAACTATCACACTTCTCCATCAGGCAATGATTTATATTTTTTTGACAAAGATACTCAATTCCTGCTGGAAAGTTGCAACCAAACTACTGATTTTCATAAAGAAAAATTATTAAAAGTATCTCCTTTGGTAGTTACGGCGGTTTATGTTTAAGAAATATACATTTTCAGGCTATGCTTGTTGCTTCGTGTGCTGTATGTTGTTTCGAAGGTAATACGCAAAACCATAAGTCTGGATAAAGAATATTATTGTTTGATAGGGAGATGAGAAAAATACAATGAGCCTCTCCCGCACTCTCTTTCTATTTGAAGCAGGAGAAGAGAGCAGTTCGTTTTCGAAACGAAGAATATAAGAAACAGTATGTTACAAATATAAAAAACTCCCCGCTGTTGAGATACGAAAAGGAGGGAAAGAGGGGAGAGAAATTTTTAAGGGAAATGAAGACTGTGCAATTTTTCTTATTCTCCTTTGGCAACGGGTATTGGCAGAGGAGGATTGGTTGGTATCCCCCTCTTGATAAAGAGGAGCCGAGAGAGTAATGGAGTAAGTATCTATGGATAGATTCTTTTCCATATTCTCCCTCCTTTTGGAGGAGCAGACTGCATGTTTTTTTTTAGTCCCCTTTGGCAAAAAGATAGTAAGGAGAATTGGTTTCTTTTTTGCTACAAATGGACTGAGGGAGATTGAGGAGCTCAATTTTATTATAGATTCTATTTTAATCTCCCTTTCCCTTTTTTTCATATACTCCCCTTATTAGGAAACAAGGGGGGGGGAGAGAAACAAATATAAACTACAACAAACGATTATATGTCACTAAATTTTAACTTAAATGAAAAAACCAATCCTTCTTATCGCTTTTGCCATAGGCATCGCATTTACCGGCACACTTCGCGCCCAAGTTACCATCGGTAGCAACGCCGTACCCGACGGCAACGCAATATTAGATCTTAAAAACATGGCAGACCCCAACGCCTCTACCAAAGGGCTACTATTACCCCGCGTAGCGCTGACATCTACCACCGTTTATACTCCCCTTACTGCCCATGTGGCAGGGATGGCCGTATATAATACCGCCACGGCAGGTACTGCACCAAACAACGTTACACCCGGCTACTACTACAACGACGGCGCCAAGTGGGTGCGAATAGCCGATGCCAACGCCGCTTCCCCTTCTACTGAGCCCTGGTACAACGTAGCCACCCATACCGGAGCTACTGCCAATACACAGAATATATACCAGATGGGAAAAGTGGGTGTAGGAGTTGAACCGGAGAGCAAATTTCACGTAAATGACCTTGACAAAACAGATGGCACTAAAACAACTGCCAATATTTTGAGTACCCTTGCCAATAGCGCAACTTCCGAATATATGGAAGGCTTAAGAGTTCTTAGTCTCACCAAAGCGACAGACGCTGCCAACCATACCTATTTGACGGCTTCTCACATCTCCGCACACCACGAAGGTTCCGGCATTGTACAAGATGCTCGGGGAGTGGCTGGAGCTGTTTTAAATAAATACACCGGAACTATTAATACAGCCTTTGGAATGTGGCCCGGAATCGTTAATGAATCAACCGGTACCATTGCAGATGCCAAAGTGGTCTATGCCACCAACTACAACAACGGTGGGGGCAGTATAAATCAGGCTCGTGGGCTGGAATCACTAATACAAAATAACGGTACGGGAACCATAACGAATGCCCAAGGAGTGTATTCGACCATCAGCAATACGAGCAGCGGTACTATTACCAACGGTTATGGTGTATATGTCGATGTGATAGCCGCCACCAACAAATGGTCTGTCTATGCAACTGATGCTACCGCTCCTTCGTATTTTGCAGGTAAGGTGGGGATAGGAACAAACGTTTTAACATCTTCTCCTTCTGCTTCAGTAGCTAAAGCCCAACTTATTGTTAAATCAACCAATACCGATCATGGCAACGGCACATTGACTTTAGTAAAAGACAATGACGCATTTATTTCCATTGAGCCTGTGAGCGCAACTGATGGCGCTTTCAATAGTATGAACAGAAACGGAGATGCCAGAATTATATTTAACACCACTGGTGGAACTTATGACAGTAAAGATGCTAATCCGGATCACGGATTGCTTATAGCTCCACATTCGGGTCTTGACAGATATGGCTTGTATATTGGCAACAACGGCAATGTGGGAGTGGGTACAAAATTCCCCACTAATAAACTACAAGTAGAAACAACTACTGACCCGCTCCGCTTGATAGGTGTGCAAACAACCACCACCGACACCGACGTACTTACCATCGACTATAACGGTACAGTACACAAAAAAGCCATAAGCAGCTTAGGCGGAGGAGGCAGCGGTTCGAGTAGCGGCATTGCAACCAACGGAGCAGTAGGATATGCAACAGCTGTTACCGATGCCAACGGCACCACAGGTAGTGCGTTTACGGCAACAACCCCCGACGGAAGGTACTCCATCAGAGTATGGTTCAACTCAACTAGTCCCAATATTTATGCAACTACTCCAATGGTTCAAATAAAGAACAACACCGGTGCAAACCAAGAAATACTTATTAGGCACACTCGGGATGACTACAGCGATGATAACGACAACACGACTCTCGCTGTTGTTGAGCCATTTATGAGTGGCTTTACTATCCCCCCGGATGTTTGGGGTGGAAACCACAAAAGTCAATATGGTAATGCTTGGATGACCAATACAAATTCAAAAAACGCCTACTTAGCAGGCAATAACAATGCTTATTTTAACAACATTCTTAAAAGATCATACAACCACATGACCTATTCGTTGATGGATAAAAGCAGTATCAATGTTTCTTACAAGATTGAAATGAATACCATTACTCATAGTACTGCTGACACCTATTTTGACGCGTTAAAGATATCTATCAGAATAGAGCAAATTACAACACCATAGTAATGTTCTCCCCGTTCTCAAACGAAAGAGAGAGGGGGGGGAATAAATCAACCAATTCTTATCACACTTATGCAAAAATTTCTTTTTCCCTTTTGCGCAATCTTTTTTGCTACCGCTAGTCACGCCCAAGTAGCCACCATCAACAGCCAGAAGATACTGGCAAGCATCCCGCAAGCGGCCACAGCCGATACACTGGCTATGCAAGAGCAGCTACGCCTCTCGCAAGAATATACCAAGATGATGCGCGAGACTCAACAACAGCTCGGCATTGCCGATAGTCTCTATCGCACCAACCCTACCAATGCTGCTACTACCAGTGCTGTAGAAAAAGCGCAAAAGGCAAAGCAAGATTTGGTACAATTTGAGCAGG
>JBKECI010000084.1:0-2151 GCA_047974405.1 Paludibacteraceae bacterium | reverse complement strand
CCTCCGTGAAAACGGTTTATTCTGTTGGTGTATTCAAGTTCCGATTCGTCGTTAAAACGTTGTACTTCTTGGTTAATATCCTCCTCTTCGACCTCTTCATTGATTACATATACGGTATCTGAAGCGATATCGGTTCTATTTCCATTTTGATCGATAAAAATTATCTCTCTCGCCCCATTTTTATATGTCGGATTTTGAGCTATCCTCTCTTTTTTAGTTTCTATCTTTTTTGTCATTACCTCATCGTTGGGCGTAAGGTAAATATCATCGATGATTTGCCCTTGCATTTGGGATGAAAAAAGCAAAGCAAAAGCAATCAATACGTTAGTTATAAAATTGATGCGTTTCATTTTTATTTGGGCATTAAAGTTTGTAATAAGTGTATCTTTTAAAATAGTGATGCACAACAACCGTGCCACAGACAAAGAACATTTGTCGGACAATGACAATCGGCGATAGTCTCATTGATATTGGGTGATTGATCTGCTAAAAAACATTTTTATTGTACATATATTATGAGTAATTTTGTAGTAAAATCAACATGCAAAGTTAATGAAATATATAGTTGTACATCTATCTTTTGACAAAGAAAAAGAATTCGTTTCTGATGTTTTGGCTTCTGTTTTAGGTAAAACAGGATTTGAGAGTTTTGTTGATACCGAAAATGGATTGGATGCCTTTATCCCATCTGCCAATTTTGAACAAGATAAGCTGAAACGTATTATTGATAAATTTGAGTACGACAGTAATATAAAATTTGAATACGAACAAACCGAAGACAAAAATTGGAATGAGGAATGGGAGAAGAATTTTTTTGAGCCGATTGTTATCGATAGTCGATGTGTTGTACATAGTTCTTTTCACCAGAACTACCCTACTTGCGAATACGATATAATTATTGACCCCAAAATGGCTTTTGGAACAGGGCATCACGAGACCACAGCCTTAATGATTGCTGAGATACTCAACGCCAATTTGAAAGGAAAAGATGTACTGGATATGGGATGCGGCACATCAGTATTGGCTATTTTGGCAGAAAAGCGGGGAGCATGCCATGTAACGGCTATCGATATTGACGATTGGTGTACCGAAAACTCATTGGAAAATATACAGTTGAACGGTTCAAAAAGGGTAGAGGTAATGCTTGGAGGGGCTGAGCTGTTGGCAAACAAAGAGTTTGATATGATTTTTGCCAACATCAACCGTAATATTTTGCTTGAAGATATGGAAAAATACGCGAACAGTCTCCGCCCCAACGGAAAACTGCTGATGAGTGGTTTTTACAAAGAAGACATTCCCTTTGTAAAATCGAAAGCAACGTCTTTGGGATTCAAAATGGAAAGATTCAGCGAGAAAAATAACTGGGTGGCTGTTAATTTTTGCAAAAACGATCAGAGCTAAAAAAAAGCATTCCTGAATTCATTCTTGTTACGGATGGAAAATATCACGAGAGCAATGTCATGGATGGGATTACATCCGAACCCAATGCAATTTATCTTATGGACAAGGCATATGTCAATCCCAAAGCATTGTACCGCATACATCAAGTAGGTGCATTTTTTTGTAACAAGAGCTAAATCGTTTATGAAATACGAAGTTATCGAACAAAACTTCAATATCGACACCTCCACTAGGCTGAGAACGGACATAACAGTGACACTGACTGTCCCTACATCTAATAAACTCTACCCTGAACCATTAAGGTTAATCGAGTTTTATGATAGTGAAAATGACAAAATCCTTATTTTCCTTACGAATAACTTGGAAGTTACAGCACTCGAAATTGCCTATCTGTACAGAAATCGCTGGTAGATAGAAGTGTTTTTCAAATGGATTAAACAGAATCTCGTAATCAAAAAACTATGGGATATTCTGCAAATGCCGTCAAAATACACCTCTGGGTGGCTATTTGTTTCTGTCGGAAAATCGGGCGACATTCCATCCAATTATTTATGGACAATCGTATCTGACCATTATGAAAATTTGTGGATTGGCACGGCAGGCAACGGGCTTGTGCATTTCGACCCGCGGAACAAAGTTTTCACTCCCATTGTGAACCGTGAAAATCTGAATATCGAAAATCAATCCATTTATAGCATTTTTTGCGATGACGACAACAATCTTTGGATAGGAACTTCGACAAACGGGCTG
>JBKECI010000083.1:0-2576 GCA_047974405.1 Paludibacteraceae bacterium | reverse complement strand
CACAATCTTTTGAAATTTTGCTCAAATGTACCAAGTACGCATGTTTGACTGCCAATCACCTCCAAACATTCTTGTTTTACAATCGGATATAGCCTGTCTTTACTCAACTCGGGATCGGTGCTTAAACGTATTCCGTCAGGACGTTGCGAATATCCGGCTGCAGAGAGGCATATTCTAGCTCTCAGACCTTTTACAAATGCTTTGTTTACTCTTTCTACAGATTTTGTTGCATTGATCTCATTTGGCCATGCCACTAATCCTGATGCCTCTTTTAAATCGGCAATAATTTGTTTGTAAATCACATCTCTGTCTGATTTTGCTATATATATTGTCTCGCTTGTGAGGGGGTCGAAACGGGCGGGTACATCACCATACGCCTTAATCAAATCAAAATAGATTAATGCCCTCAATGTGAGTGCTTCGCCAAGTAAGTGTCCCAACTCTGGATTAGAAGAGGTATTTCCAAATTTGCGCAAACCTCTGATGCAGAGATTTGCCCGTTCAATAGCCTGATACATCATACTCCATGGACCATTTTCCAAATTCATTGTCGAGCCTGCCGGATCGGGATTATAGCCTGTAAGCAAAGCTTTGTCATCGGTTGTTTTTTCTGATGTATTATACCATTCTATATCGGTATTTGTACCATAGTATGGGAGAAATCGCCCTCTGTATGAGTTTGTTTCGCAAAGAGATTGATGAATTCCCATCACAGCTTGCTCGGCAAGTACGGGTGTGGCAAAGATATAAGACTCGTCTAAGGAAGATTGAGCCGGAGCATCCAATGTGTCGGAGCATGAACTGAGTGCCACCGACAACAGTATACCTGCTATTAAGTATATAAATTTATATTTTTTCATTTCAGATTGTTTTTAATGGGGTTAGAAATTCAAATTTAGACCGAATACGATTTGCCGACTTTTGGGATAAGCCGAATAATCGACACTTGGTGTCAGAGGGGTTTTGCGACGTGTGGAAACTTCCGGATCGTAACCGGTGTAATTGGTCAAACAAAAAACGTTGTATCCGGTCGCATACAAACGGAATTTTTCGATTTTTAATTGTTTGGTCAATTTTGCCGGTAAAGTATAGCCAAGGGTCAATGTGTTAAGTCTGAGGAATGAGCCGTCTTCTACCGCCCAATCACTGAAAACATACTGTTTCATATATGGAGACCACATAGTTGTACCGGCGTTCATAGCTGCTAACTCGTTTGGGTCGTTACTAATGGTTCCATCGCTCTTTAAGTTTGTCCATCGCTCTCCATCTTCCATAATGTTTATCATATTACGGTATTGGTATTTACTGCTTGATGTATATTCTATTTTATTAGCGTTATATACATCGTTTCCATAACTCCAAGTAAAACCGGCTGCTAAATCAAAATTATAAGCCCTTCCGTTGATATTAAAACCACCAGTATGGATTGGATTGGAATTACCGATAAATGTTACATCGTCGGCATTGACAATGTTGTCTGTTCCTGCAATATTTTTCAGTTTCATAGTTCCCGGTCTGAGTGTCCCTACAATCGAAGTTGCATCTACCACTCCGGGGTTTAATATCCATTTTTTAGTTGTGGCATCGTACCTTTCAAAATCCGAAACTTCGTATCTCCCGTCAGATACATAGCCATACATTTGCCCTACAGACCCCCCTTTTGCAATCCAGTAATCGTTTCCAATTTCGGTAGATGCCCATTCGCTCCGAGCCCCGAAATCGTTCATAACACCCAATGAGACAATTTTATTTTTGTTAAAATTGATATTCCCGCCAAACGACAATCCAAAATTTTTCTTATTAATTGCAATGTAGTTTACCGAAAACTCCATTCCTTTGTTTTGAGTTTCACCCATATTTCGGTATTGGGTAGTGTATCCGCTGCCGGTTACAGGGAAATTTATCAACAAGTCTTTTGTTGTATTCAAGTATATTTCGATGGATCCACTTAGTTTTTCGTTGAACAATGAATAATCCAAACCAAGATTTCTTGTAAAGGTGGTTTCCCATTTCAAAGCGGGGTTAGCCATTACTTTTGAAGGAACCCAAATGGTTGTGTAGCCGTCTATCCACGATGTTGACGAGGAGCCATACGATTGTTCCATTTGACCGGAGGGTATTTTGTTGTTTCCTGCGGTGCCGTAACTAAATCTTAACTTGAGATCGTCCAACCACTTTTTTGTATTCAACATAAAGGATTCGGAAGAGAGACGCCACGCCAGAGCGGCTGACGGAAAATAACCCCACTTATTGTTCCCTCTAAATTTGCTGGATCCGTCTGCACGGAATGTTGTTGTCAGCAAATACTTGTCTAATAAATTGTAGTTTGCCCTCCCAAAAAACGATAGCAATTTGTCGTCCGGACTATAATAATAATCTGTTGAAGCGGGGTACAATCCTTGTGTTGTCAATTTGAAGGCGTCGTCGGAAGAGAAAAATTTAGGAAATCCTTGAATATTCATCGTTAGTTCGTTTTCATGCTGAATGATATATTCTTGTCCTACCATCACGCTCAAATTATGGTCTTTATTCAATATTTTTTTGAAGTCGTAATTTAATGTGTTCGTATTACGAAT
>JBKECI010000082.1:0-9160 GCA_047974405.1 Paludibacteraceae bacterium | reverse complement strand
TCCTCATTTTGATAATTTTAAAGGGTTATTAAAAACAAGCTTCACCAATTCGACAGCTTTTTCTTTGCTTTTATTTTCGTCAGCAAGATTGGTGGTTACGGTAAAAGAAATGCCTTTGGCAAAAACATGGAGTGCATTTACAGGCGTTTCCCAATAAGCAGACTCACCTAAATTTTCGAGCTTTTCAAAATTTTGGATTTTTGCATTAGCTGCTAAATTTTTTGCTTCGGCAATGGCAATGTCTGCATCTACTGTTTCATCTTTGGTAACCCGGTCGATTTCGTCCTGAACATACGACTTACTTTCAAACTTTTTTCGGAAATCTTCTTTTGATATTTTCGTTACAAAGCCAAGCCCCAGTGAGCTGTAACCGTCCATTTGCAATTCTTTTCCGTCTGTGGTTTTAACCGATTTTTTCTTGCCATTTACCCAACTGAAAAGGATTGTCCGTTTGGAAACATCAGCCGCAAAATCTTCATTATAAATTTTTATTTTGGCAGCATCTGTTCCGGCTACTTTGGCAATGCTTTCTTTGGAAACCGACTGCGGGTTTTGCATTATTGCAGTGAGCTGTTTCACCTCAAACGTAGCAGGAGCTTCTGCCGATTGATGGGTATTATTGCAGCCAGTAAGCAGCAGGAATGCAATTGGAAAAATTAAGGTTCTCATTATTTTACAGTTTTATAAACTAGCTACGCTGATTTGTGCTTCGCTCGGCATAGCCCAAATTTTCAATTTGGCTCTGCGCTCACTGCCGCACAAATTCTACTCTGCGGTTTTGTGCCTTGCCCGATGCGGTATTGTTGGATTGTACAGGCTGGCTTTCGCCTTTGCCGTCGGTTTCCATTCGGGAAACGCTAATTCCGTAAAAATTGATTAAGGCATTTTTTACCGCCAAAGCTCTTTTTTTCGATAAGATGAGATTGGCGTTTGCATCGCCGTCGCTATCGGTATGCCCTATTATTTTTATGTTTACGGTTGGGTTTTCTTGCAGTGTGGTTGCCATTTCCTTTAATACTGCACCGCTTTCGGATTTTATGGCATCGCTGTTTACATCAAATTGAATTCCAGTAGTAACAAATCTGCCCTCGGTAATCAGTTTGCTTCTCGTATCTTCTCCTGCTACCGCATATCGGATATTGGTCATCACCAACTCACAGTCATCAAAAAATCGTCTGAAAAATGCTAAATGATAAGGTTTATTTTCTGCAAAAAACCGGGGCATATCCACTAATTTGTCTTCGTTTACATATACCCGTAAACGCCCTTTTTGCCGCCAGAGAGAGATTTTTGCAAAGCGTTTTCCGTTTTGCGACCATTGTGGCATAGGAATTTCATTATTAATCTCATTTTCGCCACTTGAAGGTAAAATCTGCACCATCGTCAAATCTGCACCGGGGTGTAAATACAGTATAGACGAGCTCCAATCAAACAGAACATCTTTGTAAAGACTGTTTTTTACTGTCGTGAAGTTTAGCCCCAATCCCGAATAGTTATTACCCGGATTGCCAATAAGCCCTACTTCAAATTCTAATGTAAAATTATCAGGCAGTTCTTTGATGCTCTCGGGGATAAAAAATCCATTTTTGGTCATAGACAACCATTTACCGGGTTTCCCGTTTACATTTACTACTTCTCCGCTGGCATTGGTATTAAATTCGGCGGGAAAATCGCCAATGTTCAGCCGTTTGAAATCATCGAAATACAATACTTTATTTCCCGGCTCAAAATCGAATTTGGAATTGGATTTTGCAGAACCGCTATTGCTGCTGTTTCCGTTGTTCCCATTATTTTGGGAATTAGAAGAATTAGATTTCTCGTCTTTTTTCTTCTTATCCTTTTTCTTAAAAATACTGCCAATGCCTTCTTCCAGCTTATCAAGTCCTTTGTCTATGGTTTCGTCCGCTTTTCGGTTGGTTCTGTCTTCAACTTTTCGTTTTGCGGTTTCTTTAGGGTTAATGACCTGTGCATCCACACTATTTATGCAGACCAAAAAGGTCAATAATGTAATGATTGTCGTTTTCATACTTTTAGTATTTTGGATTAGAATATTTTTTACTTAATTTTTATGCAGTAGGCGGCAGCATCTTCTGCGCCTTGACTTAGCTTTACGGTTTCTACATTACCGCCCTTTATTTTCCACATTACCGCTATCTGCTTCGTTCCGGGCTTTTCATAACCGCAGGCATATATGGTATTTCCTTTTACAGCTACGGAGTGTGCATTACTTAATACAGTAGATAATTGTAGAGGACTACCGTCAATCCAAACTATAGCCCGCTCGCTATTGCTTTGTGCCGAGTAAGCATAGCCAGCTACATACACTTTGTTGTCTGCAAGAGCCACAGCATTTGCCGATGCCCCAATTTGCCCTGTGGGTAGTGCCAGTATTTGGCGTGTATCGTTTTTCCAAAGTAATGCAGAGCGTGGATTATTTACTCCGTTAATATTTCCTTCGCCTACAACATAGGTGTTATTCTCTGTTTGTGCTACGGCATTGGCTACATATCCATGCCCTTCGCTTAATTTGGTGAGTACGCCGTTTTTCCACAAAGTGGCGGCATCTTGAACACCAACACTTACGTAGCCAACAGCCAGAACGTCTGCATTAGTAACCAAAAGGTCATTTACTACTCCAAAACCTCCGGACAGTTGCTCCCTGCTACCGTTTTTCCAGATGCTTGGATATTGCTGTGATGCGGTGTAGTATCCGGCAAAGTAGAGATCGTCTCCGTGCTTGTCTATCGCTTTAGGATATATATTGTAATCGTTTTCTACAACAGGTGTATTCTGATCGTTTTTCCAAAGGTAGATATGGGCGGTTGGGTAAGTGGCAGAAAGTGCTTTGTGGCTTAATTTCCATACGGCATATACATCGTTATTTACAATATCCAAATCGTAAACTGCATCTGCATAGCGCACATTTCCCGAAGGAAGCAGACCTGTTTTGTACACTTGTAAAGGACTCCCGTTTCTCCAGATGACCTCGCCCATATTTTCAATCTCGTTGGAATAACCACTGATATAAATAGTAGCGGGCGTTTCTTCTTCGATAGGCTCTATTATTTTATCATCATCTTTGGAGCATGATGGGATAGTGAGCAACAGCACAAGTGCATAACTGATATTTTTTAAGGTTGCTTTCATATTCTTAATGTTTTAAGTTTATGAAGCAAAATTGGGCAGAAAACAGACAGTCTTTATCGGGGGAAATATGGGAATTTGTGCTCGGGGTTTTCCCTGAGGAAGTCCACAGGGCAAACTCATTTTAATTTTTGAAACTAAATCCCTAAACAACCTATACAAAACATCTAGTAAGGGTATCTTTTTTTCCTATTGCGTCTCAAAGTTTCGGAGTTTACTATGCTAAAATTTTGTAAGTAATCCTATTTCCAAATTTGATAAATTTGCTGTTTTAAGGAGGATAATTTATGCAGATTCTACCAAACCAACTTGATCAATATATCGAAGAAACCATACTGAAACGCGGTTTGCAGTAATTCAAAAAAGGATATGTACACGAACCCGAAGAAATAAGTCCCGGGGAGTACGAAACAATTGTTGAAGGCTCTGAAAATTACACCGTGCAACTTGCTCTTAAAAACGGGATTATCACAGAACATATTTGCGATTGCCCCTACGACTTTGGTACTGTGTGCAAGCATTTGGCTGCCGTAATTTCATATCTGCACCAAAAGATAATCCTCCATCATATTGGCGAAACAAGCCGTTGAAACCATATTCGCTGTTGATACTTACCGTTCTGTCTTTATACATTTGGTATGATGCCATTCTGAAATTATTGGAATTTATTCCGAACAATCCAAAAAAATCAATATTTCTGGTACTATATCCTATATCAAACAGCCAGTCGTCGCAGTTTTGGGCAAAAGTAGGTAGTGTCCTAAAACGGGATATTAATTATTTCCGTATTTTCCGGTCTTGTAATAAAAAGTCTCAATATACATTCCGATAACATTGTCATGGATGGTTTCATTCTTAGAAAAGCATATTGTTTTTCTATTCAAGCGTTTGATATGGGTTCTAAAATTCAAATTCTTGCGTTCAATTTTCCAAGTTTCATCTTTGCCAATGATGTGTTGGTCAGAAGGAATGTATTTTGAATAAGCACCCCAATCATCGGTATAGTACCATCCAATATCAAAAGGCTTTAACAATTCCCATAACACCAAAAAATCCCGGCCCCTCCTCTTTCCATTATGCCAAGCCAAGATGCAACCGGAGTTTTTATCAATAGCATACCAAGTCCATCTCTGGTTGGCTTTGCTGCCTACAAAACTCCAAAATTCGTCCATCTCACTACTGCACTTTATCTCCACTTCCAAGGTTTTTAACCGTTATTTTTCTCCGGTAGTGGGAAAGTAGGGGTTCGTTTGCAGCGTTTTTTTTTAAGGTACTTGTTACTGTATCCCGGTGAACCTTTAAGGTTCGTTCTATATCTCTAACGCCACTACTGTTGAGGGTAAGCTCGATAATCTTCTCCTTTATTCCGGGCTTTCTGGCTGTGTAACGATATTCGAGCATAAACCTCTTTTTGCAACTGTTGCACAACCAGCGTTGGCTACCATTTTCACTCTTTCCCGCTTTGGAAATGTTGTCGCCATTACAATGGGGACAAGTAATGGATTGATAATGTTTCATCTTTTTTATGCAAAGTTATATAAAATATCCCTATTTAGGACACTACCAAACGGTTTTCCGTTCCACGCTGATGCCACCCGACGAGCGATTGATGAAAGCCTACAAGTTAGACCTGTTTATGAACGAATTTTTAAAAATCATTCAATTATAGGCGCTATAGAAAAAGAAAACAAGAAAAGAGTTACGCCCGACATTAACGAGGAACTGATGATGAGCCTGATGGTGGACGGTGTGAAAAAGGAGGGTATACAGCTTCCACCCGAACCGACCAAAGCACCCGAAAAGGAAACTGAAATTGAAGAACTAAACCACTATGGACTGGAAGTCCATAGGTTTTGGGTTGCGGACTGAAAGTCCGCCTGTGTGTCAGTCCTCTACGATAAAATTGCTGTTATTTTTATCCTCTGGACTACGATGATGTTCCAAATATTCATTTACCATTTCATCTGTAATATTTCCTGTACTCCAACATCCAAAACCAATTGCCCAAAAATGACGCCCCCAGTATCTCTTTTTGAGTTCCGTAAACTCCATTTGAAGTTTTCTTGAAGAACATCCTTTCAGCATCTTAACTAACGAACTAATATCTTGAGAAGGACGATATTCAACATGCATATGAATATGGTCTTTAGAAACAACTCCTTTCAAAATCTGAACATCTTCCGCCTCACAAATCTGTATCAATAGTGTCCTACACCTAATTTTTATATCTCCATCCAAAACTGCATAACGATACTTCGTAACCCAAACTATATGAGCTGTAAGACGAGAAACCGAATGTCCATTTTCCCTATGATAATCCATCAAACAAATATAAAGTTTTTAGAAGCTGAAAGCAAAATGCACTGAAAGTGCATAGTTTTAACTATTTTTGTGACCAATAAATGTTATGTGCCATTTTGATAAAATTTTGATGTTAAAAAATGATTGAATACTCGTTGTTAGAATGGGAGGTCGTCCTCCGTGCCTTGTGCTGTAAATCCGTTGTTTTCTGATTGTTCAGTAGCCTGTACGGTTTCGGCTCTCCTGCTACCTCCGTGCAGTTTGATTTGTGAGGTATGGAAGTTCAGCCCTGCTCTCGGCTCTCCCTCTTTGTTTACCCACGCTCTTGTGCTTACTCGCCCTGTGAGTTCTACCAAAGTGCCTTTGGTCAGTAGCCTTGCCACGTTCGGGGTTATCCAATAGGCACAATCGAAGTAGGTCGTTTGCTCTACTCGTTCGCCCTGTCTGTTACGGTAGCTGTCGTTTACCGCTACGGAAAAGTTTACTACCTGTTTTTCGTTCGACAAGGTGCGTACTTCCGCATTTCTTGTCAGTCTTCCTGTGATGTTCATACACGTTTTGTTTTAAAAATTTGACATTTTGTTACGTTCGCTTTTCTCGTTCCGTGCTTCCTGTTGTGGTCTGCTCCGCTTCGCTTCGCATAAATTTTTCCAAAAGAAAAACCGGAAAAAAGAAAGCAGATAATCCAAGCGGGCAACAGCAAAAACCAAGAAAAAAAATGATTTAATGGGGGTTCCTTTAGGGGGAAACCGTTCATTCATTTTTTTTATTGGTGGGTGGGTGCGGTGGCTGCCCGCTTTAACTTAGCTGCCTTTTTACCGGTTGATTGTGGAAAATTCTATTCTAAATCAATGCGGAGAAAGAAATCAAACTCCCGGATAAAATCAGAAGTAAGCTCACGGAAAAGCCATATCATCCCTATGGTAACGCTCCTTTATAAATTCGCTAAGGTGGTTGTAAACCGTGTTGTACTTGCTGTAAGTGCTTTGGGAGCGTTTTCCCTTAGCGACCATTTTTTTAAATTCCTCATTTTGGTCGTTGAAAACCTTTAGTACAGCATCGTCCATTACACCTACACCAAGAAATTTAATCTTTACTTTCTGTGCGGTTGCAAAGCCCTCGTGTTTGAGCATATCTTCGTAAATCTTGTCGATACGCCCACGTATGTTGTCCAATTTTTGGTTAATGCTCAATACTTTGGCACTCTTGCCCTCAACTCTTCCAAATTTCAAATCCCAAGTATTGGGGTCGATTTCTAACTTTGTACCCATTGTTTTGGGTGTGCCGTCAATGGTAATACATGCCATAATCGGTACGTTGCCATTCTTTTTCGGCTCGTTCTTTTTCAGGTAGAAAAGGAGTTTGTACGTGGATTTTTTTGTCTGCTCCATAACTCAAATCTTTAATGTTTAAAATTAAATTACATTGAGTTACAAGGGAATATAAAAAGGGGTGCAAAACACTGAAATATAACCTGTTAAGTTGTTTCATTACCTGTATAAATCGGTAATGAATTAGTAACCTAACCCTGTCATTTTAAGCACAAAACCTATCAGACACCGAGTACCAAACCAAGACTACATTTTTATAAAGCGTTGTATAGTAACGGGTTTTAACCGTTTTGCTTATCTTTGCTTTTTAATAATCTTTTTTTTGAAAAAATCAAAAGAATTTGAATGAAAATATGATTACAATTGAATATTAATACCCGTAGTAAACACTTTTAAGAGTGGATATCCAGAAACGGCGCTACTTATTTCGGGGTCGATACCCAACGCACCAGGTATGGCAGAAAAGGTGAGCAAATTTTGAACTGATACGTATATTTTTATGTTTTTCAGTTTCATACTATGCATCCACGAGGAGGGTAAGTGGTAGTAAAATTGCAAATTTTTAAGTCTGAGGTACGAACTATTGAATAGAAACAAAGTGGAGGGATAATTGTTGTTAATTGTGTTGATAATGGATACTCTCGGCAGGCGGGTATTGTAGTTGGTTTCGTCAATCATTGGATTATACGAGTTGTTTATTGTCCAGTTTGTTATACCATATCCGCTGTTGAATCCGTATCCTACATTTTCTCCCAAATATCGGTAGTAACCTGCCGCCCCTTGTATCAATCCAGCTACTCCAAATCCTTTGAAAGCGACATTGAAATTCAAACCGTAAAACCATTTGGGAATAGATGATTTTCCGGTATTTTGCCTGTCGTCTGCCGTTATCATTCCGTCTTTGGTAATATCTTTTATTTTCTGATCTCCCCATTTTTGTCCTTTGAGCAATCCATCTTCTTCTTCAAATTCCTTTTTTGTTAGGATTCCATCATTTTCATACAAATAAAAAGCATTCATAGGAAATCCTACCATATTGATATTCACTCCATTTGCCGCCAATTTTTGCCCTCCTAAATCGAGGATTTTATTGGTCAGGTAAGTAATATTGCCATTCACATTCAGATGGATATTTTTACCTATTCTTTTCTGTATTCCTAGTTCTATTTCAATACCGGAGTTTCTCATAGAGCCGGCATTACTCACGTAAGATTCTCCACCGTTTACGGAAGATACCTCGTTGTTGAGAAACATATCGTATGTTTTTTTATAAAACCAGCCTATGGAAAATGGGACGTATCCATTGTACAAGTATCCTTCCAAAGCAATATCCGTTATTGCCGTTTTTTCCCAGGTAAGGTTATCGTTTGGACTTTGAGTAAATGTCATCGGAGTGTATAGTGTAGAGCCAAAAGCATAGTACGATCCATAGGGACCTATCAGTGAATTGTAGGGATAGTAGTATTGATTATTTTGTAAAATTCTGTTTCCGGCAATAACGGGCAAATCGGTATTGCCCAATACTCCGTAACTAACTCGGAGTTTCAATTCCGGAACAGTATTTTTAAAGGGTTGCATCATTTTTTCTTCCGAAATTCTCCATCCTGCTGAAAAAGAGGGGAAAAATCCCCAATTATTTTTACCGGGAGTCAACCGGGAAGATCCGTCTTCTCTACAATTAAATTCAAATAAATACTTTTTGTTAAAGTTATAATTGAAACGGGCAAAAGTCCCCACAATAGCCCAATCGTAATAGTAACTCGCATTGGTAGCGCTTTCGATGGAGCCTAATGATAAGCCGGATGGTGGATTGATAATAAAATTATTTCTATATGCTGTAAGTTCGTCATATACATGGTATTCTTGCTGAGCGCCGACAAGTATCTGAAAGCTATTTTTCTCTATTTTTTTCTTATACTCCACATCAAATTGTTGCAGGAAGTGAATATCTTTATAATTTGTTTTTGTTGCCGAGTTTATTCCGGTAGTTTCCGTTGTCAGAGGATTTCCGTCGGTATCGTGCGCTGTTACCCATTTCAGGGTATTGATAAACGAATCGTAGAACGATGCGCTTAAATTTACGCCACTAGTCAATTTTAATGTTAATTCGGGTAATATATTGTAACTGAGATTTACATTGGCCAATACATTATAAAAATCGTCTTCGCTTTTCCCCCCTTCCAAGGCTTGCCTCACAGGATTTCGGGTATCTTTTGAGCCTAATATACTCCAGTCGTCATACACTTTTATAGGGTCTGTAGGGCGTTGTCGGTTTACGGCATTGATTATCTTATCCAGATTTCCTATAGATGAGTTTGGCTCTTCGCTATTGGCAAACGACAGTCCGACTATAAATGCTGCTGTAAATTTGTTCCATTCCAATT
>JBKECI010000081.1:0-32954 GCA_047974405.1 Paludibacteraceae bacterium | reverse complement strand
TTTTGGTTGCTCCAAGCCTCCAAACTCTACATAGCTTTGATTGAGGATATTGTTTGTGTCAAAATAAACGGAGATACGGTTGGTTTGCCATAAAATGCGGGAGTTTAGGAGTGCATACGGCTTGTATCCGGTCAATTTATTGGTAATGTAATCGGTATAATTTCCTCCTCGTTCATACCAAACCGCATTCCAATGGGCTGATAGATTTTTCCAAATGGTATGATTCAGACCGATTACTATTTTATTTTTTAAATAATCGAGAGCATATTTAGAGTCGTATCCGTTTGCCGCTTTATCCAGATTCAAAAGAGAGTATGCCAGATTTATTGATTGAATATATCGGCTTTGAAACTTATATGTAAGATTAATATCTGCTCCCCAAGCATTTACGTTTGTTATATTTTTGCTTTGCCATTTTTGTTCATCGGGTTGTTTTACCCAATCTATTATGTTTTGTCCCTTTCGGTAATAGATTGCTGCGTTGGTTTCCAGACGCCCAAAGTTGTGAACTTCTCCTATTTCCAGAGTGATTGATTTTTCGGGTTTCAGTTCGGGGTTACTTATTTGTGTGGGGGTTTGATAGTACAAATCGGTAAAGGTGGGGAGTCTTACAGCCGAATTTATTGCTGCATAAATGCGTGATTTTTTGTGAAATATGTAGGCAATATCTCCTCCGCCATTGTACAAGGCACCAAACTGTTTGTTAAAAGCAGTAGAAAATCCTCCAGAAATTTTCCAATGATTGAGACTTACGCTATGGTCAATAGCGGCTGAGATAATTAAGCGATTGTCTTTTTTTGTATAAAAAACAGAATCTTCAACAAAAGGAACCTTTATAAAATCTTCTATCGGCGTTCCCAAGTTATTGCTAAAAATATGTTCGTTGCGGAGGTCGAATCCCAGAATGGTTTCGCCCAAATTTCCGAAATCGAATTTTGCCGATAATTTTCCACCGGCTACATCTGTTCTGTGATAATTGGCATTGGTAGGGGTGCTGTACCTGTCGAAATTAAACTTGTCGAAATGCGCTCTCCAATAGCTTTGCGCATTCAACGTGTATATACTTTTAGCAAAATTCCACTGTAGCGATCCAAGAAATGTTTTGGTGCTTTCAAACTGATTGGGGAGTTTAGGGGTGTAAAAACTGTTAGCGCCGTAGTCTTTGATTTGAGTTGCCAGTTGAAGGTGAAAATATCCCAGATTATTTGTGTTTAAGGACGACTGCCACATACCGTTGGTTATTTTATAATCGGTATTGTCGATAAATCCGTTGCTTGATTTGAAAGAGACCGAAGCAAATGTTTGAAACGGCTGCGTAAAATAGGTGCCGGAAACACTTTGCCCAAGGTACCCATAGCTTCCTGCCTCATTTTTGGTTGCAATCTGCGAACGATTCGATTTCCCGGTAATGATCTTGATAAAACCGCTAAATCCGTTTACACAGTAAACACGGGCAGCCGAGCCCTGCAAAATTTCGATTTTCGACACATCACTAAATTCTAACGGAATATCTAAATAGTAGTTCCCGGTTTGAGGGTCGGTAATATTGACACCGTTTAACAATATCAATACCTGATCGAAAGAGCCGCCTCGTACACTCACGTCTGTCTGAACTCCCCCCGTTCCTCTTTGGCGAGCGTCCAAACCGGCTATTCTATCCAACAGCTCATCTATGCTTTGTACCGGAATATTGTTGATATCTTCTCTGTCTAAAATGGTAACAATCCGGCTTTCGTCCGGAAGAATTTTAGCTTTTTCCCCTTCAATATTTATTTCAGGTAGTCGAACTCCTGTCTGGTTATCTTGAGCGGAGACGATTAAAATACTTAACAAGCTAAATTGGAGCAATGTAACAATTTGTTTCATAAAAAAAATAATTAAAATAAAAAGCGGTTATACTTCTGAAAAACAGAAGTATAACCGCTACGAGTTAATATAAATGATTTTGTTGCGTTTGTTGATGAAGAACTGTCGGAACCAGATACAATTTGAATAGTTACCAATGTAAGATTGTTTTGCTGTGTATCCGGTTCTTCGCCCGCATCGTTTAATTGTAACAATGCGGTATCGAATATCGCTTTAAGAACTCCTGTTTTCGACTTTTTCAACGATTTGTCCGATATTGACGAAACCACCTTGCCAATGGAGACAATCTTATGTAAACTTGCAAACAGAGCATACCCTTTCCTGTTCCATTTTCTGAAACGGACACGAATTGTTTGGTATGTCTTTTTTCTAAACATTATCAGTATTTATACCATTCGGATGGGTTGAACTTGTAATAGTTCACTTTTAAGCGCCACACATCGGAAAGGGCGTTAGAAAAAATATCTTTTCCTCCCACAATGTACATGTCTTGATTGGAGGGATTTACCACAATCGAAACATTGGTACGGTATTCGTATTTATCCGGAAATTCAGGCAACACTATTTGGGTGCTGTCTGGTGTATTCCACGAAAATCCGGCATCAATGGAGCTGAGGAGTTGGACGTCGGAATCGACCATACCGCCTATTTCGCTTGAGCCTCCAAATAGCAGTAGCCGGCTTCCGTAGTAGATTACCGCCGAATTGAAGAGGGGAGAAAAGGTGTATTTTGCATTTTGCAAGTTTACCCAATACAAGCCGTTCTCGGTAATCCAACGAGTATTTAACGTATTCCCAAATTTATCTATACCTCCAACTATTACCGCCTTTTCGTAGCCGTATTTAGGTTTAAGAGTGGTTGATGCAAATCGTGATACAGGAAAATGCTCGGGTAGGTCGCTTGATTTATTCCAAGTAAACCCATCGGACGAATAAATGATCTCCAAAGCGTTTGTCTCTTTGTGTTGTCCTACGGAGAATAGTTTCCCTTGAAAGACAGATAAAAAAGATAAGAATGTATATTGCTCGTCGGTAGTTTTCAGACTCCAATTTTTACCGTCTGCGCTTGTATATAATCCTCCTGAGGAGGCAAACAGATACAGTGTGTTGTCGAAAACGCCGATATTTTTCATATCGGCATCTGTTGGCATTCCTGTAACCGGTTGTGGTTGCCACGAGTGTCCGTCAAGCGATGTGTATAGATAGTTGGTTGTACCGGAGTTGGTAAAAAAGAATAAAGTGTCGTTTTTGATAACCGTTTTTTGATTTTCAAAAATTAAGTCTGCTATTTGATCTGATAATTTTTCCCATTCAAACTTGTAGGGGTCTATTTTGTGAACTCTGAGTTCTACAATATATTCTTTTTTAGTGGAGCCGTCTGTGGCTATATTTGTTATTTTTACAGGTTTTGTAAAATCTATCGCACCTACAGACGAGGAATAGGTTGTATAAGTAAGCGTATCGTTTATAATATATCCATCGGAACTCGCAAACTGTATTGTAGGGATTAGACTGTCGATACGGGTATTGTAGGGCAAAGAATCTACGTTGTATATCGAATCTGTTATGTAACCGCTCGTTATAGTAAAACTTGCAGTACTGGCATTGGTCGAACTATCGTTGTAGGCGATATAAAATGCTGTAATGGTGGCATCGTCCGATATGCTTACGCTGCTTGTGTTGTTTAAACTACAAGAATATACGACAATGGATATAATAAGGAGCAAAAATGAATTTTTACACAATTTTGATTTCATTTGGGTATAGAATAATTTGATAATACCTTCAATTTTGAATTGCAAATTTACAAACAAAAGTGATATAATTTAACAGTTGCGGTAAGTTTTATTGTTTTTTATGTTTCGCCAGAAATAGAATTACAGAAAACTCTGACTGCAAACATTCGGTTTTATTGTCAATGTATACCTCTTTTTTTTGTCATATTGCCCCAAAAGTATTTCTTTTTTTTGAGAAGATAATTTAACACCCCGCTAAAAAGGTGGGGGTATATGATACGTATCAAAAAAAGATAAAGCAGAAAGGCAACTGTCAATTGAGTTATTAGCAAAAAAGTATTTTCCATATCAAATAATCTGAATATACTTATCGCTCCTCCAACAACACCTCCTATCAATACACCCGGCATAAAGTCGGAAAACAGGCTACTTATTTTATTTTCTAACAATTTGCGAACATTGAGAATAGATATAAAATAGGCAATAAAGCAGGCAGCAATATATCCTATAAGCATTATTTGAATACCGTAGCTAAAACATATCAGGATAGAAACGATGATTAATCCCTTTTTTATCAGCTCCAACCTGAATGTATATTGCGATTTGCCGCGGGAATTAAGCAGGTTGATATTCAACACGTAAAGCGGATTGAAAAAATTGGCAATCAGTAATAACTGAAACAGCAGGACGGAAAGTATCCACTTTTCGGTAACAAGAGTGATAATGAGCGGTTGGGCGGTTACTATCAGAGTTACTATCAGGGGAAAAAATATTAAGGAAATGCTTTTGACCAACCGACGGTGGATCCTTATAAGTCTCTCCTTATCGTCCTTAATTTGTACAAGTATTGGATAGGTACTTGAAAATAACACTTGCTGTAACGACGAATTGACTGTATCGCTATATCTGCCGGCTTGGGTGTAGTAGCCAACCGTCTCTTTAGAATAGAATCTACCAAGTAGCACATTGTAGATGTTGTTAAAAACAGCATTGAGAATAGAAGTTCCCAATATATGGATGGAAAAGTTCCAAAAATTGGAGATAACTCGAAACGAAAACTTTCTGGCAGGTTTCCATCGTACAATGATTATAAGTAGTATGGTTCGGATAATTTGACTTGTAAGTTGCTGCCAAACGAGCGCCCACACTCCATATCCTCGATATGCCAATGCTATCCCCAATGTTCCCCCAACTACAATGCAAATAATATTGGTTATTGCCAAGCTTTTAAAATTCAGTAATTTGCTTAATTGCACATATTGGATAAAATAGGCGGCATAAAAAAAAACAATTAATGAAAATACTCTTAAAATTTTGGTTAATTCCGGATAATGAAAAAATACGGAAATAGTCGGAGATAGAAAGAAGAGCAAAAGATACAATATGATAGAAATAAAAATATTAAGATAAAATATCGTACTGAAATCCTCGACTGTGGCATCTTGTTTTTTTATCAATGCTTGCCCGAATCCACCATCAATTAGTACGGTAGAAAGAGCTATAAAAATGATTAATACACCGAACAATCCATAATCGGCGGGGGCAAGTATCCTTGCCAATACAACGCCTATTATAAATTGTATAATTTGCTGCCCGAATTTATCTATGGATGTCCATGTGAAAGCGTTCAGCATTTCGCTTTTTAGCTCTTTGGGCATAATTATTCGATTATAATTTTAATTTCTTTTCATCCCAATCATTACACGCTTTTTCGTAGTCGTCGGGGCGTCCGATGTCTAACCAATAACCCGAAAATAGTTTTACCGTAGCGGGATTGTTTATCTTGATAAGGTCAAGCATCAGATGGTCAAAACCGTAGAATTGGTCTTCGGGGATGTACTCCAAAATCTTTTTACTTGCCATATACACACCCATACTCACGTTGTAATGGTTGGTAGGCTTTTCCAAAAAACCAATGAGCTTTCCCCCTTCTCCGGTCTCCAACACACCGTAGTCAATCTTCTGCTCGCGGACGAAAGCGGAAATTGTGAAGATATTGCCCTGCGAGACGTGCTCGTCATAAAATTCTCCGAAATTCAAATCGGTCAATACATCGCCATTGATAATGAGAAAATTATCCGGCAAATCTTGAATGAGTTTCAAGGGTCCCATCGTACTCAACGGTTTGTTTTCGAGCGAATAATCAATCTTTACGTTCCACTTGCTACCGTCTCCGCAAAATGCGCGAACGATGTCCGCCATATGATTTACGGTAATGGTAAGGTGATTAAATCCGGCATCGACAAGCCGGCGGATGATGATTTCGATAATGGGCATTTCGCCCACCGGAACCAACGGTTTGGGCAGGCTAACGGTATAGGGTTTTAATCGCGTACCCTTTCCCCCTGCCAATATTATTGCTCTTTTATACATTGTACCTGTCGGATTTGAAGTAAGAAAGATTATTTTTTATCCAGTGAATGGTCTCTTGCAGACCACTTTCCAAAGTATAATTTGGCTTCCACGATGTATGTGCTTTTATTTTCTTATTGTCGCAAAACAAGCGTTCCACTTCACTTTTATCGGGTCTTACGCGTTGCTCGTCAGAGACAATTTCAACTTCCGTACCGATAACTTTCGCTATTAATTGCACCAAATCGCCGATAGTTATCTCTTCACTCATCCCAATGTTGGTAATTTCGCCCCAAAGTCCTTCAGCCTGTGCTATTTCATAAAAGCCGTTAGTGGTGTCTTTGACAAAAGTCAAATCGCGCGTGGGGGTAAGATTGCCCAATTTCAACGTTTTGTTTCCATTCAAAATTTGCGTGATTACAGTTGGGATGATGGCTCTGGCGGATTGCCTTGGCCCGTATGTGTTGAACGGACGGACGATTTTTACGGGTAGATTAAACGATTTGTAGTAACTTATCGAAAGTTGGTCGGCACTAATTTTAGTGGCGGAATAGGGAGATTGCCCCACCATAGGATGTCGCTCGTCTATCGGCACATACTGAGCTGTACCGTAAGTTTCGCTGGTGGACGTTACGAGTAATTTTTCGACTTCGAGTTGTCGGGCGGATTGTAGGACGTTGTACGTCCCGTCGATGTTTGTTTTGATATATGCCTGTGGCGAAACATACGAATACGGAATCCCTATCAATGCAGCCAGATGAAAAACAGTGTCGCACCCCCGCATGGCGTCATACACCGAGTCAAAGTCGCGAATATCGCCGGTAACGACTTGTATGTCGTTTTTTATGACGCTATTTTCCAACCAGCCCCATTTGTTGGAAGAGTTGTAATGGACAAATGCCTTTACATTATACCCTTTTTCAACCAACAGTTCAGTTAAATGCGATCCGATAAATCCACCGGCGCCGGTAACTAAAATATTCTTCATATTTGATTCTATTTATTTCAACATTAATTTCAATCCTTCTTCCAAAGGCATTTTTGGTTCCCAACCCAATTCTTTTTTTATTTTTGAAATGTCTGCTACGGTATCCATTACTTCGTTGGGTCTGATTTCTTGGGTACATTCGTAAGCGATATTGTTACCCGAAAGTAGGCGCACAATGTCGATTATTTTTTTCACGGAATGACTTTCGCCGCTTCCTAAATTGTAGGTTTGCAGCCCGGTAATCTCGATAATAGTTTCTATTGCTTTCAAAACGGCGTTCACAATATCCGTAACGTGTACGTAGTCTCTTTTGGGTCGATCGTCTTTTACGATGATTTTACCCGATTTTGCCTGATTGATAATGGTGGGAATCAGAAAGTTTGGATTTTGTCCGTTACCATAAATATTAAATGGACGAAAAATAATAATCGGCACTCGGAAATCTCTGTTGTATCCTTCGCAAAGATTTTCACAAATCAATTTGGTTTGCGCATAAGGATTGTAAGCTGACACGGGATGATTTTCGTCAATAGGCTGATATTGCGGCGTACCATACATATACGAACTGAAATAAATCATTTTCGCCTTATTCTGTCGGCACAATTCAAGCATATTGAGTGTACCCAAATAATTTACTTCGTAAAATTTTCTTGGTTCCCTATACGAATCGGGAACAAACGACAGATTTGCCAAATGAATGACTACATCCATCCCATTTATATTTTTTGCAGTATTCCAATCGGAAATGTCAATACCCTCGGAAATATCGAAAAAAAACAATTCGTGATTCGTTTTTGTCAGCTCGTCTCTCAGGTATTTCCCAATAAAACCGCTGCTTCCTGTAATGAGAATTTTCATTTTTTAGTTAAAAAACAGATAATTTACTCCATCATTCGAAAAACTCTTAAACCCTTCATCCTCTATTTGTTGCACTACCTGTAGAGTGTTTTTACGGGTAAATCCTGCAACAGACAGATGGTGAAATTCGATAAATAATTGTTTCACTTGGTGTATTGCTTTCAGATTTGCAGGGGTGAAAAGGGTGTATTCTGCACCTTCAATATCAATTTTAAGAAAGTCGATAATTTCACTTTTTGTCATCTTGATGAGAGAAGGAATATCAATTAACTGCACTTTGTATTCTTTTACATTATGATTTGAATTCATATTTTTATGCTCCTTAAGCAACGAACCGCTTTCGCAATTCTCGGCCTCATAAAAGTGTGTTTCTCCGTTTTGAGTAGCCAATGCGTAAGGCAAATGATGAAATTTTGTTGGATATTTGGCTGAAATAGCTTGTAGTGAAGGGGCATGTTTAAGCGTAGGATCAACTGCAAACGCATTCAAATTATATTTTTTTATGAATGTTACAGACAGTTCGGCTTCGAAACCACAACCTACATCAATAATGGTACTTTTGTCGTTGAAACAATTAAAATAGATGTAATTTGGCGCAAACCCCTGTAAGCCATATTTTTTATACTTTCGTTTGTTAAGTATTTTTCGGATGTCCATCAAAAGTGTGTTAGGATATTTTATATAAATCCAAATTCTATTTATGTATTCTCTTATTTTCATGGGTTATATGTATTGCAATTTCAATTAAATGACAAAGTTAGGAAAAAAACTGTTTTGAGACAGCGAATATTGAAGATTTTGGATAAAAGGTTTCTTATAAATTATCATTGTTGTCTGCTAAAATAGGAAATTTATTTTTAACTCCATTTATGGGGCTTTTTAGTCCTGTTTTTTGTTTTTATTTTAAAAGTAAGCCCCTTGTTTGAAACTTAGTACCATCTGAGGGTCGTTTTTGCGTATTCTTATCTTGCTCTTTTTCTTCTACAATTACTTTTCGCCATATCTTTTCGGGGTCTTCAAAGAATGCATATACGTTTATATAGCTCATCAACTGGTGTCTTACAATTGACATCATATTTGAAAATGGTCATCGTTTCTAATTTTACTTCTGAGTATAGTCAGAAGCGGGTTTACTATCATTGCAGTCCATATTTGAATGATAATGGCATTCTCGTTATCTCCCAAGAAGTATTTCAATGGGAAGTTTTGTTTCAATTGCTTGAAAAGAAACTCTATTTGCCAACATTTTTTGTAAATCATAGCAATCTCCTCTGCTTTCAAATCAAAATTGTTAGTTATGAACCCAAATACACGTCCATTCTCATCATCCCAAAATGCAATTTGTCTGGCTTTGTGTCTTAATTTCTTGTTTTTATCATACGAAAGCTCAATTCCTTCATCTTTCAGGACACCTGCATGTGTACCATCGGGAACATCGAACTCTTATTTTGCTTTGTATATCACATTGTCTTTCAAACAGGTTACATACCGTATCTTTTTGTCTGTGAAAATCTCATATCATTAGGATGTGGCGAACATTGGTGTAGGATAGAGTGGGGCGACACACAATGTAATCTAACCCTAAATGTTGACATTTGCTTGCTTGTGATAAAAAGTCCTAATACGGTATCACGTGTCGAATGATAACCTTCAAAAAACAGCGAATAACATACCAACTCTTTAGAAGTACGCTTCATTAATCCCTTGTCTAAAAAACGTAATAACCATCCGATAAAATTTGTATTTTTGCGCATAGGTCTATTTTAGAGTGTGCTAACTTCAAAGATAAATCTTGGGAGTGAATCTGCAAAGGTTGGCTTCTTTTTTATGGTACTCTAAAATCTTTTACCGGACAAACATATAATTTTTATATGTCGTTTGAAAATATATTTTAAAATTTTGATATTATTTTTTTTTGATATTATAATTTACGTAATTTTGCAACTGAATTATCATATTCCAATGATTAAAGAACATTTTATGTCAGGAAATTTACAAGAATTTAAAGTTTTCTCCGGTTCCAAGAGTCTGTATTTAGCCGAAAAAATATGTAATAGTTTAGGGACTCCCTTGGGAAAAATGAATGTTCAGCATTTTTCCGACGGGGAGTTTTCTGTTTCTTACGAAGAGTCTATACGAGGTCAATACATCTATTTGGTACAATCTACTTTTCCCAATTCGGATAATCTGATGGAATTGCTGCTGATGATTGATGCCGCAAAACGCGCCTCGGCATACAAAATAATAGCTGTAGTGCCATACTTTGGTTGGGCAAGGCAGGATAGAAAAGATAAGCCCCGCGTATCCATAGGGGCAAAGCTTATAGCCGATATGCTCACTGTTGCCGGTGTACACAGGGTGATTACTATGGACTTGCACGCCGACCAGATACAAGGTTTTTTTGATGTTCCGGTAGATCATTTATATGCATCTACCGTTTTTATTCCATACCTCAAAGCGTTGAACTTGGATAATCTGGTCATAGCCTCTCCGGATGTAGGCGGGTCCAAGCGTGCCGGGTCGTATTCGAAACACTTGGATGTGCCGATGGTACTGTGTCATAAAACCCGCGAAAAGGCAAATGTGGTGAGCGAAATGAGAATTATAGGAGACGTGGAGGGGAAAAACGTGATAATAGTAGATGATATGGTAGATACGGCAGGCACTCTCTGTAAAGCTGCTAATTTGATGGTGGAAAACGGAGCCAAAAGTGTGAGGGCGTTGGTTACTCACGGAGTGATGTCGGGAAACGCTGTAGAAAATGTAGAAAAATCGGCACTTACCGAAATAGCTTTTACCAACTCCATCCCTTTTGATTGTGGCAAATGTTCCAAAGTACGCGTACTTTCTATTGCCGATTTATTTGCAGAAACTATATCCAGAGTGCAACAGCACAGATCTATCAGCGAGCAATACTTACTTTGATTTTTTTTTGAAAAGCAGAGATGAGGGGGCAAAAGTTTTTTCCCACTCTATAAGTTTAGCCCTGCTCTGTCTGTCTGATGATATACTCCGCTCGGGTTTTGTTTTTTTTAAGGTTTACCAACTCTTTTATCAATAGATGGAATTGCCATGTTTCGCTAATAGCTTTAATATCTTGCGCATCTAAACGGTATCGATAGGTCGATTTTCCGATAAGGGTAACGGTTGTCGGATGTTTTCCGTATGTTGCTATAAATTCGCAAATTCCATTTTCTGCAATACTGTTAAAGGTAACTACTTCTCGCATATAAAAACCATCGTCAAACACTTGACTTACAGAGTTGGCACCGTTTCCTTGTATACTTTCTTTGAATAAGTCGTTTGTTTTTACTACCAGCGATATATAACCCAGCGGAGTTTTGTTAAAGTAGGTATTGGTTAAAAACAGTTCTCCATTTTCAGAAACACTTGCTTTCAGGTATGTTTTTTGAGCCTTGATTTCGGGTAGTTGCAGTTTGTGTGTATAGTTTCCGGCGTATTGTATCTGATATCTCTTTTCGAGAACAAAATTTTGACCGACTGAGTCCAGCAGCTTTTGTTTTGTCAAAATCATACTGTCTAGGTAGAGTAATTCGCGGTGTGTTTCGATATTTTCGATTTTATTTCTATAAAAGTTTGATTTTCTTCTGATTCCTGCCAAGTTTGGCGATAAACTGTCTATGCTGTTTAGTAGGTGTTTCGCTGCGTTTAACTGCCCGGCTTGAATCATTTCTCCGGTTTCATTCAGTTGTCTCTCTATACTGTCAATTTTTTTCTGTTTCGAGTTGCAGGAGGCTGTAAGTATAAAAGAGAGCAGTATAGGTAGTATTTTTCGTATATTCATAGTATGGCGGTTGTTTCTCGAACCATCATTTGTTGAAACATATCGGCTATTTTACGGTGTTGTATCTGTAAGACAAAAATAGTGAAACCAAAGCATAGGAAAGTGTCAGCAAAATCCAAGTTTTACTCCCCGAAAACATAAAGTAAGCAGCTGCTCCCAGCATAAGCGATGCAAACAGCATTAGTCTGTGTAAGCGCTGCACCTGCGAATTTTCATTACGGGCTTTTGACAAAAAAAACAATTGCAGTACAATGAGAATTGTTGCTCCTATGCTAAAAATATAAGAGGCAAAATCAAAATTAAAAAATTTCAATACCGCTCCCAGTAGCACCAGAAGGCTGCCAGCAAACTGTATGGCTGCTATTTTATTTTTCATTCTATTCTTCTATAATAAAAATGTCTTCGCTGTCTTTTTTGAAATAATACTGCTCGCGGGCATATTTTTCGAGACTTTCACTGCTCGAACGCATTTCTCTCATTTTTTGCTTGTTGTTATCTATATCTGTTTGATAGTATGCTATTTCCTTCTCCATATTTTTGATGTTTCGTCTTGTATTCCAGCGTTCAATCAAATTATTTTGATCAAAAAATATTAGAAAAACAAAAAATATTACCACTGTAAACACATATTTGTTTAGTAATATTTTTCCGACTTTTTTTAAAAAAGCAGAGAAATTATTCATTGTTTTTTATCTCGTTTTTAGTATTTTGCAAAGATATGTTTTTTAGTTTGTATAGGGAAATAAAATATATTTTTTCGTCGAACTCCTTGTGCTATTAGTTAAAAGTCAGTCGCATAGAGTGTAGAGATCGTCTCTGGGATTTACGATAAGCAAAGGTATAGATGATTTTTTTATCCTGTGTAGTTCTGGCGGTCCAAAAATAATGTCGTCTAAGCCATACTCTCTCGATGCCGAAATAAGTACAATATCGTATTGCTCCGTTTCCGCTTTACAGATAGTCTCTTTATCTAAATTGAAACTGTCTTTTTTGGCTTTTTCAACCCCATAATCTAGAGAAAATTTATCGAACAGTTTTTTCATATTATCAACTGTATCCGCCGCTTTTGATCCGTAGTCGTTTGCCTGCAAAATGGTAATGCGAGTATTGCAAAATCTTCCAAAAGCCGATGCAAATTGTGCTTTCTCGTAATCTTCCATCAAAAATCCGACAGAAACCAATACCTTTCGAATATTGAATTCTTTGAACTCGCTTTTGAAAAATAGATAGGGAATCCTCAAATTTCTACACTCGTTCAATCCTTCTTGGATATCTTTTTTTCTTGTTTTGCGTTGTTGTATGAGTAAAATAGATACCTCTTTTTGCTCGCATAATTCAACAAGTGAAATATCACCTTTTTTCAGTATAAAAATATTTTTTGGTGACAAATCCAAATCTTGAAGTAGCTGATACAACGTACACTCTGTTTGTGGCTCATTTTCAGAGAGAAAATAAACCAGACCCATTTGTTTTTTTAATGATAATGACAAGTTAAGAGCCGAAATAATTATATTTCGGGCTGTTTCGATGTGTGTTATTTTGGCAAAAATCATGTCTCAATCGATAAAATAGATTCGTTTCACTCTTCTCGATACACTTGTGAGAATTTCGTACGGTATGGTATCAAGTGTGTTTGCTATCTCCTGAATGGTAATATTATTCCCGAAAATCTCTACCGTATCTCCTTCGTTGGCAGTAATTCCGGTCAAATCGACACTTGTCAAGTCCATTGATACATTACCTACCGTTTTTGCCCGTTGTCCTTGTATCCATACTTCACCCCGCCCGTTTCCCAAATGTCGGTCAAAACCATCGGCATACCCAATAGGGAGTATTCCTATTTTACTGTCTTGGGTAATTTTTCCATTGCGGTTGTATCCTACGGTTTCTCCTGTTGTGATGTCTTTTGTTTGTAAAAGTATTGTTTTTAATGTACATACAGTTTCTAACTTTACTTCGGGAAGTGAGCTTATACCATAGTGACCGATACCCAAACGCACCATATCAAATTGGTATTCGGGAAATCGTTCTGCACCTGCCGAATTGAGAATATGTTTCAGTATCTTGTGCGGAAATGATTTTGAAATGATATTGGCGCACCGGGCAAATGTTTTTGCTTGTTCTTTAGTAAAGTCGTCAAAATTCTCGGAGTCTGCCCCTGCCAGGTGTGAGAATACAGACTTTACTTTTACTTGGTTTTGGTTGGACAATAGCTCTGCAAGTTCAGTTATTTCTTTTTCTTCAAATCCCAGCCGGTGCATTCCGGTATCTATTTTCAAGTGGATAGGATAGTTGGTTAATCCCTGTTTTTCGGTAGCTGTCATAAATAGTTTCAGCAATCGGAAACTGTAGATTTCGGGTTCCAGTTTATAATCAAAAATAGTGGTGAATGCCCCTTTTTCCGGATTCATTACCACTATTGGCGTACGTATTCCCTCCCTTCTTAACTCGGCTCCTTCGTCGGCTACCGCCACAGCCAAATAGTCTGCTTGATGGTGTTGTAGCGTGCGTGCTACCTCTATGGCTCCGCTTCCGTAGGCAAAAGCTTTGACCATGCACATAACCTTTGTTTGTGGTAGCAGTTTGGATCGAAAATAGTTCAGGTTATTGACAAGGGCATTCAGGTTTACTTCCAATGTTGTTTCGTGGGCTATCAATTCCAATTTAGCCAACACATCTTCAAAATGAAATACCCGGGAGCCTTTTAGCAGTATTATCTCATTTTGCAACTCGTGCATCAAGTTAGATTTAATCAGTTCTCCGGTGCTCGCAAAAAAGTATTTTTCTGCTGTTTTGAATTTTGCCGTATAGTTCAACATTTCTGTTCCTACCCCAACAAAACGGTTTATACGATTGGCATGAACCAGCTCAGCAACCATGTTGTAAAGTTCTTCGGGATTGTATCCGCTTTGCAAAATATCAGACAAAATAAGCGTTCGGGAAAGATTTTTTGAAGAAGATTGTTGGTCCAAAAAATTTAAGGCGATGTTCAGCGAATTCATATCAGAGTTATAAGTGTCGTTTATTATCAGGCAGTTTCTGATTCCGTTCTTTACTTCCAAGCGCATCGCAACAGGTTCCAGTATTGTAAGGCGGCTAGTAATGCTACTGGTGTTTATGCCTAAACACAGCATAGCAGAGATACATTGCATACTGTTTTCGATAGAGGCATCGTCTGTAAAAGGTATCTCTACCGTAAATTTGTTTTTTTTGAAGTATTCAAGCTCTATTTTTGTCGAAAAATCGGTTTTATCAATACGGATAATTTGCAGTTGATTGGTAGGTCTTTTTCCCCATGAGAAAAGTCTGGCTTTCAGTTTGGCTTGTTGAATGGTAATATCCAGTAACTTATCGTCCGAGCAATAAATTAATGTTTCGCTCTCTTTGAAAAGTTTCAGTTTTTCTTCACATTTTTGTTTTAATCCAGAGAATCCCTCTTGATGCGCCATCCCCAAGTTGGTAAAAATACCTATCGTAGGATGTATAATGTTTTGCAGTCTCTCCATTTCGTTAGGTTCAGAAATACCGGCTTCGAAAATCGCCAGTTGAGTATTATCGTTTAGCAACCAAACCGATAAAGGTACGCCGATTTGCGAATTGTAGCTCTTTGGCGAGCGTACAATTTGAAAATCGGGGTTAAGCAGTTGATACAACCACTCTTTTACCACGGTTTTACCATTGCTGCCCGTAACTCCCACAACGGGAATTTGAAAGTGGTGGCGGTGGTGCGCCGCCAACTGCTGAAGCGCGCTCAGGGTATCTTCCACAAGCAAAAAGACGGCACCCTCCATTCTTTTGAAATCGTCCGGCATTTCGCTTACAACAAAGTATTGCAAATTTTGGCGATAAAGTTCGGCGATGTAACGGTGTCCGTTGTTGCGTTTGGTTTTTAGAGCAAAAAATAATGTTTCAGTCGGGAAAGAGAGTGAGCGACTGTCGGTCAATAACCACTGGATATCTGTTTCTGGTATATTTGTCGTATTACTGTGTAATATCTCGGCAATTTTGGAGAGTTTCATAAATTGTTTGTTTTCTGAGTCTGCAAATGTAAGCATATTTTTGTGGCTGGTATAGTAGAAATGCTTTTTTACAATACCGACCTCACCATTTTTTTTGTTTCCCCATATTTTTTCACTAAATTCACACAATTATTAAAAATTATATCATTTAAAATGATATATACCTGTCTCTCAAAAAATTAAATCGATATATCTATTTTCTATGGGGAACTGAAAATGAAAGTTACAAATTCCAATTCCCCTAAATCCCCTTTCGCCAAAGGGGACTTGAGAAACTTCCCCTTTGAAAAAAGGGGGGGAATTGAAACAATCTATCTCCCGGAAAAGGGATAAGAAAAATTGTAATATTTTACTGATAATAAGAATTATGACAAACTAATCTGTATAATGTCTATTAATTATTGCAGGTTTTAATTTTATCAGAAAAAGAGTTTGTTGTTGCTGTTTTAGATAAATTTGATTTTGCAAAAAAAAACTATTGGATAAGACGGAAAAGTGTCTTATGCCAAAAAATTTTAAAGTATTGTTTCCAATCCATTATCTCAAGATGGGTTATTTGCGAAACTTGTGCCGGAAAAGTGGCGTGAATTTTGTTGCATATTAAGTCTTGGAGCTTTATCTCAAAACAAACGAGCAAATAAAAGCGTTATACATGTTAATTGAATCTTTATTATTTACCATATTCTAACTTAAAATTCAAAAGAAAATGAAAAAAAATGTTTCGATGTTGGCTTTGGTTATTGCCCTTGCTTTTGCTTTTAGCGGTTGTACCCCCAAAGATGCAGATATTCAAAAAAATGTTCAGAATGTTATCTCTTCCAATCCTGATGCTGTTGGAGTATCGGTGAATGTAGAAAAACAGGTAGCAATCCTGACCGGTGAAGTAAAAGATGTAGCTACGAGTGAGGCGGTTGCCGCTGCTGCTCAAGGAGTGAAAGGGGTAAAATCTGTCGTAAACAGCATTACGATTACTCCGGTACCCGTTGTCGAAATCAACGAAAATGACACACTGCTGACCACCCAACTTACAGATGCTCTCAAAGACAATCCTACGGTAAGTTTTGTTGTGAAAGACGGAATTGTAACGCTCACAGGAGAGATTAAAAAAGGAAATTTAGCCAAGCTTATTCAAAAAGTACAGGCTTTAAATCCTGCTAAAGTGGAAAATAACCTGACAATAAAATAACAACACACCCATACTATGACACTTCAAGAAAAATACAAACCAATTATTGACGCAGCGCAGCAAGGTGGCGCTATAGGACTTCAAGTTGTTGAAAAAAACGGTGTTCTGCACATTGCAGGCGAAGTGCCAAGCGGCGATATTAAAGACAAACTTTGGTCTGTTTACGAGTCTATCGATCCCGAGTTCAGAGCCGGAGATTTGATATTGGATGTAAATGCGGCGGTAAACGAAGGCGGTAAAGTAAAGGTTATCACAGAAAGCAGTAACCTGAATATAAGAAAAGGGCCCGGAACCGACCAACCAATTGTAGGGAAAGCGGCAAAAGACGAAATCATTACCCTTATAAGCAAATCCAATGAGCAGTGGTGGTTAGTTCGCACAAATGATGGAGAACAAGGGTATTGTTATGCTCAGTACCTTGAGCCGATCGATTGAGACACAAATAATTACATAAAATAAAATTAAAGCATGGGAAAATTTGTAGTAACACTAAGAAAAAACGGTGAATTTCAGTTTGTATTGAAAGCAGGTAACGGACAAGTGATTTTGGCGAGTCAAGGTTACGAGTCAAAAGCAAGTTGCTTAAACGGAATAGAATCGGTACGTAAAAATAGTTTGGAAGATAGCAGATTTGAAAGAAAAGAATCTTCCAACGGAAAACCATTTTTCAATCTGAAAGCAAGCAACGGTCAAATTATAGGATCGAGCGAGATGTACGAAAGCATTGCCTCCTGCGAAAATGGAGTTGAGTCGGTAAAGAAAAATGCGCCGGACGCAACGTTAGAAGACCAAACATCCTGATAGGATTAATATTAAAAAGTTTTACAAACCGATTTCAAACCGCTGAAATCGGTTTTTTTATACCCACTATTAACCAAACTTTTAAAACTTTCGCAATTTATATTAGATGATTTTTAATTTTTAATTCGTACTTTTGCATGAATTTTTCTGTAAAATAAAGAAGTAGCAATCGAATGAAAATCAAAATAGTAAATAAATCTAAGCATTCTTTGCCCGAGTACGCCACCAAGTTGTCGGCAGGGATGGATTTGAGAGCAAATATAGACAGGACGATAACGCTGATGCCGCTTGAACGAAAGTTAATCCCCACCGGACTATACGTAGAATTGCCCGAAGGATACGAAGCGCAGATTCGTCCACGCAGCGGCTTGGCAATAAAAAAAGGAATTACCGTTTTAAATTCACCGGGGACGATAGACGCCGACTATCGCGGAGAAATTCAAGTTGTTTTAATCAATCTTTCCGACGAGCCTTTTATTATTGATGATGGCGAACGCATTTGCCAAATGGTTATATCCAAGCACGAACAGGCTATTTGGGAGCATGTGGAAGAGCTCAACAACACCGAAAGAGGAGTTGGAGGGTTTGGGCACACCGGCAAAAAATAGCAGACAAAAAGAAAACGTATAGACAAACACCCTATCATCCGGAGCTATAAATGTTTAAAATAAAATTTCTCATATCGTTACTTGTTTTTTTTGTTGCAATATGCTCCTGTGGGACCACCAAAACAGTATCAAAAAACATCGTACAAAAACCAAATTTGCCTGAGAGTGAACAAACTAAATTCGATTATTATTTTTTCGAATCGTTTCGTCAGAAAAATCTGGGAAATTATGATATGCAAATGGAACTGCTGCGTACCTGTGAAAACATAGACCCTGCAAACGGAGCCGTACAAAGCGAATTGGGATATTTGTATTCGCAATTGGATAGACCACAACTTACTTTGACTGCATTTCAAAAAGCCGTAAAAGCAGCTCCAGCCAATTGGTGGTACTCCATACAGTATATATCGATACTCTCGGCTCAAGAAAAATACGGAGATGCCATCGACCATACATTGAAACTAAAAAAACAATATCCCGATAAAGAACAGGTTTATTCTATATTGACTTCGCTGTACAAGCAAACCGGAGAGTACGACAAAGCCATTAAAGAGTTGGACCAATTGGAGGTATATACTGGTGTGAACGAATACTTGTCTTTTCAAAAATTTCAATTGTATGCGGAACTCGGTAAAGAACAAAAAGCAATTGCAGAAATAGACAAACTCATTGCAAAATACCCATCAGAAAGCAGATATCAAGCGCTAAAAGGAGATGTGTTGATGGAAATAAACCAACCCCAAAAAGCATTCGAGATTTATCAAAATGTACTGAGATCCGACCCAACCAATGCATTTATCTATGTTTCGCTGGCCAACTACTATGAGCAAAACAGTGAGCCAGATAAGGCTATGGACGCCATTGTGTCTGCTTTACAAAATCCTAATCTCCCCTCCGATGTTAAAATGGAAATATTGGGTAGATACGTGGAAAAACTGATATACAACAATGAAAAATTCGCCGAAACAGAGAATTTATTCAAAATATTGGTCGATATGTACCCTCTGGATGAAAAAGCGCATATGTACTACGCGCTGTTTTTGCAACACCAAAAAAGAAACGATGAGGCTTTTTCGGAATACGAAAGCGTTATCAACATCAATAACAAAAACGATCAGGCGTGGCTGAACTCGTTAGATATCTTATCCAAACAAGAAGATACTGTTGGCATATTGAAACTGACCGGCGAGGCAATTGCTCAACTTCCCGAAATTCCCCAGTTTTACTTCTATCGCTCTATAGCACAGTACCAGCAGGGAGACTTTGAGTCGGCTCTGAAAACCAACGAAGAGGCTTTGAACAATATAGGAACAGGTAACCCGCAGGTAATAAGCAATTTTTATGCTCAAATCGGAGATGTTTATTACAAAATGGAAGAGAGGCAAAAAGCATTTGAAAATTATGAAAAAGCCCTCAATATCTATCCATCCAATATTTTTGTGATGAACAATTACGCCTATTATCTTTCGGAAGAGAAAAAAGACCTCCGGAAAGCCGAAAAAATGAGTGCCAAAACCGTAGAATTGGAACCTGCCAACAGCACCTATTTAGATACTTATGCCTGGATTTTGTACCAACAGGGAAACTATTCGCTTTCTAAATTTTACATAGAAAAAGCAGTGGATAACCTGAGCAAAAGCGAAAACGAAGAGAACGCAGTAATATACGACCATTACGGAGATATTTTGCTGGCATTGGACAATAAAGAAAAAGCCCTCGAAATGTGGCAAAAAGCTTTTGATTACGGGATGAAAGACAAAAAAACAGAGGAAAAAATCAATGATATTAAAAATAAACTAAACAAAGAGAGTAACTCCGAGAACTCAAGCCAATGAAACTCAACCAATATATTGCACCCATAATTGTTTCGATAATTTTATCGTCTTGTGGAACAAGTAAAAAAACTATGCGAAAAATTGAGGAACTACCTCCAGTAACAGTTTCTACTATAAATGAAACCATAAAAATATTAGAAGAAAACCAACCTGGTTTTCGCACCGCCGCCAGCTCCAAAATGTCGGTCAATGTAGATATGAAAGGACGAGAAATGACTGTGGGAGCTACCTGTAGCATAGTTAGCGACTCCGCTATCCATCTCTCCATTATGCCTTTTATGGGTATTGAACTTTTCAAATTGGAACTCAACACTCAAGGTTTTGTACTTATCGATAAAATGAACAAGAGATTTTATGAAAATACCTATGCCTATTTCAAAAATCACTTCGGATTAGACATCAACTTTCATACCATACAGTCGTTGATAAGCAACCGTTTATTTATAGCCGAAAAAAGAGCCTACCTCACAGAAGATTTTGAGTGGAAAAATAACGACTATACCACTTTGACACTACTCTCCGAAGGAGAAAAAACAATACAGGAAACAACGATAGACAGACAGCTGCTAAACCGAATAGCTCAACTGGTTATTCAGGCAAAAGAAAACGAATATCAGCTGGTAACCAACTACTCGACATTTAAAAAATCGGACAATCTGCTTTTTCCTGAAAAAATATCAATTACACTAAATAGCAAAAAAGAGAAAAAAGCCTCGTTTGATTTTGAAATAGGGAAGATAGAATTTAACCAACCTCTGACACTCAAAACAACCAATTTGTCTCGCTATACCAGAGGCGATTTAAATGCACTTTTCAAAAAATAAAAACGGATAAGCACGATGAAAAAATACAGGTTACGTATATTAATAATTCTGATATCGGGTTCTATCTTCTGTCCGCTGGCAGCACAAACCGTAGAACAGCTTAAAAAAGAGCGAAAACAAATTCAAAAAAACTTGGAACTCACCGACAAAAAACTGCAAGCGACAAAAAAAAATGAGAAAAAATCACTCAATAAAATCAATATACTGAATCAAAATTTGATAGAAAGAAAGGCTTTAATCAAAAACTACAATTCTGAAATAGGCCTACTCGACAATAAGATAGAAAAAATCACTTCGGATATAAAAAACCTTGAAAAAGATCTCGACAAACTGAAACAAAACTACACCCGCCTCATACAAAAAGCACAGGCAAATAAAAATGTATATTCAAAAATAATGTTTGTACTATCTGCCGAAAGTTTTGACCAAAGTATGAGACGGATGAGATATTTGCATGAATTTACCTCTTACCAAAAGCAGCAAGGAGATAAGATTAAAGATATTCAAAAAACATTGGTGCTGAAAACCGACAGTCTCGGCGAACATAAAAGGGGAAAAATAGTTGCAGTACAAGCCAAAGAACAAGAAGCACAAAAGCTTAAAAATGACCAACAGAAAGAGAAAATAATATTATCGGGACTGCAAAAAGAAGAAGAAAAACTTACGGCAGAATACAGAAAACAACGGATAAAGGTAAATGAAATAAACGAAAAGATAGAACGAATCATAGCCGAAGAGATAAGAAAAGCCGAAGAAAAGAAAAGAGCTGAAGAGGCAAAAAGATTGGCAGAAGCAAAGAAGAAAGCAGAGGCAGAGAAAAATCGTAAAAAAGCAGAAACAGCCAAAGAAAACACTTCCGGCAAGTCAAAAGAAACAACCGGTGGAGAGATAAAAGAGAGAACAGAAACTAGAGAAAAAGAGTATGTAGCATCATCGCTTGATGTGTCAAAAGAAACACGGGAGGAGAGTCTGCTTTCGGGAAATTTTGAGAGAAATCGAGGACGTCTCCCCTGGCCTACAGAAAGGGGTGCTATTAGTGGACATTTTGGCGTTCAGCCTCACCCTGTGCTACGGCAGGTTACCATCAATAATAAAGGTACCTACTTTCAATCTCCATCGGGTACCAATGCGCGTAGCGTGTACGATGGAGTTGTTACCGCCGTATTTAGCATACCCGGAGGAGGCAATGCCGTAATTGTACAAAGCGGAGATTATCGTTGCGTATATAGCGGGCTGGCATCGGTGTTTGTACACAGCGGCGACAAAGTGAGGTCAAAACAATCGGTAGGGAAAATATATACCGATGAGGAGAATGGGAAAACAGAACTTTATTTCCAAATATACAAAGGCAGGACAGTTATTAATCCCGAAAGTTGGATTTCAAGATAATAACAATCTTTCACAACCTACAAAAACAGAATTTATCAATGGAAGAAAATAGAAATAACGGTAGCGGAGAAGTGAGTTATAGCGATGTAAATATCGTAACGCTGGAAGGATTGGAACACGTCCGGCGCCGTCCGGGAATGTATATAGGTAAATTAGGAGACGGAACACACTCCGATGATGGGATCTACGTGCTGTTGAAAGAGGTCATCGACAATTCTATTGATGAGTATCGGATGGGATTTGGAAAAAACATAGATATCAAAATAGAAGACGGTGCCGTATCCATTCGCGACTATGGACGGGGAATCCCTCTCAACAGCATAGTAAAGGCAGTTTCGGTAATGAATACCGGAGGAAAATTTGATTCGCAGGCATTTAAAAAATCGGTAGGACTCAATGGAGTTGGCACCAAAGCGGTCAACGCGCTATCAGCCCGATTTACTGTGCAAAGTTTTCGAGATGGCAAATCAAAAAAGGCAGAGTTTGAAAAAGGAGTTTTGGTCAGTGAAGAAGATTTTTCATCGATAAAAGAGCATAACGGAACGCTAATAACCTTTAGTCCCGACTTGGAAATGTTTCCCGAATACGAATACAAGATGGAATTTGTGGAAACAATGTTGCGAAATTTTTCGTACCTCAACACCGGACTTGTCATACATTTCAACGACAAAAAAATCCTCTCCAAAAATGGATTGACCGATTTGCTAAACGAAAATATGACCGCAGACCCCCTCTATCCGATTATCCATTTGAAAGGAGAAGATATCGAAATAGCATTTACACACAGCGACCAGTACGGTGAGGAGTATTACTCGTTTGTAAACGGGCAGCATACCACACAAGGAGGAACACACCAAAGTGCTTTTCGCGAGGCTGTGGCACGTACCATCAAAGAGTTTTATAATAAAAATATGGAACTTACCGATATCCGTAACGGAATTATCGCTGCTGTGGCAATTGGCGTGGAAGAACCGGTATTTGAAAGCCAGACAAAAACAAAACTTGGTTCGAGAGATATATCAAAAGAGGGTATTACCGTTAATAAATTTGTTGGCGATTTTGTAAAGAAAGAACTCGACAACTACCTTCATCGGCACGGCGATGTGGCCGAAACATTGATGCAAAAAATTCAAGAATCGGAAAAAGAGAGAAAGGCCATAGCCGGAGTAACAAAAATTGCACGCGAAAGGGCAAAGAAAGTAAACCTGCACAACAAAAAACTTCGAGACTGTCGTATTCATTACAACGACCCCATTACCAAAGACGAGACTAAAAACGAAACCATAGCCAATACCTCCATTTTTATTACCGAAGGAGACTCAGCAAGTGGCTCTATAACCAAAAGTCGCGATGTAAACACACAAGCAGTATTCAGTTTGCGAGGTAAGCCTCTCAACAGCTATGGCATGACCAAAAAAGTAGTTTATGAAAACGAAGAATTCAATTTGCTCCAAGCGGCTCTGAATATAGAAGAGGGAATCGAAGGGCTGCGGTACAACAAAGTGATAGTAGCTACCGATGCCGATGTGGACGGTATGCACATTCGATTATTAATCATAACTTTCTTCTTACAGTTTTTCCCCGATTTGATAAAAAAAGGACACGTTTACATCCTTCAAACACCGCTTTTCAGAGTGCGAAACAAAAAAGAAACTATTTATTGTTATTCAGAAGAAGAGCGTTTGAACGCCCTATCCAAACTGGGAGGTAATCCCGAAATTACCCGTTTCAAAGGATTGGGCGAAATCTCGCCGGATGAGTTCAAGCATTTTATCGGCAAAAATATCCGCCTTGATCAGGTTTCCCTGAAAAAAGAGGACGCGGTATCTGATTTACTCGAATTTTATATGGGGAAAAATACTTCGGAGCGGCAGGTGTTTATCATTGACAATTTGGTGGTAGAAGAAGACAAAGCTTAGAGTATGGTAAATAATGATGAGCGATATATGCGGCAGGCTCTTGTCGAAGCAAAAATGGCTTTTTCTAAAGAAGAAGTACCCGTAGGGGCAATAATTGTTTGCCAAGACAGAATCATTGCACGAGGACATAATCTTACCGAAACCCTCAACGATGTAACTGCCCACGCTGAGATGCAAGCCATTACGGCTGCCGAAAACTTTTTGGGAGGGAAATACCTGACAGAATGTACGCTATATGTTACGGTAGAACCCTGCGTAATGTGTGCCGGAGCGTTGGGATGGTCGCAAATAGGTAGAATTGTTTATGGAACATCTGATGAAAAACGTGGTTTCTTGCAATTTGCTCCTGATACGTTGCACCCAAAAACAAAAATTACTCAAGGGGTATTGGAGCAGGAATGCAAAAAAATTATGCAAGATTTTTTTAAAAGCAGAAGATAAGTTGTGCAAAGTGATTTTTTTAGAGATAATAATCGGATAATAAGAATTATAACTTGTAAATAAATTCTTGTAACTACTTACTTAAATCTTCCTTCTCTATTCGGCAGTATTACCGTCTCAATCGGCTGCTTATTTTCAGTCATAATGTCATACACTTCATATTTATATATTTTAATGTTGTCTTTGAGTAGCGTTAAAGCCCGTTAAGCATTAAATTAACATTGTTAAATTTGAACAATTTGTTGCGATATCTATGCTCCCCAGCATACTAATTATCTATTTTTACGTTAGTAAATATCGAAATCTTTTTCCTGACAAAAAGTATGATGTCCAAGTTTGGCATCTGTTTTGAAACAAACTTTATGTGCAGAAAAATAAATACTAAAAAGATAACTAATTATGAATGTAAACAAATCAAAAGCAATTGCATTTATCGCGCTTATCGTGGTATTTGTAAGTATAGCAACCAATTTGGCGACTAATTACTTTGTAAACAGAAATACCTCTGGATACGATGCCGATGGAGCTTCACAAACAGCAAAAAATTACGCCCGATTTGCCAACGCTACAAAAGGGGTGGACACAGACTTTACCGTAGCCGCCGACTTAACAGTTCATGCCGTAGTCCACATCAAAACCAAAGGGACAGCCCGGCAATCACAATCAAGTATGTTTGACGATCCGTTTTTTGAATACTTTTTTGGACCGCAACAAAAGCGAAATAGGCAACAAAGCGAAGAGACAGTTCCACTCGGATCCGGGTCGGGGGTGATTATCAGCAACGATGGGTATATTGTAACCAACAACCATGTAATAGCCAATTCGACCGAAATAGAAGTAACCCTCAACGACAAGCATACGTTTAAGGCAAAATTGATAGGCGCCGACCCCAATACCGATATAGCGCTGATTAAAGTAGATGCTAAAAATCTTCCGACCGTAAGTTTTGGAAACTCGGACGACTTAAAAGTGGGAGAGTGGGTATTAGCGGTAGGCAATCCATTCAACCTGACTTCTACCGTTACCGCCGGGATTGTGAGCGCCAAGGCGCGCAGTATAGGTATATTGAGCAGCAATGGCAGTGGGAATATGCCTATTGAGTCGTTTATACAGACCGATGCCGCTATCAATCCCGGAAATAGTGGAGGAGCTTTGGTAAATACAAAAGGCGAACTTGTCGGTATTAATGCCGCTATTGCTTCGCAAACAGGGAGCTATTCAGGGTATGGTTTTGCCGTACCATCAAGCATTGTTAAAAAAGTTGTTACCGATTTGCGTGAACATGGTGCGGTGCAACGCGCCATATTGGGTGTAAATATTGCCAACCTCGACTCTGAAGCTGCTGAGGTAAAAACTACAATTAAAGACAATAATATAAAAACACTTAACGGAGCTCTAGTTATGAATCTGGTAGAGAAAGGAGCTGCCGAAAGAGCAGGAATAAAGAAGGGAGATGTTATCAATACCATAAATAATGTGGAAATAAACTCGGTTGCCGAGTTGCAGGAGCAAATAGGACGTTACAGTCCTGGAGATAAAGTTGAAGTAGGTATTTTAAGAAATAATAAGTCGATGAAAATAAAAGTGGAACTTATTAATGCACAAGGTAACACTAAATTAGTAACCTCCGATGGTACAATAGGAGATTTGGGAGCTAAATTTGCAGAAATTGACACCAAAATCCAGAAATCGCTCGGTTTGGAGTACGGTGTGCAAGTGGAGTCATTAAGTAAAGGGAAATTTGAAGAGCAGGGGGTAAAAGCCGGATTTATCATCGTTAAAATTAACAGTAAACCTATAAGGAGCGAAGCAGATATCAAAACTGTTTTTGAAGAGGCTTCTAAAAGTAACGACAAAGTGCTTTACATTGCAGGAGTTTATCCCAATGGGAAAGTTGCTTATTATGCCATAAACTTAGAAAATTAGTTTTTTCATAAATTTATCAATATCTCAGAAATGAGAAAAAACTGTTTCGTCGGGAGGCGAAACAGTTTTTTTTTATACATAAAATCGGAATGTTTGGATAGAAATTTACTTGATATCTGTCTTACCTGCCAAACCACCCTTTTTTCTTAGGGGGCTGCATGTCTGTTGCCACACCGGAAGTCGGTTTCCAAGGCTCGCCAGACATTATCATCCTATATATTATTCCCCAATCGGGTAAACCTCCCAAATTGCGGTCATCGATAAATAGTTCGGCGTTTAATTTACGAGGTTGTTGGCCAATGTTTTCTGTCTCTATCTCGGGATAGCTGCTATTAATTGCATAAAACTCCAATCCTTGCGATCGACAATATTCAACTGCCTCATTTAAAAGTTCACCTTCACGTACCGTCCAAAGGATAAGTTGGTGATGTCCCTCCGTTTGTAATTTCTTGAGGGTATTTATGGCAAAGGGGATCTCTTTTCCGATACCGGGATATTCATGAGTAACAATTGTTCCGTCAAAATCTACTGCTATTACCATGCTGGTATATTATTGTTTAAGTTTAAAATATAAGATTTAGATATCTTCATCCGCCAAATCCAAGTCTTTTATCATTTTATTGGCGGTAGGTTTACAAAAAAACAGAGCTACCGCCTCAATGCCTGCAAGGTATATCATATTGAACGAATGCATAAAATATATTAGCAATACCCCGGCTATCAAACCTATCCCTATGATCCAAAGGCGGATGATGGAGGCTTTTTTGTATATCCGGAATTTTTCATATCTGTCGGTTATTTGCTGTATTTTTTTTGAATATTTAAAAAAATACCAAAATGTTAGAGGAACGGAGATAAGCATATAGATAATAAGTGTTGAGGATAATGCTACCCCCTGTGGACTTTTCTCGTCAATATATGTACCAGATGTGTTGAGATAATTTAACATAAAAACGATGATAGCCGACAAAATCGTCAGCATATAAATTGTATAATACACACCATTGATTCCTCTTAATGTTTTTTCCATAATTTATAGTGTATCAAAATTTTAAAAGTTAATGTGTTAAAAATCAATATATTTATTTTACAGGATTAGAAAACTCAATTCTGTTGGTTATTGAACGTCCTAGTGTAATCTCATCCACATATTCCAATTCGTCTCCTACCGCAACGCCTCTAGCTATGGTAGTAACTTTGACCCCTAACTGTACCAATTTGCGATAAATATAAAAATTGGTAGTATCGCCCTCCATAGTAGTGCTTAAAGCTAATATTACTTCCCTGATACTTTCGTCCCGAACTCTATTTACTAAACTTTCAATCTCTAAGTCTCCCGGTCCTATTCCGTCCATCGGAGAAATAATTCCGCCCAAAACGTGATACAATCCTTTATATTGTAGAGTGTTTTCAATGGAGATAACGTCCTTGATGTTTTCCACTACGCAGAGGGTCACACCATCTCGCGACGGATTTCCACAGATTTGGCACACTTCGGTATCGGAAATATTATGGCAATGTTTGCAATAAACAATTTCTTTTCTCAAGCGGATAAATGCGTTTCCAAACGTGTTTACCTCGTTTTCTGATAATTTAAGCAAATGCAGTACAAGCCGAAGCGCCGTTTTACGCCCGATACCGGGGAGTTTGGCAAATTCATTGACGGCATTCTCAAGCAGGGAAGACGAAAATTGTTGAAAACTCATATATATGTGTGAAGCCAGAGATTATTGTAATGCAAAGATAAGCAAAAATATCGATTGATACAGTGTTGAATTGTTTCCTCTGTTTATAATGGCACAGAAGGGTGCTTAAATCATCTTCTGTGGTATCTGAGAAATTGTATATCTCTTTTGTTCTACCTGGTAGGGATGTATAAAAGTTAAAATTGCCCACATTGACATCGGATACCTCTCAAAAGAAAAGAGACAAAAAAAGAAAGGAAAGCACTGTCGCTTGCAATATATCTCAAGATGGGACAAGCTGTTTTGTTTCAGGGATCAAATTTGGAATTAATAACAAATAACAGTTTAATAAAATGATAATTAGATGTAATACAGTCGATTATGCAGTTTCAATTTTTAAAATAAAAAAAACAACCTGTTTAATCCCGAAATGCAGAAAAAAATCCTTAATTTTGCACTTTCAAACCTAATAATCATCCAAAAACAAGTTTGTATGAAAAAACATAATTTTAACGCAGGTCCTTGCGTTTTGCCGAAATCGGCGATTGAATCTGCCATTGAAGCCATACGCGATTTTGATAATACAGGGATAGGAATCCTCGAGATTTCGCATCGTACTCCCGGTTGGGAGCGCATTATGCAGGAGACAGACCAATTGTGGAGAGAGTTGCTCAACATTCCCGAAGATTATGCCGTACTGTTCTTAGGCGGCGGAGCATCTACTCAATTTTTTGAAGTACCTGCCAATCTGTTGAGCAAAAAGGCAGCCTATCTTCAAACCGGAGTTTGGGCAAAAAAAGCCATTAAAGAGGCTAAATTTTATGGAGAAGTAGAAGTTTTGGCATCTTCGGAAGACAAAAACTATTCATACATACCCAAAGGATATACGATCCCGACAGATATCGATTATTTTCATATTACCACAAATAATACCATTTACGGTACAGAAATCAAAGAAGATATCAACAGTCCGGTGCCGTTGGTTGCCGATATGTCTTCCGATATTTTGTCTCGTCCTGTGGATATAAGCAAATATGCTGTGATATATGGTGGTGCCCAAAAGAATGTAGGACCTGCCGGAGTTACTTTTGTCATTGTAAAAAAGGACATTCTTGGAAAAGTGGAAAGAAAACTGCAAACATTGGTGGACTATCGCACGCATATTGGAGCCTCTATCAAAGACAGTTCGATGTTTAATACCCCTCCTGTATTTCCAATTTTTGTGATGCACGAAACGCTCAAGTGGGTCAAAGAACTTGGTGGGTTGGAAGCAATGCATAAAATAAACACAGAAAAAGCGCAATTGCTCTATGACGAAATAGACCGCAACAAACTATTTGTCGGGACTGCGGCAAAAGAAGACCGTTCGATTATGAACGTATGCTTTGTAATGGCGGAAGGTTATCAAGAAAAAGAATCTGAATTTTTGGAATTTGCCAAATCAAAAGGGATGGTTGGTATCAAAGGACATCGCTCTGTAGGAGGATTCCGTGCATCCATTTACAACGCTTGCCCAAGAGAGTCTGTCGAAGCTTTGGTTGGCTGTATGCAAGAATTTGAGAAAGCCAATTAGCGCTCTGTGTATCGCTTTAGCGATACACACTTGGTTAATATAAGATTATTGAAACACGGTATGATTTAATTCGTTTTCAAAGGGAGTTTTGATATTAAAAAAACAAATTTATAAATAGATGAAAGTACTGATAGCTACAGAAAAACCATTTGCGAAGGTAGCCGTTGATGGTATCAGAAACGAAGTGGAAGGGGCAGGTTTCGAATTGGCCCTATTAGAAAAATATACAGAAAAACAGCAACTGCTTGACGCTGTTGCAGATGCTGATGCAATAATTATCCGCAGCGACATTATTGACGGTGAGGTTATTCGTGCGGCTAAAAATCTCAAAATAGTAGTAAGAGCAGGAGCCGGATACGACAATGTAGATTTAGATGCGGCAAATCAATCCGGAGTCTGTGTGATGAATACTCCGGGGCAAAATGCCAATGCTGTTGCCGAATTGGTTTTTGGCTTGGCAGTATTTGCTATGCGTAATTTTTATAATGGCACTCCCGGTATTGAGATGAAAGGGAAACGGTTAGGGATTTATGCCTATGGAAATGTGGGCAAAAATGTGGCGCGGATTGCTAAAGGGGTTGGAATGAAAATGTATGCTTACGATGCTTATTGCCGTGCCGAAGTAATCAAGTCTGACGGGATTGAACCCACCTTTTCCGTAAAAACACTTTTTCAACATTCAGATGTGCTTTCTATACACATTCCTTTTACCGAAGAAACGAAAAAAATCATCGATAGGGAATTACTTGATTTATTACCAGCAGGAGCCATAATGGTAAATACTGCTCGTAAAGAGGTTATTAATGAAAGTGACCTATTGCAATATATGATTGAAAATCCGGCATTTAAGTACGTTACGGACATTACCCCAAAAATGGATGAAGAGTTTCGTTCGAAAGTAGGAGACCGCTACTTTGCTACGCCTAAAAAAATAGGGGCGCAAACGGCGGAAGCCAATGTAAATGCTGGTATTGCTGCAGCACATCAGGTGGTGGACTTTATCAAAAACGGAGTAGAAACGTTCAGGGTAAATTGAAATAGTGAGTGATGGCATATACAAAAAAGCAGTCTCAAAAGTGGAGGCAGCTTTTTTTTTGTGCAAGTATTAAGATTTTTGTATAGGTTGCGCTGCTTTTATCTGTTTCCACAAAATAATATTGAGTGGTATAGTATGAGGAGGGTAAGAGCGAGATACAGAGAGTTAAAAACGATGATTTAATGCAAGATATATTTCACACCTTTGAAAATGCCTTTGTAGTTAAACACGATGAGATAAGTTCCCCTTTTTTTTATTGTCGCCATCATTATGTTATCAATGTCTCTTGATCGTAACTTGTCATAAAAAAGTCGTTTTCCTACAGTATCGTATATCGTAATAACGGTCTCCTGTGCCAATTTAATATTATCGCTTATCTCTTTCAATCCATCCACGTTAATTTTTTCTATTTTCAACGAATTGACAACCCAGTTAATATCGGTCCCACCTACATCGGCAAAGGAGAATACGAGCATGTTTTGGTCGGTATCCATATCAAACTCGTTGGTGTCAAAGTTTCCCAAAGCAGAAGTAGCGTAAGGTATTTTGGTTACTCCGTTTACCGACACGCTCATCATATCATGTGCGTAAGACATATCTCCCTGTTTCAATGTTACGTGATACGTACCATTTTCTACGAATACTTTGAAAGTACTCCGTATAGACGACATGCAAAAGTCTCTTAATTCATCGTTTGCCGTAGTTCCCCTGTCGCGAGAAATGATATTGTTTGTCGTAGTGGTAAACCATCCGTAAGAGTCATTCAAGTAGGAGTTTTCGCTAATTTGTATAGCATCGCCGACAAGCGGCGAAGTGGTAGTTCCAAAATCAAAGAGAGCGTTGGAAACAGGTTTCAGATTTGGAGTAAGAGGTTGCCGCAATAACCTCAAATAGAATACTCCTCCTGCTACATATCCAGTAATATTTTGAGACTGAAACGTAATACGGATATTTTTTTTCCCCTCTATCATACTGTTTGGTATTGGATACTCCTGATTGACAAAGCCTGATATTTTCCATCGTGAGATATTTTCGGAGGTCAGTTTTATTCCATCAATTAAAATATCGAAAGTACGGTTACCACTTTCATTCCCCCAATATCGAACGAAAAGAGACAAGTTTCTTTCGCCGTTTGTTGCCAGGCTATAACTGAAATATCCCCCATCGCGTGCGTCTCTCCAAAACTCGTTTTGATGATTCCCGCTGTACGAGTTGGAACTTTGCATAGCATGGTCCACTTCCGGCTGTTGCTCTCCGGTAGCCACATCGTCAATGGTACGGTTTTCTAATTCTAATTTTAATGTCTCTATGACGGCAAGCGAATCTATTACATGTTGATATTCAGATTGTTTTAGTGTCATCCAATACATCATATATCGAGCATCGTGAATGCGGAAAAAGGGTTCGAACGTGAGTGTTTTGAACGAATCGGCAGGGAAAAGATCTGGAGCGGTAAATGTAAGCGGCTTTCCCTCTACAGGTATCAGTTTTGATGCAAAAGTATTTCTGTCGTCTCCAACAATAATGGGAGCTTTGTCTAACGCCTCCAAACTTCCGTTTGCTATATGTCCCCAACGGCTATCATCGGCAACTAATCCCGATAAATCTTTAGTACTGGTTTTTGCTCCGAGTAAAATAGGACCATGCATAAAAGCAATATATTTGGATACATTGGGGAGTTGTTCGATGGTGGTGGACATAGGTAGCAAAACTTTAATACTGTCGCCTGTTTGCCACGTGCGATTTATCATCACATAAGATGAGGGCTGTGCTGTAAAGGAGAGTGTATCTGTATTTACAATAATTTTTAATGCTCCTATCGCAACCCATTTGGGATAACGGATAAATAATTTGAGAGATTTGGACAGGTTATTGGTTATAATAAGTTTTGTTTGTGCTTCGTCGGGAAAATTGGTTTCCTGACGAATTTTATATCCGTTTTCCTCCCAATTCAATTCCGACGGTACAAACAGATTTACATACAGTGAATCATGTTGGCGTGTATAAATAAATTCTCCATATTTTTCATGGTTTTCCATTCCCGTACCCACACAGCACCACATAGCCTCATTGGGAGAGGAGTAAACACGATAATGTTGGGGACGGGC
>JBKECI010000080.1:0-23818 GCA_047974405.1 Paludibacteraceae bacterium | reverse complement strand
GAACCTGATAGTACCGGGCGTACTTGTACAACCGGATAATGAACGTAATCTTACTTCCCAGAAAATCCGCAATCGTTATTTTATTAAGTACCCGTACCCCAAACGGACACTCGTGGTCAAGTATAGCGTACTGTGGCGCTCGAGTGATTCAGAGCTAAGGAACTAGGCATATTAGTCTCGTAACTTCGGGAATAGAGACGCTCCGTGTAATAGTGGAGCCGCAGAGAAATGGTCCAGTCGACTGTTTAAAAAAAACATAGGGCTTTGCCTAATAGTCAAGTTGAAGTTTAAGGGCTGACACCTTCCCGGTGCTGGAAGGTTAAGAGGAGAGGTTAGCGGAAACTCAACGCTTTGAATTGAAGCCCCTGTAAACGGCTGCAGTAACTATAACGGTACTAAGGTAGCTAAAGTCCTTGTCGGGTAAGTTCCGACCTGCACGAATGGTGTAACGATCTGGACACTGTCTCAGCTGTGAGCTCGGTGAAATTGTAGTATCGGTGAAGATGCCGATTACCCGCAACGGGACGGAAAGACCCCGTGAACCTTTACTGCAGCTTAACATTGAATTTGGGTAATTGATGTGTAGGATAGGCCGGAGACTATGAATGGGGCGCGCCAGCGCTCTTGGAGTCATCCTTGAAATACGGTCCTTTAATTATTCGGGTTCTAATTCCGCCAATGCGGAAGACACTGTTTGGTGGGTAGTTTGACTGGGGTGGTCGCCTCCAAAAGCGTAACGGAGGCTTCCAAAGGTGCGTTCACGTCGATTGGTAACCGACGGAGGAGTATAATGGTATAAGCGCGCTTGACTGAGAGACCTACAAGTCGATCAGGTAGGAAACTAGGGCATAGTGATCCGGTGGTTCCGTATGGAAGGGCCATCGCTCAAAGGATAAAAGGTACTCCGGGGATAACAGGCTGATCATTCCCAAGAGCTCATATCGACGGAATGGTTTGGCACCTCGATGTCGGCTCGTCACATCCTGGGGCTGGAGAAGGTCCCAAGGGTTCGGCTGTTCGCCGATTAAAGTGGCACGCGAGCTGGGTTCAGAACGTCGTGAGACAGTTCGGTCCCTATCTGTTGTGGGCGTTTGAGATTTGCGGAGGTCTGACACTAGTACGAGAGGACCGTGTTGGACGAACCTCCGGTGCACGAGTTGTTCCGCCAGGAGCATTGCTCGGTAGCCGCGTTCGGTTGAGGATAAGCGCTGAAAGCATCTAAGCGCGAAGCCGGCTCCAAGATTAGATCTCATCATAAGGGTCGTCGAAGACTACGACGTTGATAGGTTACAGGTGTACAACAGTGATGTATGAGCCGAGTAATACTAATTGCCCGAAAGCTTTTTGTAAAAGCGTTTTTCGAAAAACTATTTTTGAAAAACAAATAAAATAAAACATCTCGTGAAACTCTACTTTTTAGTCGAACTTTACCCATAAGTCTCCCTCTTTTTCTGCAATAGTCAAAAACAATGCAATGGATAGTTATGATTTACGAATTATAAATGACCGTCAATTGTAAAAAGATATTCAGGTGGTTTTAGCGCCGGGGTTCCACCTCTTCCCATCCCGAACAGAGAAGTTAAGCCCGGCAACGTCGATGGTACTGCGTAACAGTGGGAGAGTAGATAGCCGCCGTTTTTTAATGAAAATCCTTTCGTACATAATTTTTACGAAAGGATTTTTTTTGCGTTGTTCTAAACTCTAAGCCTACTGCTCAACCAATAGAGACTTGATTCCACATAATTCTTTTATCTCCCCCCCATCCTAACGGATATACAGAATAAATAAGCTTGGTAGGCGGGAATTGTATTTCTGCCTCTACTTGTATTATTCAGATTTGGAATCTGAAATAAAATAAATTCCATATATTTGTAGTGTAAGTTTTTATTGAATTGAAAATCATGATTGATACAAGAGCCGGGATTGCAAATCTCGGCAACCAATGTCGAAACTTACAGCAATAAAAGACATATTCTGAAAGGACGGAGTTGTTGTTTTAGTTTTGCCCACTCCGATTGATTTTTAAGGGATTTGAAGCGATAAAAAACGACAAAAAAAGTAAACAAATTTAGAACATCAGAAACCGAAGTATTATTTATATATTCGTAGGTAGGGATGCCATCTTTAAAAAAAAACCGAAAATTTCTCTCCGGTTTTTAGGAAATGCTATTCATTTTTGAAAACAATGCGCTCGTTCACATAATCTACCATAATTGGTTTATCGTTTTTTACTTGTCCACCAATGACGGCTTTTGACAAATCATTCAGTATGTATCGTTGGATGGTGCGCTTTACGGATCTTGCTCCAAATTGAGGGTCGTACCCCTCTTTCGATATAAATATCAATGCGTCATCAGAAATTTCCAGTTTGACACCGTTTGCAAGCAACATTTTTTTTATAGTGTCCAGTTGAATTTTTACAATTTCTTTAATTTGTTTTTCGCTGAGTGGCGAAAACATGATTATTTCATCAATACGGTTCAGAAATTCGGGACGAATGGTCTGTTTCAACAATTCAAAAATCTCAATTTTGGTTTTTTCTACGATTTCATTCTGATTATACATATTCATTGCTTCAAAATTTTCACGTATCAGAGCTGATCCTATGTTGGAGGTCATAATGATAATGGTGTTTTTGAAATTGACCGTCCGTCCTTTGTTGTCTGTCAGTCGTCCATCGTCGAGTACTTGCAACAATACGTTGAATACGTCGGGGTGCGCCTTTTCTATTTCATCAAAAAGGACAACCGAATAGGGTTTCCGCCTAATGCTCTCGGTAAGTTGCCCTCCTTCATCGTAGCCTATATATCCCGGAGGTGATCCGATAAGTCTGGTTACGGAGAATTTTTCCTGATACTCGCTCATATCAATACGGGTAATCATATTTTCATCGTCAAATAAATATTCTGCCAACGCTTTGGCAAGCTCTGTTTTACCTACGCCTGTGGTTCCCAAAAATATGAAAGAACCTATGGGGCGTTTCGGGTCATTCAGTCCGGCGCGGCTTCGCCTTACGGCATCGGCAACCGCAGCAATGGCATCTTCTTGCCCTACAACCCTCTTGTGAAGCTCGTTTTCCAATCCGAGGAGTTTTTCTTTTTCGCTTTGGATCATTTTCTTTATCGGGATTCCTGTCCATCGACTCACCACTTCGGCGATGTCTTCACTACTCACCTCTTCTTTAATCATTGCATTGTTGCTCTGTATATCTACCAATTGAAATTTATACCCAGCTATATTTTCTTCGAGTGCTTTTATTTTTCCATAGCGTATTTCGGCTACCTTCCCGTAGTCTCCCTCTCTTTCTGCCTTTTCGGCTTCATACTTCAAATTTTCAATCTCAATTTTTGCTTGTTGAATTTTGTCTATCAACTCTTTTTCCGACTGCCATTTGGCACGAAAACCGTTGCTTTGGTCTTTCAGTTCCGCAATTTCTTTATTCAGGTTTTCAAGTTTTACGGTATCGTTTTCGCGTTTTATCGCTTCTCTTTCAATTTCGAGTTGTTTTATGTTTCGTTCTATTTTGTCTAACTCTTCGGGTATGCTGTCTGCCTCCAAACGTAGCTTAGCAGCAGCCTCGTCCATTAAATCTATGGCTTTATCGGGAAGAAACCTGTCTGTTATATATCGGCTTGAGAGTTCAACGGCGGCTATTATCGCATCGTCTTTTATTCTCACTTTGTGATGGTTTTCGTATCGTTCTTTCAATCCTCTCAAAATGGAAATAGTCGAAGATTCGTCCGGTTCATTGACCATCACTATTTGGAAGCGTCGTTCCAGCGCTTTGTCTTTTTCAAAATATTTTTGATATTCGTCCAAGGTAGTAGCTCCTATGGAACGCAACTCGCCGCGTGCCAAAGCCGGTTTCAAAATATTGGCTGCATCCATGGCACCTTCTCCTTTTCCTGCCCCTACCAACGTATGGATTTCGTCAATAAACAAAATGGTCTCTCCGTCCGACTTTACAACTTCATTCACTACCGATTTCAACCGCTCTTCAAATTCTCCTTTGTATTTGGCTCCTGCCACTAAAGCTCCCATATCGAGAGAGAAAATCTGTTTTGATTTCAAATTTTCGGGAACATCGCCCCGCACAATTCGATGTGCCAATCCTTCGGCAATAGCAGTTTTTCCGGTGCCGGGCTCGCCTATCAGTATTGGATTGTTTTTGGTTCTACGGCTCAATATTTGAAGTATGCGCCTAATTTCTTCATCGCGTCCTATCACAGGGTCGAGCTTGCCAGCACGAGCTTGTTCATTTAAATTGAGGGCAAACTTAATTAGCGCGTTGTAAGTATCTTCGGCGCTTGCCGAACTTGCCCTGTTTCCTTTGCGCAGTTCTACAATGGCGGTTTTCAATTGATTTTCGGACACTCCTTCATTTTTCAACAGAGTAGAAACATCATTTTTTTCGGTAAGTAAGGCCAACAAAATATATTCTAAGGGTACAAATTGATCTCCATTTTTGGACGATAACTCAACCGCTTTTTGTAAAACGGTATTTGTTTCCCGTCCCATATATGGCTCTCCTCCACCAGATACACGAGGTAATTTTTCTATCAGTTTTTCATTTTTTTGCCGAACAGCATCGTATTGAATCTCTAGCTTGCCTAGCAAAAATCGGAGAATATCCTCTCCTTCTACCATAAGACCCTCAAACAGATGTGAAGGCTCTATTGTCTGTTGCCCGTTTTTTTGCACAAAGTCAATCGCCTGTCGAATGACCTCTTGCGACTTTGTTGTAAAATTATTGAAGTTCATATTGTTGTTGTATTTTATTTGAATAAGTTTATTATTTGAATGCGGTCAAAAATTTTACCAATTTGATATTCAGACATTTTGGCTTAATATTTGACGTAAATAAAATTAAGAGATGACTTTTTGTCTTGATTTACAGAGAAACCATATGCTTACAACAATACAGTTACAAGGAGGTTTTTTAAGTAAGATTTCTATATTTTAAACAATTAGATAAATAAAATTATTTATTTTTGCGAGTTAATATCAAAAGAGACACAAATTGATTTTAAAAGACAAACATAACATTCCAGAACCCACCTTACGGCGGTTGCCTTGGTATTTAGCTTATGCCCAGCAGGTTGTGCGTTCGGGAGATTTATATCTGTCTTCCACCCAAATAGCAGGCAACATTGCAATAGATGCCTCAAAAGTGGCCAAAGACTTATCTTTTGTCAATATATCAGGAAAAACAAGGGTAGGATACGATGTAAAAGAACTGGTTGATGTACTGGAAGAATTTTTGGGTTTTACAGACGCGCACAGAGCCTACCTTTTCGGAGTAGGGAGTTTGGGCGGAGCACTTTTGCATGACGATGGGTTGAATCTTTTTGGATTGGAAATCGTTGCTGGATTTGACGTAAAATACGAACTGGCCGGTACAAGCATACACAGAGTGCCGGTACATCATGTGAGCCACTTCAAAGAGCTGCAGAAAAAAACCGGAATAAACATAGGCGTACTGACTGTACCGTTTGAAAAAGCGCAAGAGGCGGCAGATATGATGATAGAAGGAGGAATTCAAGCTATTTGGAATTTTACCCCTTGCCGCATACGGGTACCCGAAAGTATCATTGTGCAAAACACCTCTATTTATGCCCATTTGGCAGTTATGTTTAACAGACTGAAAGAATTGAACGACAAATAATACTTTTTGTATTTGACTAACACATTGGAGATATGAAAATCTTTGCCATTGGTCAAAATTATGTAGCACACAACAAAGAACTCGACAGCCCGAATCCAACAGAACCGGTGGTATTTATGAAACCCGACACAGCTATTTTAAAAAATAACAAACCGTTTTTTTTACCCGATTTTAGCGCTGAAATTCATTACGAAACGGAACTGATTGTCAAAATAAACCGTATAGGGAAAAATATAGCAGAAAAATTTGCCCACCGCTACTACGACGAGATTGGTCTTGGAGTTGATTTTACGGCAAGAGACATACAGAGGAAATTAAAGGAAGAGGGAAAACCTTGGGAAATATGCAAAGCATTTGACCACTCCGCCGTTATTGGCTCATTTTTACCAAAAGAACAGTTGGGAAATGTGCAAGATATAGGCTTTCACTTGGATATGAACGGAAGAACGGTTCAAAAAGGGAACTCTTCTGATATGATATTTCCTATTGATAAACTGATTGCTTACATCAGTCGATTTTTTACGCTGAAAATCGGAGACATTATTTTTACAGGAACACCTGCAGGCGTGGGAAAAGTAAATATAGAAGATACATTGGAAGGTTTTATCGGAGATAAAAAAATGTTTTATTTTAAAATAAAATGACTCTTCCCAATATTCAACTCAAAAAAATATATAATAATCTAAACATAAAATACGTTATTCTATATCTTTAATACTCACAAACAAACACAAAGGCTATTATGAAAATAAAATATATGTTCGCTTTGCCAGCAATTATTTTTTTGCTCAATGCAAATGCAGCAGACACATCCACATCCATATCGACACATCAAATCAAATGGAACGGTGTAGATGTATGGACTACCGATAAAACATCCAAAACGGTAATTTCTTTTGAAAATGCTTCGTATCCCGAAAACTTTTTGCCCTATTTCGTTAACAGAATCGACTGTGACAAAAACATTTTGTACAAAGTTACAGTAAAAAATCCCGTTTATGCAACAATGACCGATGCCAAAGAGTTATCGCTCATACAAAACATACCTATACCATCAGAAATAGAGGTGAAATCATTCAAGCAGTCAGAAAGGGGGAATTACTTCCTAAAGATTGAAATATTACCTTTTGTTGCAAAAGAGGGGAAAATACTGAAATTACAAAAATTTGACCTTTCAATAGAAAAAGGAGAAAGCATATCAAAAGTATCGAACAACAAAAACACAATTCATACGTACGCCTCCTCGTCGGTATTGGCAAACGGTAAATTTGTAAAAGTAAAAATTTCTGAAAACGGAATATACAAACTTACATACGAAACAATATCCTCAATGGGCGTTAATCCTACCAACGTACGGGTATTCGGATATGGTGGAGCAGTACTGGAGGAGAGTTTTCTCAAACCAAAAATAGACGACCTCCCCGAATTGGCAATATATATGAATAAAGGGGGAGACGGAATATTTAATGCCGGAGACTACATTCTGTTTTATGGAAATGGAGTAACTTCATGGCAGTACGACAACTCACGCAGTATGTTTACCCACAAAATAAACACCTACTCCAACTATGGTTATTATTTTATAACATCCGATGCGGGCATTGGAAAAAAAATAGAAAACACTACCGTTTCCGTCCCTGAAGGGGCTGAGATTATAAATATAAATGAATTTATCGACTATCAAGTGCATGAAAAGGAACTTAGCAGTTTGATACAATCGGGAAAAACATTTTATGGCGAATTGTTCAACGACATTTTAAATTACAATTTTCTTTTTCCCTTTCCCAATGTAGTTAAAAGCCAAACCACAAAAATAAGGGTGGATGTAGCGTCGGCCTCGACAAGTAGCGCCAATTTTACTCTCTCTCTTAACGACACACAGCCTCAGACGGTTTCTTTACTCGGCTCCTCCGACTACTACGAATACGGCAAAGGAACCAATTCGTATTTTGCGTTTACCCCCAGCACAGACAATTTAATGGTAAATCTCAGATACATAAAACCAAACAACACTTCTCGAGGCTATTTAAACTATATCGAAGTAAACGCTCGAAGATCACTTATTATGTCGGGCAATGTTATGTTTTTCAGAAATATCGATAATATTAACACAACACGCTATTCTCGCTACCAACTGAGCGGAGCAAACAATAATATACAGATTTGGGATATCACAGACCCTGTCAATATAAAAAAGATAGAAACAACTAAATTGGGTAGTACATTAGAGTTTATCGGCTCCAACGAAGTTATCAAACAATATGTAGCTATTGATCCTACGGCAAGCGGCACATTTGCACAACCTTCTATAGAAGGAGCAGTTTCCAATCAAAACTTGCATGCTTTATCCCCGTCAGAATTTTTAATCATTACCCACCCCACCTTTTTGTCGGAAGCAAACAGATTGGCTGATGCGCACAGAACAATTGACAACATGTCTGTCAATGTAGTTACTACAGAGCAGGTTTACAACGAATTTTCTTCCGGAACCCCCGATGCTACCTCCTACAGGTGGGTAACCAAAATGCTCTATGATAGAGCCATTGCTACTGGAGACACCCAAAATATGCCCAAATATCTATTGCTTTTTGGACGCGGTTCTTACGACAATCGAAAAATTCTAAACAGTTCGAGTGAAAATTTGCTGATGACCTACCAAGCAGATAACTCGTTGCACCGCGTAAACTCCTACATTACAGACGACTATTTTGGTTTACTGGACGATGGAGAAAGCACAAATATCAAAAGCGATTTGATAGATGTAGGAATAGGGCGTTTTACCGTTTTGACTACCCAAGAAGCCAAAGAGGTGGTTGACAAAACCATCGGCTATATGAATAATACCGAAAAGGGGATATGGAAAAACCAACTCTGTTTTGTAGGAGATGACGGTGGTGACAGTAACGGAGTCATTCATATGTCTCAAGCAGATAGTGTAGCAAGAATGATATACAACAGCAATAGCGGGTTCCAAATAGATAAAATTTATTTGGATGCCTACAAGCAAGAGAAAAATGCAATCGGAGATTCGTATCCGTTAGCCAAAGCAAAACTTAGCAGCCTTATCCATTCGGGGTTGCTTATGCTTAATTTTACCGGGCATGCCGGTCCTTACGGATGGACCGATGAACGGATATTAACAAGTTCGGATGTATTGACTCTTTACAATAAGAAATTACCTCTTTGGGTAGCTGCAACCTGCGATTTTGTAGTAATAGACGAAAAGGAACTTTCGGCAGGCGAACACGTGTTACTCAACCCTGTAGGTGGAGGGATAGGCATTTTTGCCGCTGCAAGAACCGTGTACTCCAGCAATAACTTTATGCTGAACAAGGCATTTTCATATAACCTATTCAAAAAAATAGGCGGACGCCACACCACTAGATTGGGGGATGCCAACAGATTTTCCAAAAACGATTTGAGTAGTACGGGTGATGCCAACAAACTCTCCTATGTACTGCTGGGAGATCCTGCCGTACGACTCAATTTCCCAACAAACTATACCGTTGCTACAGACGAGATAAACGGTCGGGCAATCTCGGGCAACGATACCATCAAAGCATTGTCGGTAGATTCAATAAGCGGACATATTCAAGACTTAGACGGAAATTTGATTCATGACTTCAATGGTATGTTGGATGTTGCTATCTATGATAAGAATCAACAAATAGTTACTCTCAACAACCATAACGAAGGAGCTTTTACCTACAACGACCGCCCCAACATACTTTACTCTGGTAAAGCCAATATCGTGGACGGCAAATTTATACTCAAATTTATGGTTCCGAAAGATATCAGATACAACTATGGAACAGGTAGAATAAATTATTACGCAAGCGAATCCGACTCCACCAGAGAAGCACAAGGCTACTGCGAGAATTTTATTGTAGGTGGAGCAAACACAAACTACGACTACACAGATACCGTTGGTCCTACTCTTGCTATCTATCTTAACCACCCAGGATTTGTTTCAGGAAGTAAAGTTAACGAAACTCCACTGTTTATAGCTAATGTTTTTGATGAAAACGGCATAAACACAGTAGGTAGTGGCATCGGACACGATGTACGTCTGGTAATCGACAACAACCCGTTGACTTCATATACTCTTAACGAATACTTTACTACAGAGACAAACAATTACACTTCGGGTGGCGTACAATATAAACTGCCTGTACTCAGCGAAGGAAAACATACGCTAACATTCCACATCTGGGATTTATTAAATAACTCTTCCGTGGCATCGTTAGACTTTGAAGTTGTCAAAGGATTGACACCCAATATACTCGGAGTAAGTGTGCACCCTAATCCGGCAAAAGTTGCAGCCAAATTTGTGATAGAACATGACAGACCAGAAACCATATTGGAAACAACAATAGATATATATGACCTAGTCGGAAGAAAAATATGGACAAAAAAACAAAATACGGTTGAAAACCTAGTTTGGGATTTGACAAACCAGATTGGAAACAAAGTACAACAGGGAATTTATATATACAAAGCATCCATAAAAACAACGAACAGTACCGCCACCTCAAAAGCAAATAAAATTATTATATCTTCCACTCCACAATAAGAAAAACATAAAAACGTTATTTATACTGATATTATTTTCAATAAAGAAAATTGACTTATTTATATAGACATAAAACAAGAAAAAATGAAAAAAACCGGTTTCTTTTTGATTATCTTACTGCTCTCCTTTGTTTCGCAAGCACAAGAATATAATCCGATAATAACAGCCGTTCCATCCCTGTCAATTGCTCCCGACTCACGCGGAGGAGGTATGGGTGATGTAGGAGCAGCTACTAGCCCCGACATTAATTCGCAGTTTTGGAACCCCGCAAAGTATGCCTTTATGGAAAGTCCTGCCGGAGTTGCAGTATCCTATACCCCTTGGTTGAGAAAGTTGGTAAGCGGCATCAACTTAGGATATCTTGCCGGATATTGGAAATTTGACGAATACTCTGCTGTGAGTGGATCTTTGCGTTATTTTTCTATGGGTGAAATAGCTATGACAGATGAATTTGGCAATTTTTTTGCTGATGCAATGCCTAATGAAATGGCTATTGACGCCGCTTATTCGCGTATGCTTTCAGACAAATGGTCAGCTGCCGTAGCATTTCGCTACATCCGTTCCGACCTTAATAACGGCACCTCAATGTTGGGTGGCGAAGAGATGAACCCCGGCAATGCCTTTGCAGCCGATATTGCAACCTATTACAACACGCTTATACCTATGGCAACCGGCGACTCCAAGCTCGCATTCGGTCTAAACATCTCCAACATTGGTTCAAAAATATCTTACAATGACGGTCAAGACAACTTATTTATCCCTACCAACTTACGACTGGGAGCCTCTTACGATTATCCTTTTGACGATTACAACAAAATATCGATAAGCGCAGATATCAACAAACTGCTCGTACCAACAAGACCGGATACCATTTCCGACGACTATTACCAAATAGCTCCTATTACCGGAATTTTCAAATCATTTAACGATGCTCCCGGTGGAATGAAAGAGGAGTTGAAAGAGATTATGTGGTCGGTAGGAGCCGAATATGCTTACAATAACCAATTTTTTGTACGTGGGGGGTACTTCAATGAAAATCAGTACAAGGGAAATAGAAAATACTTTACTGCCGGAGTGGGATTCAAACTGAACGTATTTCAACTTGACGCATCTTATGTTATCTCCGTAGCACAATCCAATCCGTTGGATCAAACTTTACGATTCTCAATAGGTTTTGATTTGGCCGGATTACAAGAGTTGGCAAGATAAGTAAGGAAAATAAAGATAACAGTATTATTTGAAATGGTTGAATTTCTCGCAAAGCAGATTCAACCGTTTCTTTTTTTGAGAGTTGTCCCCTTTTTGAATTAGAATAAGAAAAAATCATACAGCATATGAAATTAAGAATAGGATTTGGCTATGACGTTCATGCCTTTGTGTCCAATAGAGAACTTTGGATAGGAGGTATAAAAATTGAATATAAACTTGGACTGCAAGGACATTCCGATGCCGATGTACTGATACATGCACTATGCGACGCGCTACTTGGCGCTGCCAACTTACGGGACATCGGGTACAACTTTCCCGATACCGACATACAATATAAAAATATCGATAGCAAAATACTACTCTCAGAGACGATAAATTTGCTTCGAGAGAAAAACTACGAATTTGTAAATGCCGACTGCACTATCTGTGCCGAACAGCCAAAACTAAACTCTCACATACCGCAAATGCAGCTTACTATGGCAAGAGTTATGGGAGTAAGCCTCGACACCATTTCCATAAAAGCAACCACTACTGAAAAATTAGGATTTGTGGGTAAAAAAGAGGGAATTGCCGCATATGCAACCGTTTTGATAGAAAAAAAATAATCAATTATCCTTTTTCGTCTCAACAAACGGGGTCAATGTTTGTTATATTATAATGCTTTTTAATAATTAGCAATTAACAATCAATAACAATTAAAAAATAATAGACTTATGGTATTAGTAGGAAAAAAAGCTCCTGAAGTAGCAGGAAAAGCCGTCATTAACGGCAGCGAAATAGTTGATAACTTTTCGATAGAACAGTACAAAGGAAAATATGTTGTATTTTTCTTTTATCCGGCAGACTTCACGTTTGTTTGCCCCACCGAATTAATCGCTTTTCAAGAAAAAATTCAAGAGTTTGAGTCACGTAACACGGTAGTGATAGGAGCATCTACCGACTCTGAATTTTCACATTGGAAATGGCTTCAAACTCCCCAAAATCAAGGAGGTATCCAAGGGGTAAAATATCCTTTGTATTCAGACCAAAATTTGATGGTGTCAAGAGCATATGATGTGTTGGCTGGCGAAGAAGTGTACGACGAAGAAGGAGAAGTTGCATTCAAAGGGGTAGCTCAGGCATATCGCGGGCTGTTTTTAATAGACAAAGAAGGTATTGTACGCCATCAGGTAGTAAACGATATGCCACTTGGACGTAATGTAGAAGAGGTTATCCGTGTGTTGGATGCACTTCAATTTACCGAAGAATATGGCGAAGTGTGCCCCGCAAACTGGAAAAAAGGGGAAAAAGCGATGAAACCGACTCAAGAAGGCGTATCGAATTATTTATCACAGCACTAAACGACTTTTATTGTCGTCAAAAAAGGAGGTTGCCCTGATGAGAGGCAGCCTCTCTTTGTATTTATACGGAAATTTAAGCTGATCACCAAAACAATAAAGCCTTCTGTTCTTAATTTACACAATTTTAGGCATATATTTCAATTTTGTCCATTTGGAGTACAGCCCCCAGCCTTGTTTCATCCAATGTCCTACAACGGGCATCGGTATCAATATCTCTTTTTTGTTATCACGATATACAAAAGCAGCTCCATTACCATTATCCATCACACAAAGTATTTTCAAATATTCCTTATAGCCTTTCAAATTGTTGGTTTTGTTGTCGATTTCACAAATGTTATGCGCCGTTATATTTCCCATTGTTTCGGCGAGATGTCCTTGCTTGGCAATCCAGTCTGCTCCTTCCAGAGCTGCCGCATCGCCAATGGCAAATACATTGGGAAAATCAACTGTTTGTGTAAAATTATTGATACGAACAAAACCGGCTTCGGAAAGAGTTAAATCTGTATTTCTCAATATCGCCGATCCTGTTCCGGCTGAAACGAATACTGTGATATCGGTCTCTATTTTTGATCCATCTTCAAAAATTACCCCATCGACTGTAAATTCGCCTATCTTTTTACCATAGCATTCTGATATTTTTTTGGCTCGCATCATTTTATAATTTAACTCTGAGGCTTTTTTTCCCATACGGATGCCCGGCTGTTCCATAGGAGCAAACATCGTCAGTTCAAAATGTTCGCGAATGCCCTTTTTTATCAAATAATGATTTATATTGAAAATCAGTTCAAATGCTGGTCCTCCGCGCACACTTGATTTGTCTTTTGGATTTCCGCCAAACCCAACCGCTATCTTCCCACTCCCTTTTGCAACTAAAGTGTCTAACTTATCTCGAAGCAGCAGTGTTTGTTCGGGTTTCCCACAAATAGTCATGGTATGCTCCATTCCTTTTATCTGCACTTTATCAGCTCCAAAAGCCACTATCAGATAGTCATAGATGAATATTTGGGAATCACATATTACCAGATTTTTAGATGCTTTTATCCCCGTAACTTTATCAATCACCACTTCGAACCCGTGCTTTTGAGCAATTCTCTCAAGCGGAAGTTTTACTTTTTTATCGCTAATGCCGTGTATCGGTATCCATATGGATATGGGGTAAAGATAGAGGTAATCCCTGTCTGAGACCAATGTTACATTAAACTGCTTGCTTTTTTGTAATTCTATGGCAGCCTGTACTCCTGCGAATCCACCTCCAAGAATGAGTACTTTCTTCATTTGTTTTAATCCTTTTTTATTCATATTGCAATGGAGAATACGTGATTAATCTTTTCCTTGTGTGTACGAGTTGCTTTACATCGCATTTTTTACCATTCAATTTTTACTTTGTAAAATTATCTACGCCGCATCATCATCTGCATCAGTCCACCCCCATTTTTCACATTGGTATAGCCCAATTGCATCAACATACGCTGGGCATATGCAGAACGCGCTCCCGAAGCACAATACACAGTTACATCTCGATTCAGATTATTACCGATTTCGGTGCCATACCGGATTGTCAATTCATCAAGTGGGATGTTTAAAGCATCGGGGTACGCACCGTAAGCAAACTCCTCCGGAGTACGAACATCAATTACCATGGGCAGAGTAGTATCAATCGTCTCTTGTTTTTCTTCTTGTTCTTCTTTGGTTTTATCAGATTTCCCGACCGATTTTTCCTCTATCGGCAACAGTTCCAACCGGATATTTCTAAAATCAACCGCCAACTTGTGCCGTTGTAGTGAGGTATGCCCGCCGGAGATGTTGGTTACATCACCAAATCCCGCGCCTACAAGCATTCGCAGCGCTTGATGCGATACTTTCCCCGATTCGCAGTAGAGAATAATGGGACGATCTTTAGAAAGTTTGTCCATTTTATCGGAAAAAATTTCCAATGGAAGATGTAATGCCCCTTGTATATGCGACTTTTCGAAAGCAAAAACATCCCTCATATCAATATATAGGGGAGACTTATCCTCGACAAACTTATCCAACTCTGCGGCTGTTACCGAAGGACTAAATCCCGAAATTTTATTTTCGGCAACATAAGCCGCCATATTAACCGCATCGTTTGCTGTCCCCAACGGCGGAGAATAGGCAAAATCCATATCTGCCAAATCACTAACGGTAAGCTGATTTGCCACAGCCATAGCAATTATATCCAATCGACGGTCAGTGCCCTTGTATCCACACGTTTGCCCTCCCAAGACCACTCCGGTTTCCCGATTGAAAACCAACTGCACGGTAACAGGTTCCGCACCGGGATAGTAACTCGTATGGTGTTCTTTATGAACAACAACCGCCCCTGCTATGATTCCGGCTTTTCGAGCTTGCTTGAGCGACAGTCCGGTAATTCCGGCAACCGCGTCAAATACCCTCACGATGGATGTTCCGATTGAACCTTTGTAGGGGTGTTTTCCTCCTAAAATATTTTCGGCGGCGATTCTCCCTTGACGGTTTGCAGGCCCGGCAAGCGGAATACGCACTTTAGCACCAGATACTCGATGTTCAATTTCCACCATATCACCTGCTGCAAAAATGTCTGGATCGGACGTTTGTAGATATTCATTCACGAGCAGTCCGCCGGATTTGCCCAACTCTAATCCGCTTTCTATCGCCAACTGCAATGTCGGACGCACTCCGATAGATAGCAGTACCATGTCCGCATCAATTTCTTTACCGTTATCCAATTTCACACTTTTTGAAAATATATTGGTTACGCCTGTTGATGTATGCAACCCTACTCCGTGTGCCAGCATTTCACGTTCGATAAATCCAGCATTCTCCGCATCCAATACGCTCATCACGTGTGACATCATCTCCACTACGCTCACTTGAATACCGCGTTTCGTAAGCGCTTCGACCATTTCCAATCCGATAAATCCACCACCCACTACTACGGCAGTACGCGGTTTTTTTTCTTCAATAAAATAGTCGATTTTATCCATATCTTCCAACGTCCACAGTGTAAAAACGTGTTGCGAATCAGCGCCGGGAAAGGTTGGTTTGATGGGGCGTCCACCTTGTGCCAAAATCAACTTGGTATATTCAAATTCTTTGGGTTCGCCGCTTCTTATATCTTTGGCTTTCAGCACGTGCGCATTGCGGTCGATGGATGTAACGAGTATGTGTGTGAATACATCTACGTTGTATTGAACTTTGAAACTCTCCGGGCTTTGCAAAATCAGTTTTGATCGACTCTTGATATCTCCACCAATATAATAGGGTAAGCCACAGTTAGCAAACGAAATATCGGGTCCGGCTTCCAGTACGGTTATTTGAGCTTCGGACGAAATTCTTCTTACTTTAGCAGCTGCCGTTGCTCCAGCGGCAACACCTCCAACGATTACTATTTTTTCCATTCAATTGTTTTTACAAATTTTGTTTTAATACTTTCTAGTAAACAATTCAAATAAATATATGTTCATCTATTCATATATTTATTTTGCAAAAATAATGAATCGCTACTAATCGGCAAAGAATGACGAAAAAAATCCCACGTTCTACGTAGCTTGGAGACTATGCAGAATGTGGGACAAAAATCCCGTAGCAACCGTTAAAGATTATTTCAAGCTCGTAGAACCGTCGGGCTGATATGCGTATTTGAATGAAATATAGCCTGAATTTCCTTTGGTGTCGTAAAAACTGCTGAATATCACTTTTGCGTATTTACCGTCGGCCGTTTTGATAACATAGATGTGTTCGTTCGGCGTATATGCGGGAGGCGGTCCCGAAAATACAATGGCTTGACACAATACGGTATTGGCTGTTGATATTTTCATTGGTGGCGGAAAACCCGAACCTACATCGGAAATTTCATAATCGGTATCTACCGTGTAACCACTTGTGGGGGCTTCGGTTATGCTGCTAAATTCGACTTTGCCGGCATCGTAAGCGCCCCCTTGTCCACTACCCGATTTTCCGCTGTTGGTACGGATATTGTAGCGGTTAAAAGCGATGTCCCAGTTCAGGTTGGTGCTATGTTCACCTTCTACAACCGATACTTCTTTACCTTCTTTAAACGAAAAATAGATCCAATCATCGCCATAGGCTGTGGCGCGGCTAAGGGTAATTTCGACCGGAGTTAAATCTGCTTTTGGTTTTTCAACGGGGTCTTTTTCGCAACCGATAAAAGCCGTTGAAACCAAAAGTCCTACCATTAATTGATTAAAATGTTTCATTTTGTTTTAATTGATTATTTCTGATTATTTGAGAATATTTGCCAACGTGGCAATATCTGTATGAATGCTGACAAACCAACGCCTGCCAGGCGTGGTAGAAGTATTAAAATTGATTATGGACGCACTGTAATCCAACAAATTGTCCACCCCTAGCGTGAGCCTTACCGACTTGTAAAATTGCTGTGTCAGAGCTATGTTCCACAGGCTGTATGGTTTTACGTGCACATCGTAAAAGACAGTTTGTCCTACACCCCCGATGTTCAGTTCATCTTCTACCGAATACGATTTCGTGCCGTAAAACGAAGAACCTAGCATTACCGTAGCCTTGTAATTTTTTCGTACGTTCATTTTATATTCGAGTCGGCAATTACCCGAAACCGGACTTGCTGCGCTAAGTTTTACACCATCGGTGGGAGCAGCGTACAGGTAGTTTAACGCTCCGTTGAAATACAAATTTTCGTATAATTTTATTTTTGCGGTCAGATCAACACCACTTAAAAATGCCTTTGAAAGATTTCTATAATAATATTCGGTTTGATCTGCTGCCCAAATTCCTTCAATTTTATTTCTGAAACTGTTGACGTAGCCTGTGATAGTTCCGTACAGCCATTCAGATACGTATTCGCCGGAGAGCGACACATATTGGTTGGTTTCAGGTTTGAGCGCTTCGTTTCCATAAATCCAAAACATACCGAGATGGTTCCAGTCGGTATAAAGCTCCTTGAGTGTGGGCGAACGATATCCCATAGCATAGTTGAAGCGGAACGTAAACGGGAATAAGCGGTACAAAACAGACAGCTTCGGTGTAACTTTCAGATTGAATTGGCGGTGGTAATCGGCGCGCAATCCGGCTACCAAATTCAGTTTTTTATTGACATGCCATTCGTCCTGCGCGTACATTACCGCCGTCCAAACTCGCTTGGTATCTAACGCATTGCTGTTAAACATATCGGTAGTAAGATTTTCGGATAGAAATTCTGCTCCCGCCGTGATCAGTTGGTTGGTAAACGAACCGGAAGTAAAAATCAGTTTCGAATGCAATAGATTGTTGCTGTAAATCTTGTCTCTCCCATCCAAGAGTTCGTATTTGTCGAATCGGTTGTAACGATCGGTAAAAGTCGATATGGAGATGGTGTTGAGCGAATCGAAACGATAGTTTGCGTAAGCACCTAACGTGTAGTCTTCGTTTTGTTCGTATTTGTTGTTGGCAACCCAATCGTACTTGTTCATTTGATAAAAAGTACCTTTGAACGACATATCCAATTTTGGCGTGAAACGGTAATTTATTTTTTGTGAAAAATTGATATCTTTTAGTCCCGATATATTGAATGGGGTTGTTGTTTTTCTTTCAACGATAGTGGTATCCAAAGCCGGATAGTATTTGGATATACTATCGGTATTGTAAAGTTGATATGCGTCGGTGGTTTTGATTTGAAGGGCGGTAAACGTTTTAAGTCTGTTTCCGCTATAACCGAGTGTTATGTTTCCATTGGCATTCGGGCGGTCAACGCTCTTGCGAAAGGTATACTGGCTACTTTCAGGATTGTTATTGCGAAAATTAGTTTGGTTCGTTTGCCCGTATCGACCACCCAACTGAATATCAAATTTTTGACGTGCATTTTTGGTAATAATATTAATAACTCCACCCATAGCTTGCGAGCCGTAAATAGCCGACGAAGCGCCTTTTACAATCTCTATCCTTTCGATATTGGAAAGGTTGATACGCGAATAATCGATGTTGTTACCCGTTTCGCCCGAGATACGTTCGCCATCGATTAAAAATAGGATGTGTTTGGCATCCAACCCCTGTAATTGTATGGATGTTCCGAAACCGACTTCCTGAAAGCTCAGTCCGGGTACTTCCTGTGCAAGCAACTCTTTTACGTCGTTGATTCCTCTTTCTTCGATTTGTCGGGCGGTAATTACTTGGGTTATTACCGGCGTATTTTTCAGCGTTTTGTTTGTCCGAGTGGCTGTAACAACTACTTCATCGAGATTTATCAACTTGTTGCCAGTATTTTTACCCTTAACAGGCTCCTGCGCTTGTAATTCCGAAACAATGAAAAAGTAGCATAAAAAAGATAGAAAGCCATTTTTGAAGGCTTTTGATAGTATATAATGTAAAAACATATTTGTATTAAAGATAATGTACAGTCAAAATGGGCTATTCACATTTCAACTCCAATAGTGCGAGTATTTATCCGCGCCTTGTCCTATAAATGATAAAAGGACTGTAATTTTTTTTTGAATGCAAAGTAACTATAATACTACGAAGTAATCAATCATCAAAAATGGGTATTTTATCAACGAGAAATGCCTACAAATGATGAGAAACAGATGGTTTACTATCCGTTTCTTATTTTGACACGCTACACGAGTATCTATTTTGTTTCTGTTCTAATGAGCAAAGCACAGAAGAATATCATCGCTAACGCGTGTGGATGTTTTAGAATTATAAGAAATTAATCCCGGTATACCCCTTTTCCAATATCAAGTCTATCTCATCGCGCTCCTATAAAAATATAGTGTATGATCGCTATATTTCGTAATCAGATTTTCAATAACATATCTTTCTCACAAAGCGCTAAAAATAGGATAATCCCAGTATCTAATACAGTAATCCTAAATCGTGAATGTATATGTTGGGTGATTTTACTAATCTTTTTTTCAAATTTGGTTCGTAAATCGTAAGCATCCGCACAATATTAGGTCTATTCCAATAAATCAATATATTGGCATAATTTATAAATTTTTATTTTGTAATATCCCGTATGCAAAAAAACTACTATTTAAAAATAAAATTGTAATTTTGAATTTCAAAATTTACTACATACTTTAGCTTGATGAAAAAAACAATCCAACTGCTACTTTTCTTATTTTTATCTGCTTCGATGTTAGCACAACACTTGGACTGGAAAGCGGGAGTAAACTTTTTTTTTGATAATACGGAATTTGCTCGCTCCGCTTATACCACCGATCAAACAATGGCTGGAGTAAATCTCTCCCCCGAAATCGGAGTGAAATGGAGTACAGAAAATACCGTTTTTGCCGGAGTAAATGTACTCAAAAAATTGGGATCAGCCAGTTTTAGCAACAATATTCAACTGCTTGCATATTATCAGTTTCAAGATAAAAAAACGATATTTAGAGCCGGTGCTTTTCTTAAAGAAAACCTGTTGGACGACTATTCCAATTTCTTTTTTCAAGATTCGATAACCTATTACCGCCCTACAATGCAGGGACTATACCTCAAAAAAGGAGATAAAAAACATTTTGTAAAACTATGGTTGGACTGGACAGGGTTGCAATCAGACACCATACGTGAAAGTTTTTTTCTCGGAACATCGGCTTACCAACAATTGAATGACCATTTTTTTATCGATTTTCAGTCGTATGTGTTTCATTACGCCAATACTCAACCTGCACACCCTGAACAAAATGTTTGCGATAATATTTTGGCGCAACTATCGGCAGGATACCACTACAAAAACCAATCGGGATTGAACAAACTGATATTTTCGGCAGGAATTTTGGCAGGATTTGAAAGAAATAGAAAGTGGAAAGACGATTACTCTATGCCCATAGGATTGATAGGAAAAGCCGACTTGGAATACAAAGAATGGGGTATCGAAAATCTGCTTTACGCTGGCGAACCCCGAATGAAACTATATGGCAGCTTAGGCGGTAACTTTTACTGGGGAAATCCTTTTTTGCAAGGAAAATTTTATCTCCAAAACAAAATATACTGGAAAGTGTTCGACACCAAATATGTATCGGGACAATTGGCTTCACGAATCCATTGTTGTGAAAAAAATATTTTTTTCGAGCAACTATTTACTTTATCTGCCAACATCAACAAATAAAAAAATTGCCTTTCTCTCATTCATCTATACAAAATATATGTCATATTGGCGCAAAAAAAGACAAAATTTCCGATAAATCAATGTATTATATCGAAAAAGTAAATTGAAAAGTAGCTTTATCTCTTTGCAAATTTTAGGTACCATTTTTGTTTACGTAATAAAAACAGAACAAAGAAAAATCATGGAATATAGTAATCAATTGAACAATGCCATAGTTTACAGCACCCAAGAAGCAGAACGATTGGGCAATTCGTACATAGGCCCCGAACATTTACTGTTGGGATTACTTCGTACAGGCGATAACAAAGTTTCTGAAATTATACGCTCGCTTCGGGCAGATGTTAATAAAATAAAACACGATATTGAAACTTTGATACGTACGGCAGATAATACAACAGCCAATGATAATATACCTATACTTAAAAGTACCGAAAAACTGAAACGGATTATGGAATTGGAAGCCCGTTCACTTTCAGGCGATGTCGTTGATACAGAACACTTACTACTGGCAATATTGAAGATGAAAAATAATTTGGCAGACGATATTTTAACTGCCAATAATCTCTCTTACGAGCGTGTTATAGAAAAAATTACCACAAAAAATATTGAAAATACAAGTTCTCCTTTTAACGACGAAGATGACGAGGAACAGGACGACCCTTTTACAAAAAAATCAAAGCACCAAACATCCTCTCCACCCAAACAAAGCGATACTCCCGCACTCGATACATTTGGCACCGATATAACCAAAGCTGCGCGAGAAAATCGTCTCGACCCTATTGTAGGACGCGAAAAAGAGATCGAACGCATAGCGCAAATACTAAGTCGTCGCAAAAAAAACAATCCGGTACTCATTGGCGACCCCGGTGTAGGAAAATCTGCCATTGTGGAAGGTCTCGCGTTGCGAATTGTACAACATCGTGTGTCTCGAGTTCTGTTCGACAAACGAGTTGTCGCACTCGATATGGCCTCCATCGTAGCCGGTACCAAATATCGCGGACAGTTTGAAGAGCGCATCAAAGCTATTCTCAACGAACTTCAAAAAAATTCTAACATTATTTTGTTTATAGATGAAATTCATACCATAGTAGGAGCAGGAGGAGCACCAGGTTCGTTAGACGCAGCCAATATGCTCAAACCGGCTTTGGCACGCGGCGAAATACAATGTGTAGGGGCAACCACTATGGATGAGTACCGCCAAAGTATAGAAAAAGACGGAGCATTGGAGCGAAGATTTCAAAAAGTGATAGTTGATCCCACCACGGCAGAAGAAACCTTACAAATACTCGAAAATATTCAAGACAGATATGAATATCATCACAATGTAAAATATACTCCCGAAGCAATTAAAGCCTGCGTACGACTTACAGACAGATACATTACCGACCGTTGTTTTCCCGACAAAGCCATTGATGCATTGGACGAAGCCGGCTCGAGGGTACATATTTCCACAGCCTCTGTACCTATAGAAATAGAAGAACTCGAAAAAAATATTGAACTCGTAAAAAAAGAGAAAAACAAAGTTATTTCCGAGCAAAAATTTGAAGATGCCGTGCCACTACGGGATAAAGAAAAGCAAATGCAATACCAATTGGAAGATGCTATTAAAAGATGGGAACAGGAATCGCAACAACATCCCGAAATAGTAGATGAAGAAAAAGTAGCAGAAGTAGTGGCAATGATGTCTGGCATCCCAGTACAACGGATAGCTCAAGCCGAAGGGCTGAAACTAAGGCAAATGAAAGAAGTGTTGCAAAAACAGGTAATAGGGCAGGACGAGGCTGTAAACAAAGTAGTAAAAGCTATTCAACGTAACAGAATTGGCTTGAAAGACCCAAACAAGCCAATTGGTACTTTCTTGTTTTTGGGTCCTACAGGAGTAGGAAAAACGCATCTGGCTAAAATTTTGGCCGAATTTATGTTTGACAGCGCTGATTCGCTTATACGTGTGGATATGAGCGAATATATGGAAAAATTCAGCGTATCTCGCCTTATCGGAGCGCCTCCGGGATACGTAGGTTACGAAGAGGGAGGACAATTAACGGAAAAAGTTCGACGTAAACCTTACTCCATAGTTCTACTGGATGAAATAGAGAAAGCGCATCCCGATGTATTCAATATTTTACTACAGGTAATGGACGAAGGTCGGCTCACCGATAGCTTAGGAAGAAAAATAGATTTTAAAAATACCATTATCATTTTGACTTCAAACGTAGGAACTCGCCAATTGAAAGATTTTGGGCGAGGCGTAGGATTTAATACAAATGAAGATACGGTTTCAGACTCGGAATATTCGCGCAGTGTGATACAAAAAGCACTCAATAAAACTTTTGCACCTGAATTTTTGAATCGTGTAGATGATGTAGTAATGTTTGATCAACTAAGTAAAGAGAGCATCAAATCTATCATCGACTTGGAACTGAAAGGATTATATAGTAGAATAAGCGGATTGGGATATCATTTAGAACTCACTGCGGAAGCAAAAGATTTTATTGCCGAAAAAGGATACGACGTACAATTTGGAGCCCGCCCACTAAAACGCGCCATACAACGCTACATAGAAGACGAATTGGCAGATGTTGTATTAGGTGGAGAGGCTATGGAAGGCGATACCATTTTAGTAGAACTTGATAGTGAAAAAGAGGGTATTAAGTTTAAAGTAAACAAACAAAAAGAAGAACCTGTATTGTAAAATAATAAAAATATTTTATGATTGGCGTAATGATATTTGATATCATTACGCCTCTTTTTTTGTGTATCTTTGATATTTTTATCAACTCATTTCCAACATTTTAATAATTGGTTTTACCGCTTTTTTTCTTAGTCTCTCGTCTATTACAATTTCTGGTTTTTCATCCCGTAAGCACAAATAAAGTTTTTCAAGCGTATTCATACGCATATATTTACACTCGTTGCACATGCAGGTTTTTCCTTCAAACTCGGGTGGT
>JBKECI010000079.1:0-2891 GCA_047974405.1 Paludibacteraceae bacterium | reverse complement strand
TTCATCTTTCCAACTTTTGAAAAGATAAAACCGTAAGTCAAGACTACCACCAACGTGGATCTCCTGCTTTTTTTGCTCCGGCAAAGTTCAAATCAGCCAACTTAAAAGTTCCGTTTGCAGGATCGACCCATAGCGATGTAGATACTCCGGAATACGATGTCATCGTCGATTTGATTGATGAACTTGTTGCCCCCGGAGGTATGGGATCGTCTGTATAATCGGAGGTATAATAGGTGCCACTTATATTGGGTTTTACTTCCACACCAAGTCTAAGCCCATTGGCTCCCAACACATTACCTGTTTGCCCTAAGATACAGTTTTTAATATTGATGCCATCTCCGTTAAAAGTAGCGTTGCTAAAGTCCATCAAGTACCTTGCAGAGCTTGCGTCTTGCATACCTTGATTGATTGTACAGTTTGATATTGTTACCGATTTCAAAGGTTGTCCGGTGCGTAATACAAGAGAGCCTTTAAAATTATAAATAGTGCTGTTCTTTATCTCAATAGAATTGATAAAATCTGATGAATTACTGTTTACAATGGCATATGTACTAGAAAATCCTATGTCGTAGATTACACAACCGTTAAAACTCAAGCTGTCGATAACCTGATTTTTATTACCCTGAATACGCATAGGTGTATTGCCAAAATTATGTATGTTGCAATTGGTGAAGGTCAGTTTTGTTACGTTTGTCAAGGTATTGTTGTTAAACAAATAGCCGATTTTTGTTGATGAAGTATTATTGTCCACGTATCCTGTAAAATCAATATTTTCAAATTTGACAGATTGGATTGTAGAACCTTCAGCAAATCCGAGCAGAGTTGAGGTGGCTGTTGCCGAGCCTTCTTTTAAACAAACAACAGGTCTATTGTCGGTCGATAATCCCCTCAATTTTATTGATTTGTCTAATTTGAATGCGGCGCTTCCAACATTAAACACTCCGCCGCCTGCCAATACAATCGTTTGTCCATCGATAGCGCTATTGAGCGTGGCTTGTAAATCGTCTCCCACATTTAATAGAATGTCGCCTTCAATTGTGCCGTGGGTTGTTCCTCTCGGTATGGTTCGGTTGTATATTTGCACTTTCCATTTTGAGTTTGAGAGGGAAGATACAGTTTTGATGCCTGAGGCAATTTCTTCGGAGGTCAGCGATATCGAATCCCTGGTGCTTTCGTCTTGAGACGTCAGTATCAAATGGGTAACATTTGCACCGGGAGACCATTTGATTGTCAGCGTATTAAAATCGGTCATATAAGCGCTGTAGATTGACCCTGTGTTATTAGAAGTTCCAAAACCTGAGAATAAGTTTTCAGACGGAGTTTTAAAAGATAATGTATTGTACTTTGATTTTTTTTCTATATCGGACGAGTTTGCCATCAAGCGTGCGTAATACTGTGTTGCTCCTCCAAATTCTTGCGTGTAAGTGTGTTCTGTCAGAGTGGTATCCAATACAAGATTTGAATAATCCAAACTGTCCAAACTCACTTGTAGAGTGTATGAAACAGCGTCATTTACAGGTACCCAAGTAAATGTTACCAACGTTTTGGTATTGGAAGAGGTAAACTTTACAGGGGCGAAAATTCTGTCGGTTTCCAATGAGGTTACTTCATTTAAATCATCGTTACAAGATGTTGTAAACAATGTTCCGAATAGGAAAATTGTAAAGAGTTTTAATATATTTTTCTTAAGCATGGTGTATTTAGATTTAATTGTTTTAATATCCATAATCATTTACAAGTGTATTGTTGCTTGCCGAAATTACCACAGCAGGTATGGGCCAAAACTGTTTTGTATTAGGATCTTTTTGGAATAGGGAATTTACTTTATCCGTTGTAAAGTTATTGGTACCGTTGCTTATAAACCATCCTTTATTTGAGTAGTCTGTCAATGCATCTCCATCTGCATCTGTATCTCCGTGTTCCAAACCATAGATAATGATTGATTCGCCGTCGGCAGCTGTTTTGTAATACAATTTTATCGGAAGGTCGCTATAGATATCAGTTCTGTTTGCAAATTTACCCAACTTTTTTTTTGCCGAATCAAGTTTTGTCGACAATAAATTCCATCTGATAAGGTCTTGTTTACGAATCATTTCACCGCAAAATTCCAATGCGCGTTCATCTACAATCGCATTAAAAAACGCAGTTTTACTTGCTTTTGCTGTAGTCATATAATTTTCTACCTTGTTAGGATTATTAGGGAATGCACGACTGCGAATTTCCTTTAAATATGGCGCTGCAGGCTCTTGCCCATCAATTTCGTTAATGGCTTCGGCAGCCATCAGATAAATATCGGCATAGCGCATAAACTGCCAATTTATACCATCGTCATTGGTTGATGTTACCAACCGATTCATCCATTCGTATCTCAATTTACCAAAAAACCATTGGGATACTTTATTCAATACCTGTTTACCGTCTGTCCACATATAGGGTACGCAAGTGATGTCTCTGCGCACATCTTCTTTGTCATAGTCGTAATAGAAAGTAGGCAGCGGACCTATTTCTCCTCCTTTGGCTTGCTGTGTATATTTGTCGGTGGTGGTGTGCTTTAGACCAAATGTATATACCACTCTTCCTCTACCTGTAGAGAAAGGAAGCTCGTATATCGACTCTGCTCCTGCACTCACATTTTCTTGGCACAATCTTTTGAAATTTTGCTCAAATGTACCAAGTACGCATGTTTGACTGCCAATCACCTCCAAACATTCTTGTTTTACAATCGGATATAGCCTGTCTTTACTCAACTCGGGATCGGTGCTTAAACGTATTCCGTCAGGACGTTGCGAATATCCGGCTGCAGAGAGGCATATTCTAGCTCTCAGACCTTTTACAAATGCTTTGTTTACTCTTTCTACAGATTTTGTTGCATTGATCTCATTTGGCCATGC
>JBKECI010000078.1:0-17667 GCA_047974405.1 Paludibacteraceae bacterium | reverse complement strand
TCGGCAAATTAGTGGGAATGCCCGTACCCGGCACAATGACCAGCGTCAACTGGGTAACACTGCAAGACCCTACACTTTATTTTGGTATTCCGGTAGTGGGCTATCGCACTGCGGAAGGGACTTATCTCGAAAACGCGCAACTCGAACCGGACATCAAAGCGCCACTTGATCTGAACAAGGCGGTAAAAGGAGAGGACACGCAATTAGAAGTGGCTGTAAAGGAACTTTTGAAGGAAATTGATGCAAAATAACTTTTGAAAAAATACTGTAATAATCAACGGGTAAGGCACGCTGCTTTGCCCGTTGATTATTAGAAAAAGGATTGTTTCGGTTTTATACCTGAAAATCGCTCACACAAGAATTACTTTTTTGAAAATAATTTTTGTGTTATGGTATTTTGTATTGCAATATCATTACATAAAAGAGATGTCATGCAACACTTCAATAACCGTAGGATGGGGAAATATCGTTTTTTGTAGTTCGTCCAGTGTCATTCCTTTTTCGATGGCAAGTCCGGCAGTTACAATCATTTCAGAAGAAGGATTGCCCAGCATATGGCATCCGACTACTTTCTCATAACCGTCAGTTATCACTTTAAAAATACCGTTTCCTGTCTCATTTTCTGCTATAAATCTGCCTGAATATGCCAACGGAAGTTTATAAATTTTATATTCAATCCCTGCGGCTATGAGTTCCTCTTCAGTTTTACCTACTCCGGCAACTTCGGGATTGGTGTAAACAACAGAAGGATTAGCCTCATAGCTCATTTGGTCTCTTTTACCAATAATGTTGTTTATGGCGACCTCTCCCTCTCGCATAGCCGTATGAGCCAACATATACGATCCAGTAACGTCTCCGGCAGCAAATGTATTGTTGTGGGTTGTCTGCATCAATTTATTTACTTTTATACCGTTTTTTAGCAACTCTATATTTAAGTTTTCCAGTCCAATGTGTTGAATATTGGCTTTTCTTCCGGCACTTACCAATATCTTTTCGGTATTGATACTGCTCGTTTTTCCATCTTTTTCGATGATGACCTGCGTAGAACTTACCTCAACAACTTTGGTGTTCAGATGAAAAATAACTCCTTTTTTGGTGTATTCGTTACGCAGCATTGCAGACAGTTCTTTATCCATTGCTCCCAAAATTTCGGGCAACATTTCGATAACGGTTACCTGCACCCCCATACTGTTGAAAAAAGACGCAAATTCCATCCCTATCACACCACCTCCGATAATAGCAAGCGTAGTAGGCAGTATTTCTATTTCCAATGCTTCACTGGAAGTCCAATAATCAACCTCTTCCAACCCTTTGATGGGGGGGATAAATGTTTCGGAACCGGTACATATTAGTAAATAAGTGGTTTCAAATATGTCATTTTCACATTTTATAACTATTTTTCCGTGAGCCTCTCCTTGTATCGTCGCTTCTTTTTCTATTATTTCCACACCGTTCTCTTTCAACTTCATCTTAACTCCTGAAGTGAGCTTTTTGACGGTCTTATTTTTTCTGCTCATTATTTTGGTCAGGTCAAAAGTTGCTTTTTCAGTATCGTTTATACCATATTTTGACGCCGTTTTGGTTGTATCCAATATCTTTGCCGAATAGAGCATAGTTTTGGTCGGGATACAACCCTCGTTCAAACATACGCCACCGATTGTTTTCTTTTCGAACAAAAGCGTTTGCAGCCCATTTGCAGCAGCCTTTTCGGCAGCATTGTAACCGGCAGGTCCTCCTCCGATAATAATGATATCGTAATTCATTTGTTTAGAATTTATTTTTATTTACCTGATAGAACTCGTACATAAACATCTTTTTGCGTGTCAGATGCTTACTTCCGTGTTCGTTTCATAATATAAAATTGTTTTTACATTCTAACGTTTCAACGATGATTAAGTTTGGCAGACAATGATATTTAATTAGTAGATTATTTTCAATATAGGGTAATTTAATGTCGTTTCAGAGGCAAACTTTTCCGATTTTTTTTTTACTTTTGCAAATAATTAAAAAGAACAAAAAATTAAATATTATGAAACCAACATTATTTGTACTTGCCGCAGGAATGGGTAGCCGCTATGGTGGGCTTAAACAATTGGACGGACTCGGACCTAGCGGAGAAACCATTATGGATTATTCTATTTACGATGCAATCCGTGCCGGATTTGGAAAAGTGGTTTTTGTGATTCGCAAATCATTCGAAAAGGATTTCAACGACATTGTTGTAAAAAAATATGAAAATATGATTGAAACAAAAATCGTTTTTCAAGACATTACCAATGTTCCGGAAGGATATTTATACAATCCCGAACGTGAAAAACCTTGGGGAACCAATCATGCCGTTTTGATGGGAAAAGATGCCATACATGAACCCTTTGCAGTCGTTAATGCCGATGATTTTTACGGAAAAGAATCGTTTCAAGTGCTTGCAGACTTTTTGCGGGGTGTAGAAGGTAAGAAAAACGAGTACTGTATGGTTGGCTACTATGTGGGGAATACCCTTTCGGAGAGTGGTTCGGTAAGCAGAGGTGTGTGTGTGATTGATAAAAACAATTTTTTAACAAATGTTGTAGAACGCACCTCGATTGAAAAAAAAGGGGGAGCAATAATTTATTTAGATGAAAATGGACAAGAAGTAGCAATTGATGCCAAAACACCGGTTTCGATGAATATGTGGGGATTTACCCCCGACTATTTTATCCACACAGAAGATGGATTTAAGGAATTCTTAAAGGAAAACGGGGACAAACTCAAATCGGAATATTACATTCCACTTGAAGTAAACAACTTAATAGAAGCAGGGATCTCTACTTGCAAGGTATTAGAAACATCCTCAAAATGGTTTGGAGTAACCTATGCAGAAGACCGCTCGCAGGTAGTCTTAAAAATCAACGAATTGGTTAAAAAAGGCATTTATCCCGAAAAACTATTTTAATAATCTTTATATTTAAATCCTTCTTTCGGGAAGGCTTTAAGTGTTTTTATAGCATAAGCAAGTTTATTTAGAATAAAAATAAATATTTGATAGAATATGGCTAAAATTTTAGTTACAGGCGGTACGGGATATATCGGTTCCCATACAGCAGTAGAATTGATAAAACAAGACTTCGAAGTGGTTATTGTCGATAATCTTTCCAATTCGAACATAGACGTACTAAACGGCATTGAGAAAATAACAGGTACCCGTCCCGCTTTTGAAAATATAGATTGCGGAGACTATGTCAATATGGACAGAATGTTCGACAAATATCCGGATATAGACGCCGTTATCCATTTTGCAGCCAGTAAAGCAGTGGGCGAATCTGTCGAAAAACCGTTGTTGTATTATAGAAACAACTTGGTTTCTTTGATGAATATTCTACAATTAATGCCGGTTCACAAAGTGAGCAATATCGTATTTTCATCTTCTTGTACTGTTTACGGACAGCCTGACATTCTTCCCGTTACAGAAAACGCACCCATCAAAGAGGCCCTTTCTCCCTATGGAAACACCAAACAGATAAGCGAAGAGATAATCAGAGATACGGCTTATTCCAATGACTTTTACCAGGCAATAATTTTACGCTATTTCAATCCTATAGGGGCACATCCGAGCGCTGAAATCGGAGAACTCCCCAACGGTGTACCCAACAATTTGCTTCCTTTCGTAACCCAAACGGCAGTCGGTATCCGCAAGCAACTACAAGTGTTTGGCAACGACTACAATACGCCCGACGGTTCTTGCATTCGTGACTATATCAATGTAGTAGATTTGGCAAAAGCCCACGTTGTAGCTGTTAAACGTATGTTGGAAAACAAATCAAAATCAAACGTGGAGACGTTTAATCTCGGTACCGGACGTGGACTTTCGGTACTGGAAATAATCAAAACATTTGAAAAAGTAAACGGCTTAAAAGTACCATACAGAATAGTGGACAGGCGTGAAGGTGATATTGAAAAAGTATGGGCAGAGCCTGCTTACGCCAACAATGAACTTGGTTGGAAAGCAGAAGAAACAGTAGAAGAAACACTCCGAAGCGCTTGGAAATGGGAACTGAAATTAGCCAATCGCACAAAAGAAAATCAATAAAAAGGAGATAATTAAGTTTTGAAAATGTATCCGTTAAAATTCAATCCAATACTTAAAGACAAAATCTGGGGTGGATTTAAGTTGCAAAATATCTACGGGAAAAACCAAAGTAGATTGCCCAATATAGGTGAAAGTTGGGAACTATCGGGATATAAAAGCGATACGTCGGTAGTTGCCAACGGAACATTGGCAGGAAAAACATTGTTGAACTTAATAGAAAACTTTAAAGGAGAACTATTGGGCAACAAAGTTTATGAGAAGTACAATTCTGAATTTCCTTTATTGTTTAAATTGATTGATGCTAACGACGATCTATCTATACAGGTACACCCCAACGACCAATATGCTCGAAAACGGCATAACTCTTTTGGAAAAACGGAAATGTGGTACGTGCTTGAAGCGTCGGACGACGCCTATTTAATCATCGGATTCAATGAAAATATCGAAAAAGAGACTTATGCTGAGGCTGTTAAAAACAACAAGCTCGGAAAACTCTTAAAAAAAATATCGGTAAAAGCAGGAGATGTGTTCTTCATCCCCGCAGGTTTGGTTCATGCCATCGGGAAAGGTGTAATGGTAGCCGAAATTCAACAATCTAGCGATGCTACTTATCGAATTTACGACTACGACCGCAAAGATGAACGGGGGAAAAAACGAGATATCCATACACAATTGGCGCTTGATGTGATCAATTTCTCTGCTGGAAAAGATTCAAAAATAGAGTACAATTTAATCGAAAATCAAACAGTATCACTGATAAAATGCGATTATTTTACAACCAATATTTTGGAATTTAGCAAAACCATTTCCAAAGATTATTCCAAACTGGATTCATTGATAGTGTATATGTGTTTGGACGGACACTTTGAGGTAGAATGCCAAAATACGACAACAGCCGTATGCAAAGGTGAAACCCTGATGATTCCTGCAAGCATAAACCATTTGTCGATTAAGCCCACCGACGGCAAAAGCAAGTTATTGGAGATATATTTGTAGATAAATTTAATTAATAGGAAATACAGCTTTTGCGTAAATCAACAAGTTGATTTACGCATTTTCTGTCTGTATTTAACAATAAATTATACCAAGAAAAGTAACGAAAAAATAACCATTATGATAAACCAAAACAAACCCTATAAATACAAACGCCGCCCTGAAAAAGAGATGATTTTTGGCATACGAGCCGTAATAGAAGCCATTCAAGCCGGAAAAGAGTTTGACAAAATTCTCATTCGCCGTGATATGACCAACGAACTTTCGCGCGAGTTGCAAGCCGTATTAGTGGGAAAGGCAGTTGCAATACAAAAAGTTCCGATAGAGAAACTGAATCAAATTACCAATAAAAATCATCAAGGAGTAATAGCCTTTATTTCACCGATACAATTTCAAAAAATTGAAGATATCATCCCGTTTGTGTACGAACAGGCAAAAACTCCATTTGTAATTATTTTGGACGGGATTACCGACGTGAGAAACTTTGGAGCCATTGCACGTACTGCAGAATGCGCCGGTGCAGATGCAATTGTGATACCATCGCGAGGAGCAGCTTCAATCAATGCAGACGCTGTAAAAACTTCGGCGGGGGCTTTGTTGAGTATCCCAGTATGCCGTGAAAACAACTTGAGATACGTGATAGATTTTTTGAAAAGCAGCGGACTGAAAGTAATTGCAGCAACCGAGAAAGCCCAAAAAACATATTCTGAAGTTGCTTACACCTCTCCCATAGCCTTACTAATGGGTTCGGAAGAAGATGGTATAACCCCAGAACATCTTCGGTTGTGCAACGAGCAGGTACAAATCCCTGTCTTAGGCAAAATTCAATCTTTAAATGTTTCGGTAGCAGCAGGAGTAATGATGTATGAGGTGGTAAATCAGCGAATGGATAAATAAAATAACCAACAGACGAATAAAAAGAGTTTCTATGACCATTTTATACGAAGACAACCACATCATTGCCATAAACAAGACCTGCTCGGAAATAGTGCAGGGAGACAAAACCGGAGATGAACCGCTTTCTGAAACCGTAAAGCGACATTTGAAAGAAAAATACAACAAACCAGGAGATGTTTTTTTGGGTGTAATACATCGATTGGACCGCCCTGTGAGCGGAGTGGTTATTTTTGCTAAAACGGGAAAAGCATTGGCTCGAATGAACGAGATATTTAAACAAAAAGAGATTGAAAAAACCTATTGGGCTGTCGTAGCCAACAAACCACAAAAAGAAGAAGAGCGATTGGAACATTATCTGGTACGAAACGAAAAGCAAAACAAATCATACGCCTACGCTGTGGCTAAGCCCAATGCAAAACAGGCAATATTGACATACAAACTTATATCAAACTCCGATCGCTATCATTTGCTAGAAGTTAAACTCGAAACTGGGCGCCACCATCAAATTAGATGTCAGTTATCTCACATCGGTTGCCCAATTAAAGGAGATCTAAAATACGGTTCGCCCCGCTCCAATGGTAGCGGTGGCATTTCGTTGCATGCGCGAGAGGTCAAATTTATTCATCCGGTATCTCGGCAACCGGTTGCCATTACCGCTCCCACGCCCGAAGACGATAATTTATGGAAGGTATTTGAAAATCTATCAAACAAAAATGAAGAATAAACTTTGCCCACAATGTGAAATAAGACGCTTTCGTGTAAGAAACCAAGATGGCGCCTCTATCGTGGTGGTTGTTACCGACCACAACGAGATTGTGCCGATACATGAAAACGAATCTTTGGAAGGATTTGACTTGGATATACTCTACTGTTTAGGCTGTTCGTGGAAAGGATCGGTAGCAGCACTTATATAATACCGAAACCATAAAAACACAAAAAAACATCGGTGTTTTTGCCAATGGTTTTTCGTACCGTTTCTCTATACAATAATTATAACAAATCACTTGAGTGTTTTTTCTATTTCATTTTGCAAATCGTTGAATTTATTTTTCAAATCATCGCCAATTTTATCGGGGTAATCTTTTACTTTTTTGAGGTCGAACGCCAAAACACTGGATGCAATCCCTACAAAAACGAAAGAGAGAGCAGTTAAAACTACAATAGAAACTCCCGAAAAGAGAGGATTGGCTATCAACATAAACGAAAGAATAATGCCCAAAACACTTGAAACAGCAAGATTCCCCCAGCGCAAAACACCGGCATCTTTCAAGTCCAATGCAGTACCCAACAGTTGAAATGAACGAAACATAACGGTAAAACCTACTACAAAAGGTAACACTACCATCGATATTTGAGGATAAATCATCAGATAAATACCCATAATAAAGGATATGATGCCTCCTACCAAGTACCAACCCCATCCATTTAGAATTTTTGAATTTTTGATGGAGAAAAAGATATCGAAAATACCGGAAACAAAAAATGAGGCACTAAACAGTATGGATAACATAGCATAAGTTGCAAGTGGAACAGTAAAAAGATAAATACCGAATACAACGAATAAAATGCCCAAAATAAGAGGAATGTACCAATGCCTTACAGAATTTGTATAGGATTTCAAAAGATTAGCCATAGGTTGTAAATTTAAATATTAGATGCCTACTTTTTTTGAAAAACGGGTTTTCGGCTTATCCCTGTAAAATATAGTAAAAAGACAGAAAGTTATTTGTAAATATTTTAAGAAAAAAAAGTAGCGTTTTGAGGTACAAGTAACCAAAATTCAAGCAGTAAACAATACGTTCATATTATTGGAGAGGCAATAAACACAGACAAGTTCTCAAATCATTGAGATTTTATTTTAGAACAAATTTAACCTAATAATTGTTTTTACTTTTTCAATTTTCGCAAGCCATTTTACCCTAAAGTAATTTGACATTTTTTGAACAAAGCATAAGATAAATACAGACAGAATTTTATCGGTATAATCTTACTCTCAGCAGAATATGGTACAAACCATTGATAAAAAAGATAACTTAACTTTCAATGAAATCCGTCTTCGACATAACACATCAAAGGGAGACAAACAATACAAAATTGGTTGAATAAACACTAAACAAAGTTACTAAAGGTATCACCACCATCCAAAAGAGACCAATTGTTGTGGTTAAAATCAAAATTGTTAAAAATCACCCATACACAGCTATCAACGAATCATAAATATTCCCAAAAAGCGATAAAGTTTACCAATAAGACATTTGGAATGGAGTTTTGTAAAAACTATCAGGATATTTTTCTATCCCATCAATTTCGAAATTTTCCAAAACATACTCTAGTACCAAATATGTGAAACACCATCTTTAATGATGTATTCACTTACATACATTACTTTTTCTTCTACCTCACAATTTCACTAAAGTTACAAAAAAATCATAGCGTGCCATCAAAAATAATTAAATTCAAAAATCTCTTTCCTTTAAAAATTATTGTATATTTGTACTCAGGAATACTAACATTAAAACAATGATATTTTGATAACAATAAAAGAAGCGAAAACCAAAAAGGAGATAAAAGCATTTATTATGTTTCCTTTTACTCTGTACAAAAACGATAGTAATTGGGTCCCCCCTCTTATTTTTGACGAATGGAACACATTCTCACCCGAAAAAAATCCTTCGTTCGAATTTTCCGAAGCTGCTTTTTTTCTTGCATATAAAAATGGAAAAATTGCCGGTCGTATATTGGCAATTATCAATCATAAGGCTAACGCAACGTGGAACGATTTTCGTACACGTTTTGGATGGATTGCCTTTATCGACGATGAAGAGGTTTCTAAATCACTGCTTGATGCCGCCGAAAAATGGGGAAACGCAAAAGGGATGAAAGGTATTCACGGACCGCTCGGGTTTTGCGATTTAGATCCGGAGGGAATGATGGTAGAAGGTTTTGACAACGAACCTGCCATTACCAGCGCCTACAATTATCCTTATTTTCCTGTTCATATGGAAAAGCACGGATTCAAAAAATCGGTGGATTGGGTGCAATACAAATTTCCCGCATCGCAAAATATTCCCGAAAAATTGGAGCGTATCAATAAATTAATCGCCCAAAAATACAATATTAAAGTGATTGTACCTACCTCCAAAAAAGAGGCAAAAAAATACATTCCCGGTTTTTTCGATACACTAAATGCGGCTTTCAAAGATTTATACGGATTCAGCCAATTATCTGATAAGCAGATAAAATACTTCACAGATGCTTATTTTGGATTTGTCCGCCCCGAGTTGCTCAACTTTGTAGTAGATGAAAAAGACGAGGTGGTAGGATTCGGTATCACTATGCCTTCACTATCCAAAGCATTTCAAAAAGCCAGAGGACGATTATTCCCTTTCGGATTTATCCACATATTGCGAGCGTTGAAAAAATACGATACGGTCGATTTATACTTTAACGGCGTACATCCCAATTGGCAACACAAAGGGATTCATTCATTATATTACGTTTCGCTCAACGAGCAATATAAGAAAAATGATGTAAAATGGGCTATTTCTACCGGGCAACTTGAAACAAATATCAATGCTGTAGGCATTTGGGATAATTACGAAAAAGAGCCGTATATAAGAACAAGATGCTATATTAAGGATTAACAAGTATCTTCAAAGATATTTTGATATGCACAAAATATGCTGCCGGCTTGGTTTTGTGCATTTCTTTTTTTAAATTATACATACCGAATACTACAAATTGAGATAATACTCCTTGAGCAATTTCGAATATTCTGGAGTGTATTTATGACGCGCCTCTTCCACTGTCAGCCTATCGGTCTCACATTTGTTTTGTACCATTTCCAACTGTAACAAAATACGCTTTGCCGCTTTTTGAAAATTAGGAAAAAGTATTGTCTTTTTTGTACAGAAAAGTTTTTCGGTTTTTGCTGCTTCTAATAATCTGTACTCTTCATCAATAGGCAAAATCAAAAATAGTTTTCCTCCCACACCCAATAATTGCTTAGTACATTTTACCAAATCTCGCCGCGAAAGCGTGTCGGTATGGCGTGCTTTGATGCGTGCGTCGGTCAAAGGCTTTAATGAATTTACAAAAAACGGAGGGTTGCAAACAACAGCATCAAACTTTATGGGAGAAGAGGCTGCAAAATCTTGTAATGATGTCTGGCATATCGCTATTCTATCTTTCCAAGGGGATATTGCTACATTTTCCACAGCCTGCAATACGCATTCTTTCTCAATGTCTATACCTGTGATACGCGCCTGAGTACGTTGAGCGAGCATTAAGGCTATCAGTCCGGTGCCGGTGCCAATATCCAATATATTCTCGGCATTTCCCATTTTGGTCCAAGCTCCAAGCGTCACCCCATCCATCCCCACTTTCATACCACATCTATCTTGGTAAATGGTAAATTGTTTGAAACGGAAATAATTATTAGACATATGCCACTTAACTACCTCCTTCCGCTCTGAGAAGACGACGAATTATTAGATGAATTTCTGCCGGAAGTACGGCTATCGGTTGTGCGTGAACTGGCAGACGAACGATTCGAAGGGTTGCTCTCGTTGGTACGTATGGTTTGCCGAGAGAAGGTTTTTGTTGTTTCTGTCCTTCCCAATGGGTTTTCTGAATTTGAGTTGACGTTGGTACGGCGGGCAGAACGCATAGGTCTTAAAGTTGTTGTTGTTTGCCTGTCATTACTTCTGCTGCGAAAATTCATTGTTTCGGTATTTGTCCTGAGGTATTGCTTGTTGCCATCAATCTCTACCTGTTGCCGCGTTGCCCTTTTAGATGTCAATTGTCTGTATTGATTATCGTTAAGCGCTCTTTTTATATCTTCATCTTTGTTTTTGATTATTTCCATTGCATCAACCCTGCTTACAGTATTCTTTCGTGCTTGGGCATATTTGAGATTGATTTGATAAATAATCTTCACTTGTTCCGGAGTCAAATCCAATTCGTACTGAAGTTTCTCGGTTTGTTTGGATGCTTCCTGCTCGGGAGTGCGTTGATTCAAATAGCCCGCCCCCGTGGTACTTTGCGCCCACAACAAAGGGGAAACGAGTATAGAGAGGAACAAAAGCGTTATTTTGAATAAAAATTTTGTCATGACAGCAACATTCCAATAGTATCCATATTATTAATCAACAATGATTATGCCATATATTTCATTTTACTTCGTGATGGGCTATTTATTTCTTACGCTGCTGCTATTACTTATTAAAATCACGAAACTTAATATTGGTAAGTACTTTTTTAGTATGGAGTGCAAAGTCGCTATTCATAATCCATCCGTAGTATCCTACGTCTTTTTTAAGAATGTCGATTACCTTTTGTCCTTTGTACTTCCCGAAATTAATAATTTCTTCTCCCTTCTCGTTATAAATAATTCTTCCTGCAAAGTCCACATTATTGGTTTGTGCCGTAAATTTCGAGAGAAATTCGACATCGTTTTCAAGTTCGGGATAGCGGTCGAGCTGTGCCTGCAGTACTTGGTAAGTAGCTTGAGTATCGGCTTCGGCGGTATGCGCATTCTCGAGTTCACTGTTACAATAAAACTTATATGCTGCCGATAGTGTGCGTTGTTCCATTTTATGAAAAATGACTTGTACGTCAATAAATTTCCGTTTCATAAAATCAATATCTACATCGGCACGGAGCAATTCCTCTGCAAGCAAAGGTATATCAAAACGATTAGAATTGTATCCTGCCAAATCTGCCCCTTCAATGTCATTCATAATTTCTTTGGCTACTTGCTTAAAAGTGGGGCAGTTTTTCACATCTTCGTCAAAAATTCCATGAATAGCCGACACCGTTTCTGGAATGTGCATGCCGGGGTTTATACGTATGGTTTTACTCTCTTCTCTTCCGTTGGGATACACTTTTAGGTATGATATTTCTACAATTCTATCGGTAACGATATTAGTGCCGGTGGTTTCCAAATCGAAAAATACCAGCGGATTTTTTAATTTCAGTTTCATTGTATATAAATGTATTTATTTTCTCTGTCTACGAAAAGAGGTCTTTTTTCATCTTTTTAAATCAAAAATTGCCCTCCGTACATTTTTTTTGCCGTGTATTTGAATTACTCTTTAAAATGAAATGCAGAAAGAGGATTACCCTTTTTCTGCATTTTGTTTATATTTTTACCGTTTTGCATTAGTCGTTAAGCAACATCGGCATCAATAGCATCAACAACTCTTCTCCTTCTTCGTTTACAAAAGGTAAAATAATGCCTGCGCGAGATGGGTCTGCCAATTCAAGTATCACCTGCTCCGAAAGAATATTGGAAAGCATCTCTATCATAAATGTCGATTTGAAACCGATTTTGATGGGTTCACCGTCATATTGACAGGTAATAGACTCTTCGGCAGATATTGAAAAATCAATGTCTTGTGCCGAAATTTGTATCAGGTCGTTGCCAAATTCTAACTTTATCAGGTTGCTCGCTTGATTGGAAAAAACCGACACACGCTTGAGCGCGTTGAGTAGAGAACTTCTGTCAGCAATAATTTTACGAGGATTATTTTGAGGGATTACACCGTTGTAGTTGGGATAGCGACCTTCTACTTGACGGCAAATCATCGTGTAATTACTCAATTTGAAATAGGCATTTTTTTCATCAAATTTTATTTCAACCTCTCCCGACTCTTTGGGCAGGATATTCTTCAGCATCATTGCCGGTTTTTTGGGGAGGATAAAATTCATTGTTTCTTCTTCGGAAATAGAAGATGAATTGTATTGGGCAACCAGTTTTACTAATTTATGGGCATCAGTAGCTACCATAGTGAGTTTTTGTGGTTCAATATCGAAATATATCCCGTTCATTACCGGACGTAACTCATCCTCCGCCATACAAAATGATGTTTTCTGGATACCGCTCATTAGTACCGATACATCCATGACAAGTTGGTTGGGATTATTTTCTAATTGGGGCAACTGGGGATACAAGTCTCCGTTTTGACCTATAAAATTGTATGTGCCGTTTGCCGATGTGATGACCATAGCCAAATTGCTATCGTCAATACAAAAATCAAGTGGCTGGTCAGAAAATTCGCGCAACGTATCGAGCAATAGCTTGTTGGATACGGCAACCTGCCCTTTACCTTCTGCCTCCGATACCTCCATAGAGGTAATCAGTGTGGTTTCGACATCGGAAGCTGTCATTGTAAGTATATTACCTTCAAGGTTAAATAAGAAGTTGTCTAATATCTGCAACGTATTTTTGCTATTTATCACTCTGCTTATTGCCTGCAAATGACTTAATAATTCGGTACTTGATGCTTTAAATTTCATATAGCGAAAGTAAATATATTGGTATTCTGAATAATTAAGCAAATGTACTATTTTATTTTAGAATGGAAAATAGTTTATCTTTTTTTCATCCTTTTATATTTCAAAAAATATCTTTTCGATAATGGGATTCTAAATAATTTAAGTGGTAAACGCAAGGAAATTTGAGAAAAAAATTTTACTTTTGACACCGAATTAAAAAAGGGAAGATAAAACCAGCATGATTAACATAATCATCAAAAGTTCTATCTGACAACTAAAAATCGATTATAAACAGATGAAAGACGTTATTCAAATTAAAGACAAGCAGTTTCGTTTATCCATTCCGGAGGCAGAAATATTAAAATCGGTAAAGGTAGTTGGTGAGGCTATGAATAAAGATTTGGCAGATAAAAATCCGCTATTTATATGTGTGTTGAACGGTGCGTTTATGTTTGCCTCCGACTTGATGAAAGTTGTGAACATTCCAAGTGAGATTACATTTATAAAACTATCGTCGTACGAAGGCATTTATACTACCGGCACCGTAAAGGAGGTAATGGGGCTGAATGAGAGCGTAGTGGAAAGGACAGTGGTTGTGGTGGAAGATATTGTGGACACGGGCATTACTATGGAAAAAATACTATCGTCTCTATCGGCAAAAGGTGCCAAAGAGGTGTATGTCGCCACTTTTTTGCAAAAGCCCGAAGCGCTTCAAAAAGATATCAAGGTAGATTATGTAGCGATGAAAATCCCTAACGAGTTTATCGTAGGATATGGTTTGGATTACGATGGGTACGGAAGAAATTTGAAAGATATCTATACGGTTATTTAAGAACAAAAAGCGAAAAATGCACAAAAAAAATCAAGTATATACAATCATATTATAAGCATAAAATCAACCCATTATCCCTATGAAAAATATTATTATTTGCGGTGCTCCCGGCAGCGGAAAAGGGACACAAAGTGAACTCATTATCAAAAAGTACAATTTGAAACACATCTCTACCGGAGATTTGCTTCGTAAAGAGATAGCAGACGAAACCGATCTGGGCAAAGATGCGCACAAATACATCCGTATTGGTCAATTGGTTCCAGATGAGTTGATTACAGGGATGATTGCGCACAAATTGGACAGTTTAGATAAAAATGAAGTAAACGGTATTATACTCGATGGTTTTCCGCGCACATTAGCGCAAGCTGAAGCTTTGGAAAGTATGCTACAAGAGAGGGGAGAAAAAACCGACGTGTTGGTCGATTTAGAGGTTGAAGAAGAAGAGTTGATCAACCGGCTGCTATTCAGGGGGAAAACATCAGGAAGAAGCGATGATAATTTGGAAACCATTCAAAAGCGACTCCAGGTGTATCATGCGCAAACCAAACCGGTAAGCGAATTTTATAAAAGTAAGGGAAAATATGCCTCCATTTATGGTATGGGGAGCGTTGAGGAAATTTTTGAACGTATTGCGAATATTTTAGATTAGAAAAAAAAAGCAGATTAATAATGGCAGGTTCCAATTTTGTAGATTACGTAAAGATATTTTGCCGTTCCGGAAAAGGCGGCGCCGGCTCTACCCATTTTCACAGGGAAAAATTCATACCCAAAGGAGGTCCCGATGGAGGAGACGGAGGGCGAGGAGGGCATATTATTCTTCGAGGAAACTCCAATCTTTGGACACTACTCCACTTGAAATATGCCCGCCACATATATGCCGGCGATGGCGAGCCGGGTAGTAGCAGCCGCAGTTTTGGCAAAGACGGCAAAAATCAGACAATAGAAGTTCCGCTTGGCACAGTAGTTTACGATGGTGAAAACGGTCAATTTTTATGTGAAATAACTCAGGAGGGCGAAGAAAGAATTTTATTGAAAGGAGGAAGAGGAGGGCTTGGCAATTGGCACTTTCGTTCGGCAACCAATCAAACGCCGCGATTTGCACAACCGGGAGAACCAAAAACAGAAAAAACAATTGTTCTACAATTGAAGGTGCTTGCCGATATCGGTTTGGTGGGTTTTCCCAATGCAGGAAAATCTACGCTGCTATCGGTAGTTTCTGCAGCAAAGCCCGAAATAGCCAATTATCCATTTACAACATTGACACCAAACCTAGGTATTGTTTCGTATCGCAACAACCGTTCGTTTGTCATGGCAGACATTCCCGGAATAATAGAAGGGGCTTCCGAAGGCAGAGGACTGGGGCTGAGATTTCTCCGTCATATCGAAAGAAATTCGATACTATTGTTTATGATACCTGCCGACAGTAATAATATTGAAAACGAATACAATATCCTATTGGGTGAATTACAAAAATACAATCCTCAACTGATAAACAAACAACGCATTTTGGCAATCTCAAAATGCGACATGCTGGACGAAGAGCTGATAGAACAGATGAAAGCCGAACTTCCCCAAGGTATAGACAGCGTATTTATATCATCGGTAAGTGGATTGAATATTGATGTGCTGAAAGATTTGATTTGGACAGAACTCAACAAAGACACCGATAAAGTTGTAGAGTGGGTACACCCCCCTATGGATATAGATGTTGAGAAGAAAATAGAAGAGTCTGATGACGAAGAATTTGAAGGAGAAACCTTTGAAGAGGAGGAAGAAGAAGACTTAAGTAAATATAAAGGAATTGGGTGGGACGAATAAAAGTAATACCGTTTCGTATTTCAGGCTTGCTGTTTTTCTCATATACGTCAAATTACCGACATAACCAACCCATACAATTTTGATAGAACTTGTTACATATCCGATGCTGTTTCGGTTTAATGAAATCAAACATTTTACCTCCACAAGAAACTTCGGCATCAGTGCCGGTAGTTTTTCTACCCTCAATTTGGGGTTGTATTCGGAAGATAAACCGGAATGTGTCAGGGAAAACTTCAACCGTCTTTTTGATTTTACAGGAATCAAACCCTATCAACTTTTCATCCCGCATCAAACTCACGGCGACGAAGTATTGGTTATTGACAGAAAATTTCTCAAACAAAGCAAACAACATCAACAAACCCTCCTCTACGGAAAAGATGCTGTTATTTGTAACTTGCCCGCTATTTACATTGGCGTTACCACTGCCGATTGTGTCCCTGTATTGCTCTACGATCCTATTCAAAAAGCGGTTGGAGCCATTCATGCCGGATGGCGTGGCACATGTGCAAAAATAGTTGCCAAAACCGTAGAAAGAATGAAAATCGAGTTTGACTCCAATCCTTCGAATATGCTTGCCGTGATAGGACCTTCGATTTCGGCAAATGCTTACAGCGTAGGAGAAGAATTGATGGGTGAATTTGAAAAAGTCGGATTTAATTCCGAAGATATTTTTCACAAAAAGGGAGAAATGCTCTATCTTGATCTTTGGAAAGCAAATGAAAGTGTAGCACTGGAAACTGGTATAAAAAAAGAAAATATTGAAATTTCAGGACGTTGTACGTTTTCTGAATGCAAGACTTTTTTTTCGGCACGAAAATTAGGAATAAAATCGGGAAGAATGATTAGTGTGATAGGAAAAATCTCTTAACCTTCTTCTTACTTAGGACTTATTCCTGCCGCGTTTCAAAACGCCACAATTTATCTTTCCACTCGCCAGCATAGTCTATACCTACACGTTTTGTAGCATTGTAGGCCGGTTTTTTTTCGAGTCTTCTATCCAAACTCTCTCGGAAGTAAGCAAATCTTCGCCATAAAAGCTTTTGTCCAATTTCAGCTCACGCCCTACCCTACCAGAACCATTTATCTCTCCTATTCCACAAATCAATACCGCCTGCGGATTATCTTTTTCGCCAGTAACAATATTTAGCATCCAATACATCCCGTATATAAGATAAACATACACTTTCCCTCCTTCGTAAAACATCACTTCTGTACGTGCCGTTCTTCCTTTACTGGCATGACAAGCCAAATCTTTGTCTCCCATATAGGCTTCGGTAATAGCTATGGGGTATCTCTTTACAGTTCCATCGTCAAAAACTCGCACAAGATTTTTTCCAAGTAGCTGCTGCGCAACGCTTAAGCCACTTTGTAAATAAAATTCTTTTTTTAATCTTTCCATCGTCTATATTTTTGTACAAAACACTTTCTTGTTTCCATAAAAAAAATTATCTTTACAGCATCAATTGTTCCATGGTGTAATGGTAGCACAACAGTCTCTGGATCTGTTTGTTAAGGTTCGAGTCCTTATGGAACAACTATTCGGAATATCTTCTTCACTCTCTGATAGGTAGTTTCTTGTATTCTCCACAAAGAAATAAAAGAAAGTAACAAAAATACCCAAATTTCAGCAAAATACCACAGTAAATATGGCAAAAAACAAGAAACAAAAGCCTATCCAACTGTTAAGTCCCGAAAACTACATTCGTCAAAAGGTAAGAAATCTTCCTATTTACGAATGTCTTATTAATCCCGAATGGGAAGAAAGCGGTACTGCCAGTATTGT
>JBKECI010000077.1:0-35498 GCA_047974405.1 Paludibacteraceae bacterium | reverse complement strand
CAGATTCTTTCTCTCTATCTCGAATTTAGATACGCTATCCCGGTTTCGGAGTGAGCATTAAAAATAAATCACTCTTAGAAATATGTTTTCTATAAAGATACTTGAATATTTTTATATAAACTTTTTATTTCCTGAACATTCCGATAATATCGTCAATGGCGCTGCCGTCCTTGTCTTTATCCAGAAATCCGGTAACCATATCCATAATACCGCCACCAGATTTGGAATTTCCGCCGCCGACCAATCCGCCGATTAAATCGCCCAAACCTCCGGCATCTGTATTGTTGTCTTTCTTTTGTTTTCCCAAATATCCCATTACTATTGGTGCTAACATTGATAGCAACGGACCTACTTGCGACATACTGATGCCCGATTTTTGTGCAACAGCTTCTTCTACCTGAGACTGTTTGTTGCCAAACACGTGTCCAAGTATCCCTGTTCCATCTTGTTCCAATTCTTGGGTGTTGCCTGTAAACATCCCTACTATATTGTCGAGAATACCTCCATCATGCCGTTCCAACGCTTTGTTTAGACTTGCTGCGCCCGTTTCGGTTTGTGCATTCTTATTGATTCCTCCCAAAATAGCAGGAACAGCCACATTTACTGCCTCGGCAGCTTGCTTGTTGTCCATTCCTAACTGTCCGGCAACGCTACTGATAACTGACTGTCCGATAGGACTGTTTAATAAACTTGATAAATCCATGGTTTTTCTATTTTAAAATTATATGTTAAAAAACGTCTTTTTTTATTTCCAAAAAAAAATCTGCAATAGAATAGTATGCAATAATTATTCCAAAAAAACAGATTTTATTTTAGACATTCCTCTAGAAAGTCAAATTTCTTTTGATACAGATTTCTTCGGGTCTCTTCGCCCAATATGCTATGATTTTTATCGGTGTAGGTATATAGTTGTACCTGTTTTTGAACATCTGTTAATCGGGAGAGATATATCATAGTATTTTGAATATGTACGTTATCATCTGCCGTACCGTGTATTATAAGCAAGTTTCCTTGCAATTTTTCTACTTTCGAAAGTGGAGAGCCTGCTTTGTATCCTTCCGAGTTCTCTTGAGGAGTCTGCATAAATCGCTCAGTATATGCCGTATTGTACAATCGCCAGTCGGTAACGGGTGCTACCGCTATCCCTGCCTTGAAAATATCTTCTCCGGAACTCATCACATTCAATACCATAAATCCTCCATAGCTCCATCCCCAAATCCCTATCCTGTCTTTATCAATATAGGAGAGCTGTCCCAAATATTTGGCGGCATCAATCTGATCTTCGGCTTCCAATACTCCAAGCTGTTTGTAGGTGCATTTGCGAAACTTTGAACCGCGAGCTCCCGTGCCTCGTCCATCTACACAAGCTACAGCATACCCTTGCATAGCAAGATAGTATTCCCAGCCAATAGACCAACTATCCAGTACTTGTTGCGAATTTGGTCCACTGTATTGCACCATTAGTAATGGATATTTTTTATTTTCCAACATATCAAAGGGCTTTATTATCCACCCATTTAAGCTATCTCCGGCAGAAGATTTGAATCGAAAAAATTCTTTTCGGGGAAAGTTCATTTGGGAAAATTCGTTCAGCAATTTTTGATTATTCATCAACTCTCTGACACTTTTTCCCCGGTTATCGCGTAAGGTAACAATATTGGGCATAGACAACGATGAGAAATTATCAACGAAATAATCGTAACCGGCCGAGAAATCGGCTTGATGTATCCCCTCTCCTCCGGTTAATCGTTTTTTCTTTCCTTCTAGTGTTATAGCATAGATATCTCGCTGTACAGGCGATGTTTCTGCCGACTGATAATAAAGGATTTGCCTCTTTTCGTCATAACCATATACTCTTGTTACATCCCAATTTCCTAAAGTTATTTGTTTTGATTGTCGGGAATTGATATTGTACAAATATGCATGACGGTATCCGTTTTGTTCGCTTACATAAACAAACTGTTTGTTGTCTGACAAAAACTGTATATTGTCAATATTCTCGTAATCGACATAGCAGGGGTCTTCGTCGCTCCAAACATTAATAGATTGTAGAGTTTGCCTGTGAACCAAGTACATATTGAGGCGGTTTTGATGTCGGTTCAGCACGTAAACAGCCAGTTGATTGTTATCGTTGCTCCATTTTAACCGCGGAATGTAAAAGTCTTCACTTGTCTGCGGCAATTGCACTTTTGATATAACGTTATTTTTCAATCCGTATAGGTGTAAGCTGACTGTCGAATTGTTTTGTCCGGCTTTGGGATATTTGAACTCGTCTGCTTCGGGATAGAGTAGGAGTTCATCGCCACGCAATTTTTCGTTTGTGTACCTCATCATATAAAAAAGAGGGACTTTACTCTCGTCAAATCGTATAAATGCCAATGTTTGATTGTCGGGACTGAAGGTGAAATATCGGGTGGTTTCAAATTCTTCTTCATATACCCAATCGGGTGTCCCGTTGATGATTTTATTCCATTTGCCGTCAAAAGTAACAGCAGTTTCTACTCCTGATTTCAAGTTTTTTAAAAATATATTGTTCTCACGAGCAAATGCAACGAAATTTCCATCGGGAGAAAAAAGAGGAGTTTCCTGTTTGCCTTTTTCCGAAAGTTTGGTCAATTTTTGTGAAACAACGTCGTATATATGATAATCGGCAGTAAATGTCCTCCGATAACGGTATGTTGGATAGGAGTATATAAGTATTTTTTTTTCATCTCTGCTAAATTCGTATCCCGAAATATAATGGTGAGGATAGCTTGTACATTTAAGATTTAACAATGTATCTACCCCTCTGCCATTTTTGTAATTAAACTTGACAATGAGTTTACCGTCTATCAATTGAGTGAAATGTTTTCCGTCTTGTAGCGACCGGAGCGAAGCGGGTGTTTTAGCTCTGAATTTACCATCGGTAATATCAGTCAATATATCTGCTTTTGTTGTTTGATAAGTAGTAATAAGTAAAATTAATAATAAAATAACACTCTGTTTCATATACCAATAGTTGTAATTAGCACAAAGTTAATCAAAATAATTGAGTTTAGCCAAAGCCTCCGGTAGGTTAATTCCTTTTTTGAAGTGCTATGAAAAATATTTGGCAATTATGTACAGAGTAAAATTTTTGTTTTCAATTTATCAAAAAGGTTTAACCTTGCACAGCTCTACTTTATCGCCGACTTTGTTCAGACACTCTACCAAATAGCAACTGCCGTGGTAATATTTGATACCGGAAAAATAGGTTTTAGTGCCATAAGCATTTCACATATCTATCTAAACGGTTTTGACTTTAGCCCTTCGCTCTTCGATTAAGGGGTTGGAACATAGATTACCGATATTTTTTTACATTCCTCCTCTATATTTACCTATTTATCAACAAATATTTTTTTAAGCATATTATAATGGCGACAGAAAGAGGCTTCTTTGAAGTGTAAAAAGACTTTCTCTACATACAACAAAAGATGTCCATATAGAACATCTTTTGCGGCCTTTACTATTTCTAAAAACTATTTTATTCTTGATTCAAAGATACCCGTTTGAAATCGACAGCCGTAGCTTTGTTTGCTTTGAGGTAATCGGCAACTGTCGTTTTGCTGTCTTTGATAAATGATTGTTCGAGAAGTGTGGATTCCTGAAAAAATTTATTCAAACGCCCTTGAGCAATTTTATCAAGTATATTTTCGGGTTTGCCTTCTTCTCTTGCCTTTTCGCGACCTATTTCCAATTCGCTTTCAATTACTTTTTCAGGAACAGAATTCCTGTCGAGTGATACTGGATTCATTGCCGCCGCTTGCATTGCAACGTCTCGGGCTACTTGGCGATCTACATTTTCTTCGGCAAAAGCTACTACGGTAGCCAATTTATTGCCGGGGTGAATGTACGCAACAGTATTACCACCTTTTACAAATTCGTAATAATCAATTTCCATTTTTTCGCCCGTAATTCCCGAACGATCCACCACAAGATTTTCGATACTGCGTCCGTCAATAGTTAAAGCTTTCAACGCGTTCAAACTTTCGGGCTTTTCCGCCATTGCTTTGTCCAATATTGATTGAGTTAATGCAATAAAATCTGCGTTTTTTGCCACAAAGTCGGTTTCGCATTTGAGTGCCAACACTGCGGCAAATCCATTTTCGGCATTTGCCAAAACGCACCCTTCAGATGCTTCGCGATCGCTCCGTTTAGCGGCTACAGCTTGTCCTTTTTTACGTATAATTTCTATCGCTTTATCAAAATCGTTTTCGGCTTCGATAAGTGCGTTTTTGCAGTCCATCATACCTGCGCCTGTCATAGTGCGCAATTTTGTAATTTCTGCCATTGTTACTGCCATAATATATCCTTTCTTATTTTTTTCATTTCTAAAAATCCCCCGATAAGAGGGGGATTTTCGAAGTGAATAATATTTGTTAATGTTTTTGTTTGTTGAATCATTTCAATTTTCGAGTGATATGTAACATCCGAAAATCTAATCTTCCTCTTCTTTAATGAATTTTTTAGCTATGTTGGCATTCAGAGCATCATCATCTTCTTTTTGAGTTCTCGATTTTTTTGAGATACGGGTTTTTCTCTCTTTACTTTCAGGGGCTTCTGCCGCTTCGGCATCTATTTTTTCAATTTTACGTTCTTCCAATCCCTCTTGTATGGCTGCTACCATAGCGTTCAAAATTATTTCGATCGATTTTGTAGCATCATCGTTAGCGGGGATTACAAAATCAATCTCATTGGGATTGGAGTTGGTATCTACAATACCAAAAACCGGAATACCCAATCGCTGTGCCTCTTTAACAGCAATATGCTCTTTCATCACATCCACTACGAAAATTGCAGAGGGCAAGCGTGTCAAATCAGCAATTGAGCCTAAGTTTTTTTCCAATTTTTCGCGCTGACGGGTAATTTGTAATTTTTCCCGTTTTGAGATATTGTCAAACGTACCGTCGGTGGTCATTTTGTCAATAGTTCCCATTTTTTTTACTGCTTTACGGATTGTGGGGAAGTTGGTTAGCATACCTCCAGCCCATCTTTCTGTAATATAGGGCATCCCAACTGCTTTTGCCTTTTCCGACACAACGTCTTTTGCCTGTTTTTTGGTAGCTACAAATAATACTTTGCGCCCCGATTTTGCTATTTGTTTGACAGCCGCAGCGGCTTCATCTATTTTTACAACTGTTTTGTGCAAATCAATAATATGAATCCCGTTACGTTCCATAAAGATGTAAGGAGCCATTGCCGGATTCCATTTGCGCTTCAAGTGTCCAAAATGACAACCTGCTTCTAATAATTCTTCGAAATTTGTTCTAGACATGTTTGTTTTATTAAATTTGTTTACTTTCTGTTTAATTCTTTTTTTTAGAATCAATCGACAGGTAGCTTTTGCCAAAGATCCTGCCGATTTAGATGCTAAACCATATTTAATTTACGATTTCAAGATTTACAAATCATCGATTATAAATCGTATTATAATTTGTATATTGCCAAGCGTAAATAAGATATTAACGTTTTGAGAATTGGAATCTTTTGCGGGCTTTTGGACGTCCCGGTTTTTTGCGCTCCACTTCGCGTGGATCGCGTGTCATAAATCCCTCTTCTTTCAATGCTTTTTTGTCTTCCGGATTCATCTTTACCAACGCACGGGAGATAGCCAATCTTAGAGCTTCGGCTTGTCCTTTGAATCCACCCCCTTCAAGATTTACTTTAATATCGTACTTTTCTGCTACGCCCAATTTATTTAATGGCTGTTTTACAATGTATTGTAAAATAGGAGACGGAAAATATACGGTTACATCGCGTTTGTTTATGGTAATTTGTCCCTTTCCTTCACTTACGAAAATGCGGGCAATAGCCGCTTTTCTTCTTCCTAATGCGTTTATTATTTCCATATTGGTTACTTAAGTGAGTTTAAATCAATTTGTTTTGGTTGTTGTGCTTGCATATTGTGTTCCGATCCTGCAAACACGTACAAGTTGTTGATAATTTTATTGCCAAGCCGGTTTTTGGGTAGCATCCCTTTTACCACTTTTTTTATCAACCGCTCGGGGCTTTTTTCCAACAAGTCTGCTGGAGTGTATTCTCTTTGACCGCCGGGATATCCTGTATGGCGATAATAAATGCGTTCTGTCCATTTATTACCTGTAAGACGAACTTTGTCCGCATTGATAATGATGACGTTGTCTCCACAATCAACATGAGGTGTAAAACTTGGTTTGTATTTGCCACGTAAAAGTTTTGCAACTTTAGAACCCATACGTCCCAATACCATATCGGTAGCATCTACTACCACCCACTCTTTCTGCACCGTTGCTTTGTTGGCAGAAATGGTTTTATAACTTAACGTATTCACTTTATAAAAAATGTTTTATTATTAATAATGTAATCTCCTTTTTATGAAACATCCAACTATGAATGAGGCTAATCGGCACATAATGGGATATTTAACTCACAATTTAGAAGATCATTTACAGGGATAATAAACGGACTGCAAAGATACTGCTTTTGTTTTGAATAGCAAAATAAATAAATTAAAAAAATGATGTAATACATAGCGCATCAAAATAAGAATTAATCTAAATATTATTATACCAAAAAATGCAATGTTTTTACTTTGCCCATAACGAAGAAAATTAGTACCTTTGTACAAATTTAAAAATACATAAAATACCACGCACCAATTAAATAATAATTCACACTTTCAACATATTGCAATGTACGACAAACCTCTACATCTTGTTCTCGAAGACGGCACTGTATTTAAAGGAAAATCATTTGGTTATGAAACTCCGATAGCCGGAGAAGTTGTTTTCAGCACCGGAATGGTAGGCTACACCGAAAGTCTTTCAGACCCTTCTTATCTGGGGCAGCTACTAACCCTTACATATCCGTTAATCGGGAACTACGGTATCCCCAACGATTCCACTACCGACAGACTTTCAGCATTTTACGAATCGGAAAAAATACAGGCAAGCGGTCTTATTGTTTCCGATTTTTCTTTTGAATACAGTCATTGGAATGCGGCAAAATCACTCAGTGACTGGTTAAAAGAGAATAAAGTTCCGGCAGTTTACGGCATTGACACACGTGAACTGACAAAACTTGTCCGTGAAAGAGGAACTATGCTCGGCAAACTGGTTTTTCCCGACAAGGAAGACATCTCACTTGTAAACCCCGATGATGAAAACCAGGTAGCCAAAGCAAGCTGCAAAGAGGTTATTACCTACGGCAATGGCAAAAACAGAGTGGTATTGGTAGATTGTGGTGTCAAAAACAATATTATCCGCTGCCTTCTGAAAAGAGATACCACCGTCATTAGAGTTCCTTGGAACTACGACTATAATTTGATGGAATACGACGCCCTATTTATTTCCAATGGACCCGGCGACCCATCATACTGTACCCCTACAATACAAAATATCCGCAAAGCAATGGAGATGGATAAACCCATCTTCGGTATATGTATGGGAAACCAACTACTGTCAATGGCCGGAGGGGCAAAAACTTACAAGCTGAAGTACGGACACCGCAGTTGTAACCAACCAGTCAGACTGATAGGGACAGAACGTGCTTTTGTAACTTCACAAAATCACGGATTTGCTGTTGATAATACCACGCTCGATACCGATTGGACACCTCTTTTTGAAAATATGAACGATCAAACCAACGAAGGCATCAGGCATAAATCAAAACCATGGTTCTCCTGTCAGTTTCACCCTGAGGCTGCCGCCGGACCAACCGATACAGAGTTTATGTTTGATGTATTCATCCGTGTTGTAGAAGGTTCAAAACTTTCTGTTCCAGAATTGATAGAAAGAGAATTGGATGCAAAATTGGTAAAAAAACAAAATTATCAGGGAGTAGAAAAAGGGATTGTAAAAAAAGTATTGCTATTAGGCTCGGGAGCGTTAAAAATAGGCGAAGCAGGAGAATTTGACTATTCTGGTTCGCAAGCTCTCAAAGCCCTGAAAGAGGAAGGGGTACAGACCATTTTGATAAACCCGAATATTGCTACCGTACAAACTTCGGAAGGTATCGCAGACAAAGTATATTTTTTGCCGGTAACTCCCGACTTTGTAGAAAAAGTGATTGAAAAAGAGCGTCCCGACGGTATTTTCCTGTCGTTTGGAGGGCAAACCGCATTAAACTGTGGGGTGGCGCTATACAAAAATAAAGTGCTTGAAAAATACAACGTTCACGTGTTGGGAACCCCTGTACAAGCTATTATCGACACCGAAGACAGAGAAATTTTCAATAAAAAATTGTCGGAAATAAAGGTAAAATACATCAAAAGCGAAGCCGTAACTACCCTGGACAACGCTGTAAAAGCCGCCAACCAATTGGGCTATCCCGTAATCGTACGCGCCGCTTACGCTTTGGGGGGGTTAGGCAGTGGCTTTTGCGACAATGACGACGAACTGAAAACCATTGTAAACAAAGCATTCTCATACTCCCCTCAAGTACTGATAGAAAAATCGCTCAAAGGATGGAAAGAAATAGAATATGAGGTAGTTAGAGACCGATACGACAACTGCATCACGGTCTGTAATATGGAAAACTTCGATCCGCTCGGCATTCATACCGGAGAAAGTATTGTAGTAGCTCCCTCCCAAACATTGACCAACAGCGAATACTACAAACTCCGCGAACTATCCATCCGTATCATCCGGCACATAGGCATTGTGGGAGAATGTAACGTACAGTATGCCTTTGACCCTATTTCAGAAGATTATCGGGTAATTGAAGTAAACGCTCGCTTGAGCCGATCATCGGCTTTGGCATCAAAAGCCACCGGCTATCCTCTTGCATTTGTAGCGGCAAAATTGGGGCTCGGTTACGGACTTTCGGAACTGAAAAATTCGGTAACAAAAGTTACTTCGGCTTTTTTTGAACCTGCGTTGGATTACATTGTCTGCAAAATTCCAAGATGGGATTTGGGTAAATTCCAAGGTGTTTCGCGAGAACTAGGCAGCAGTATGAAATCTGTGGGCGAAATAATGTCTATCGGACGAACATTTGAAGAAGTACTCCAGAAGGGACTTAGAATGACAGGGCTTGGTATGCACGGATTTGTAGGCAACAAAGAGGTAAAATATTCCAACTTGGACAAAGAACTGGCACAACCTACCGACAAGCGAATATTTTTGCTTGCCGCAGCATTTCACAAAGGTTACAGTGTAGATAAACTATACGAACTAACGAAAATTGACCGTTGGTTTTTGTACAAGCTTGAAAATATTGTGAAGATGGAAAGTAAACTATCTTCTTACAATAAACCGGAAGATATTCCCGACGACTTTTTATTGCGTGTCAAGCAGCAAGGGTTCTCCGATTTTCAAATAGCTCGTTTCGTCTATAGCTGTCAATCCAACGAAATGGACGAATGTATCAAAAATATCCGCATCCATCGCAAAAGCAAGAACATAAAACCAGTTGTAAAACAAATAGATACACTTGCTTCGGAATATCCGGCGCAGACCAACTATCTGTACGTTACCTACAACGGTATATCTACCGACGTTCGTTATCTTGGCGACAAACGTTCGGTGGTTGTATTAGGCTCTGGCGCTTATCGCATAGGCTCTTCTGTAGAGTTTGACTGGTGTGGCGTTAATGCCTTGATGACCATACGCAAACAGGGATTACGCTCGGTAATGATAAATTACAACCCCGAAACAGTATCGACCGATTACGATATGTGTGACAGACTTTATTTTGATGAATTGACATTTGAACGTGTCCAAGACATTCTCGAAGCCGAAAATCCACTGGGAACCATTGTCTCCACCGGAGGACAAATTCCAAACAATCTGGCAATACGCTTGGCAAACACAGGGATGAAGATATTGGGAACTCAGGCGGCAGATATTGACCGAGCCGAAGATAGACACAAATTTTCTTCTATGCTCGACAAATTGAATATCGACCAGCCACGTTGGAAAGAACTGACCACATTTAATGATGTACATTCGTTTGTGCAAGATATTGGATTTCCGGTATTGGTGCGTCCGTCTTATGTACTTTCGGGCGCAGCGATGAATGTGTGTTACAACGAAACACAATTGGAGAGTTTCTTAAAATTGGCTACTGAAGTTTCCAAACAGCATCCGGTAGTCATTTCAGAATTTTTGGACCGTTGCAAAGAGATTGAAATTGACGCGGTAGCCAAAGAGGGAGAAATACTGTTATACGCCATTTCTGAACATGTGGAATTTGCCGGTGTCCATTCGGGAGATGCCACCACACAATTTCCTCCACAAAAAATATATGTAGAAACCATCCGAAAAATAAAGAGCATAGCCCGCGAAATAGCCAAATCGCTCAATATATCGGGTCCATTCAATATTCAGTTTTTGGCTAGAGACAATTATATTAAAGTTATTGAGTGCAATTTACGCTCTTCCCGTTCCTTCCCATTTGTATCAAAGGTGCTGAAAATAAACTTTATCGAATTAGCCACTCAGGTAATGCTCGGCTTGGATGTAAAAAAACCCGAAAAATCGGCTTTCGATTTGGACTATGTGGGCATCAAAGCTTCTCAATTTTCATTCTCGCGCTTGCAGCTTGCCGACCCTGTGTTGAGTGTAGATATGACCTCTACCGGAGAGGTGGGGTGTATTGGTGATAGTTTTTCTGAAGCCATACTCAAAGCGTTGCTCTCGGTAGGATATCGCGTGCCTAAAAAAAGTGTGATGATTTCGTCGGGGAGTACCAAATCAAAAGTAGATTTGTTGGATGCTTGCAAACTGCTTCAAGAATCAAACTACAAACTATACGCAACAAAAGGGACGCAAAAATTTTTGGAAGAAAACGGAGTAGAAGCCACAGTCGTAAATTGGCCGGACGAAAAGGGTACTTTTAACGTAAAAGATATGATTGCGGACAAGAAGTTTGATTTGGTCATCAACATTCCCAAAAATGTTACCAAAAGAGAACTGACCAACGGATACCATATCCGCAGAAGTGCCATTGACTTTAATATTCCTCTTGTAACCAACGCCCGCCTTGCATCGGCATTTATTACAGCATTTTGCACCTTGAAAGAAGATGATATAAAAATTAAAAGCTGGGACGAATATTAAACTGTAAAAATAACGTCTTAAAGTTATGGAAAGCGGCAAAAAATGACCATCGAATACAAAATAAACGAGCAAGATTTTATTGATTTTCAATTATTCACAGCTTCAAAATCAGACAGGATAAATAGAAAAAAGAAAACTGAACGGATATTGCTGACGATTGGCTCATTTATAATTGCTTTATGTTTTTATTTGACTCACAATACTCCAATGATGATATATTTTGGACTGGTTGCCGTTGTGTGCGGGCTTTTCTATCCAAAATATTTTGTATGGAGATATAAGAAATACTATAAATCTCACATAAAAGAGTATTATTCAAAACGATTTGGGCAAACTGAGAGAATAGAAATAAACAACGATTCGGTTTTTTTGAAAGACAAAATAGGAGAAGGGAAAATTAATCTGTCTGAAATCGATAAAATTGATGAAACCAACGACCATTTTTTTTTGAAAGTATCGACAGGAGTTTCGCTTATAATTCCTAAAAGAGAGATTCCAAATCCTTACGTGGTAAGGGATAAATTTGCAGATATTGGACTAAGGGTCAATGATGAAACAAATTGGAAATGGAAATAAGAAAAGATGAACTGGTTTTTTGATAAAACTTTTCAGATAAAACATTAAAAAATAAGAAAAGAGGCTATGCGCGCGTTACTCTCTTTCTTATTACATACTGGCAAATACTCCCCACGCGTCCTCAACGGTAAGAACAGTGGAAAAAACAATCGAGCGTTTCTCTTTTTGCTCACGCAGTTTGGTCATGCGAGGGTTGGAGGTCATATATTGCAGCATTTTACCAAACTCTTCAGACTGATAGTAAGGCGAATTGAGATTGGAAACAAGATAAGCTATCATTTGTCCATTTTTTAGAAGGAGTTTTTCAACTCCATAGCGCATTGCCAACCAACGCAACTGTACAATAAGTATCAAGCCCACCCCTTGTGGAGGTATTTTGCCAAAACGGTCTTCAATATTCTTTTTGAATTCGATCAATTGTAGTTCGTTTTCAATATTATCCAGTTCACGATAAAGTGAAATCCGCTCCGATACGTTTTCGATATATTTATCCGAAAACATCAGTTCCAAGTCGGTATCTATCTGGCAATCATTTACATAATTTATTTTTTCTTTATTTTCGACACGTGTATTGGCATACAAATCTGCAAATTCTTCATCTTTGAGTTCATAGACGGCTTCGTTCAAAATGCGCTGATAAGTTTCGTATCCCAAGTCTGCTATGAATCCGCTCTGCTCTGCCCCCAGCATATTCCCTGCTCCGCGAATATCCAAGTCTTGCATAGCAATACTAAAACCGCTCCCCAATTCCGAAAAAGTTTCCACCGCCTGCAGTCTTCTTCGAGCATCAGGCGTAAGCAGGCTCATTTCGGGCGAAAGAAGATAGCAATAGGCTTTTCTATTGCTTCTCCCTACCCTTCCCCGCAACTGGTGTAAATCGCTCAATCCAAATCTGTGTGCCGAATTGATTATGATGGTGTTTACGTTGGGAATATCGATGCCAGACTCAATAATGGTGGTTGCTACCAGCACATCGTATTCATAATCGATAAAGTCTGTGATGACCTCCTCTAGGTCGTCTGCCGGCATTTGACCGTGCCCTACCGCCACTCTACAATCGGGAACAAGCCGTTTTATCATCGCCTCTATCATATAAATATTTTGAATCCTGTTGTTAATAAAAAAAACCTGTCCGTTCCGGTTCATTTCTATCAAAATAGCTTCACGTATTACATCCTCATCAAAAGGTTGTATCTCTGTCTGAACAGGAAAACGATTGGGTGGAGGAGTATTGATAATGGACAAGTCGCGTGCGCCGAGCAGTGAAAACTGCAAAGTACGTGGAATGGGAGTAGCGGTGAGTGTAAGAGTATCTACATTTACTTTCAACTCTTTGAGTCTCTCTTTTACCGATACTCCAAACTTTTGCTCTTCATCAATAATTAACAGTCCCAAATCTTTGAACTTTATCGTTTTACCTACCAGTTTATGGGTGCCGATGATAATATCTATCTCCCCTTTCTCCAATTTTTCTATTGTCTCTTTTGTTTTTTGAGTCGAAACGGCGCGACTCAAATAAGCTACATTGCAGGGCAAATTTTTCAAACGCTCTTTGAACGTATTGTAATGCTGCATCGCAAGTACCGTAGTTGGTACCAATACAGCCACCTGTTTACTATCGGCAACTGCCTTGAACGCAGCTCTCACAGCTACTTCCGTTTTTCCAAATCCTACATCACCACAAACCAGTCTGTCCATAGGCATACCCGATTCCATATCTTTTTTGATATCTATAGTGGCTTTTACTTGATCGGGGGTATCTTCGTATAAAAAAGAGGCTTCCAACTCTTGCTGCAGGTAGGTATCGGGGGTAAACCTGAATCCTGTTTCGGATTTTCGCTTGGCATACAAGCTTATCAACTCACGAGCAATATCTTTTATTTTTGATTTGGTACGTTCTTTCAGCCGTTCCCAAACTCCCGACCCCAATTTATTTATTTTGGGAGCTTCGCCCTCTCTTCCTTTGTATTTTGAAATACGATGCAATGCATGAATACTTACAAAAATAATGTCGTCGTCTTTGTAAAACAACTTTACCATTTCCTGCATTTTTCCGTTCACATCGGTTCGTATAAGCCCTCCGAACTTTCCTACTCCGTGATCGACATGTACAATGTAGTCTCCCATTTGGAATTGGTTTAACTCTTTGAGTGTCATAACCACTTTTCCTTGTCGAGTTTTGTCGGTTTTCAGTTGATATTTATGAAAACGGTCAAATATCTGATGGTCGGTATAGCAGAGCAAAGACAAATCATGGTCGATAAATCCTTCGTGTATTGCATTTTTAACAGACTGAAAATAAACACTATCACCTCTATCTATAAAAACAGCAGCAATCCTGTCGGTTTGTTTCACACTGTCGCTGCAAACAAACAGCCGGTATTGCTCCTGTTGATATTTTTTGAGATTCTCTGTTATCAAATCAAAATTTTTATGAAAAACAGGTTGCGGCGAGGTATTAAATTTGATATGGGTTTTAGTTTTAATGTATCCTCTGCTCCCCCACTCTATTTTCCTGAATGATTCGATATATTGCAAAAACTCGTCTCCCGTGATATGCGTACCGTACAAATCGGTAGTCTTTGAGTGGACATTCGCTTTGACCAGAGCCTCGTCATACAGTTGATTGATTCTATCTTTAACAAAAATGATATCGAAAAAATTAAAAAAACTTTTTTTTGGCAATAATTCGGGAAACGAAACGAGTTTATCAGTGGTGTTTCCTTTGTGCATATCCGGCAAAATTTCTATACTCTCTTTGTAGCTCTGAGACAATTGTGTTTCGATATCGAAAATACGGATGCTCTCTACCTCATCTCCAAAAAAATCGCACCGGTAAGGCAGCTCGTAGGCATACGAAAATATGTCTACAATCCCTCCCCTTACCGAGAATTGCCCCGGTTCATACACAAAATCAACTTTCTGAAAATGTAAGCTGAACAACAATTCTTCCAAAAAATCGATGGAAATTTTCTCCCCCTTTTTCAGTTTTATAGTTCGGGATTTTACTCCAGCTGTAGAAATAACCCTTTGCATCATAGCTTCGGGGTAAGTAACAATAATTGCAGGTGATTGATTGTTGGTAAGCCGATTCAATACTTCGGTACGGAGTATTTCGTTGGAACTGTCTAAATGTGAAATACGTATCCCTTTTTTGTAAGAAGAGGGGAAAAACATCACATTTTCATCTCCGACAGCATAACGCAAATCGTTGTACAAATAAGCTGCATCATCGGCATCGTTGCGAACATAAATGTATGTCGAAGATTTTCTACGAAAGAGAGATGCCGCAATCAACGATAATGAAGAACCGCTCAAACCGGATATTTTTATATTCTGTTCGAGTGAATTTTCCCACATGTCATATTGTTTTAGTGCGGGATGTTGTTCGTAAAAGCACAATAAATCAACAAGCGTAATATTCTCCATTTCGAGTGCAAATATATAAAATAAACTTGTACTATGCTACTTCTCAAACTTTGGGCTGCTGATTATGATATAAATTTATAATTTTAACATAAAAAGCATATTGGGACACAGAAAACTTGGTGAAATTTGAGAAATGAAGCAATCTTTTGGATTACTCAAAAAAGGTATATATAAAAAATCAAAAATATTTCCAACAGCTCATTTATTTGAGGTAAAAAAGTTTTTTATCTCTGGAAGTATTATTGTATCTTTGTGTCATAACATATTCTTCTGGTTTGGTTGCAGAATAAATATACTGATATTCAAATTCTTTATAAAAAAACGATGCTGCTTTTTTTCATATATCAGCAAACTGTTTTTACTTATAAGAATTGAAAACTTTAGAAAATCATCGTAACGGACAAACGATATACCAATCTATTAAAATACTATTTCAAGAGTAAAGTTGTTTTGGCATATTATTCATTTAAACTAAATATTTACAACATTAAATTATTATTGCCCAATCCATTTACGTTTTTAATCATCCAATGACTATATTAATCGCAGGCGGTTCTGGTTTTATCGGGTCTTATATCAGAAAAAGATTTGAAGAAAACGGCCATGATGTAAATATCGTTACACGTTCTGAAAAAGGCATATCTTGGGATGTCAAAAGCCTATCGGAGATATTGAGTAAAACAGATGTATTGATAAACCTGGCAGGCGAAAGTATCAATTGCCGCTTTACAGAAGAGAAAAAAAAACTTATTTTTGCTTCGCGAATTGAAACTACCGCTATGCTGAACGAAGCGGTTTCTACCACCAAAACTCCTCCTTGCATTTGGATAAACGTGAGCGCTACAGGCATTTACAATCATGCGAGCAAAAATATTTTGGATGAATACACCCCCGAATATGCAAATGATTTTTTGGGTAATGTGGCACAAAAATGGGAAGAAGAGTTTTTAAAAACCGATTTTCCAAATACCAGAAAAATAGTTGTACGCACTTCAGTAGTTTTTGGAAAAAACGGCGGTGTTTATCCCCTTTTGAATCGTTTGTCAAAATTAGGATTTGGAGGTAAACAGGGTAGCGGTAAGCAAATGTTCAGTTGGGTTTATATTGAAGATTTTTACAGAATCATACAATTTGCCATCAAAAACGAAACCATCAGCGGTATTCTCAACGCTACCGCCCCACATCCTGTATCCAACTTGCAATTAATGCAGGCATTCCAGCAATCAAATCATCCGATTGCGGCATTACCGGCACCCTCTTTTATTCTAAAAATAGCATCATATATACTTAACTTTCAGCCGGATTTAATTTTAAACGGCACCAACGTGTTTTCGCAAAAATTAGAAGATTTCGATTTTCAATTTGATGCAAGCGACATTAAAACAGCGCTTGAACTGTTGAAAAACTAATATGAATAAAAAAATATCCAATAAAAAAGGATTTTGGTATAAAACCCGGCAGATACTGCTAAAAATCATTAGGTGGTTTTTTATTGTTTCTATCTCTTGGGTAATTTTAGCTCGCTTTATACCAATATATTTCACTCCGCTAATGATTATAAGGGCTACCGAAAGCATATTTGAAAGTGAGGTGCCTAAAATCAAGAAAAATTGGACGCCTATAGAAAAAATATCGCCAAAAATGATTCAGGCAGTTGTAGCTTCTGAAGACAATCTCTTTATGCAGCATCATGGCTTTGATACCAAAGCTATTGAAAAAGCCATAAAACACAACGAAAAAAGCAAACGCTTGCGGGGAGCAAGTACCATTTCGCAGCAAACCGCCAAAAATGTTTTTTTATGGCCCAACCGTAGTTGGTTGAGAAAAGGATTGGAAACTTACTTTACGGTATTAATCGAGTTTTTTTGGTCAAAAAAAAGAATTATGGAGGTATATTTAAATGTGATAGAAACTGGAAACGGAGTGTATGGCGTAGAAAAAGCTGCCAATATTTACTTTGGTACCACGGCAATAAAACTTAACGGTTCACAATCGGCGTTAATTGCCGTATGCCTTCCCAATCCAAGAAAGTTCGACCCTGCACATCCATCACCATACATCATCAGACGAAAAAATAAAATTGTGAATCTGATGGGAAAAATAGAAAAAATTAACTTCGACAATGACAAATAATAAAAAAAATATTCATTTAATAGATTGGGGATTAATAGACTACAATAAAGCTTGGCAACAACAAGAGGTACTCTTCAATACCACAATCGGACAAAAAAAACTCAATCTCTCTACCGAAAACTATATGGTATTTTGTGAGCATCCACACGTATATACGTTGGGGAAAAGTGGAAATGACCACAATATGCTACTGGACATCATACAATTACAGGCAAAAAATGCAACATTTGTTCATACCGATAGAGGCGGCGATATTACATATCATGGACCTGGTCAAATCGTAGGCTATCCTATTTTTGATGCCGAAAACTTTGGCATCGGGCTGAGACAATATATATACAACATAGAAGAAACCATTATTCAAGTATTGAGGAGCTACGGTATAGAAAGCGAACGTCTTACCGGAGCTTCGGGAGTTTGGCTAGACGTGGGGAAACCCGACTGTAGAAAAATATGCGCCATCGGGGTAAAAAGTTCAAAATTTGTTACGATGCACGGATTTGCCCTCAACGTAAATACACAGTTGGAGTATTTTAACTATATTAATCCCTGTGGTTTCGCAGACAAAGGGGTAACTTCGATAAAAAAAGAGTTGGAGAGAGAGATAGATATAAACGATGTCAAAAACGAGATATTTTTATGCTTAACCCGTATTTTTAAGTAAAAATCATTTTCTATGCGCTTATATTTCGCTACATGTCAAATAAGCAGTTACAATAATTTCAGGTATTAGACATTGGTATTATGCTTATTGCCTGACAATTATATCCAAAAAAGATAAAATTATTATTTTTTATACTACTTATATTTTCAAAAAAAATTGAGTGTTATGTCTGAAAGGTGATAAGAATCTTTTTAGAATTTTTTGCCGATGCTTATTCCCACTCGTGTGTGTACAGGACCATCTCCCAAACTCAACCCTCTCCCTACCCCTACGAAAATATCTCCAACCCAATTATTTTTTGTAAGAAATTTATACCCTACGGCAAATCCTAACTCAGGCTCTATCTTGTATTCAGATTTTGTGATACTTTGTACTATTCCATCGGAATAGTGGGTCTCGTAAACTGTAACTTTATGGGAAAAGACACCGGAATTTACCTCAATAAAAAAGCCTCTGTCGAGTTCATTTCCAATATACAATCTTCCGTAGGGCAACACGCCGTATTTGATATTATACACATCGTAGTCCAACCCAGCCAAAGTATATACACCCAATCCAAAATCGTCTGACAAAGAGTATTCGTAACTTATCTCGGGCATACCTAATGTACTGCTTAATATATTGAGACGTATTTCATTTTTTTTAAGCTGCAAGTTATTGCTCTCTCCAGGTTCTTGTGAAAATGTGTAAAAAGAGATGCTCACCAATACAAACAATAAAATTGTTTTTTTCATAGGTGGCCTATTTTTTTTGCTCTTTAGCCCAACTGTCTTTTAACGAAACTGTACGGTTAAAGATTAGTTGATTGGGCTTAGAGTCATTATCTACATTAAAATAGCCGATACGCTGAAATTGGAATTGGTCGAGGGGTTTTACATCTTTCAGGTAAGCTTCTACACGCGCATCTTTTACCACCTTGAGTGAATCTGAATTGAGCAAATCTCTAAAATCACGTTCATCATCAGAAGGATTTTCAACGGTAAACAGTCTGTCGTACAGTCGTATCTCTGCTGGTAGGCTATGTGTTGCCGAAACCCAATGCAAGGTGCCTTTCACTTTTTTGTTGGAATCGGGCATACCGCTTTTGGTCATCGGATCATACTCACAATAAATTTCGTCTATATTGCCTTCGTTGTCTTTTTTGCAACCTGTACACATTACAATGTATGCCGATTTCAATCGCACTTCTTGTCCCGGAGTCATACGGAAAAACTTTTTGGGGGCTTCTTCCATAAAATCTTCTCTTTCTATATAAAGTTCTCGTGTAAAGGCTATTTCATGAATGCCCGATTTTTCGTTTTCGGGGTTGTTTATCGCCTCCATCATCTCTACTTTATCTTTGGGATAATTGGTTATTATCAGTTTTATAGGATTTATCACAGCACTCACGCGGGTAGCGGTCTTATTCAGAGTTTCACGCACCGAATGTTCCAACAAACCAATATCGTTGATACCGTCAAATTTGGTATATCCAATTTTGTCTATAAAATTATGAATACTTTCCGGAGAATATCCTCTACGGCGAAGCCCGCAAATGGTAGGCATACGCGGGTCGTCCCACCCGCTTACCAATTTTTCCTGTACCAATTGGAGCATTTTTCGTTTGCTCATCACGGTGTATGTCAAATTCAAACGGTTAAACTCAGTTTGGCGGGGACGGTAGTCCGAATCTTTGAATTGATCTATAAACCAGTTGTAGAGCGGACGGTGTACTTCAAATTCCAACGTACATATTGAGTGTGTAACCCCTTCAAAATAATCGGATTGTCCGTGCGCAAAGTCATACATCGGATACACTTTCCAAGCGTATCCTGTACGGTGGTGCGGATGTGAAGTTATCACGCGGTACATAATAGGGTCTCGAAAGTGCATATTTGAGGCTTTCATATCTATTTTTGCCCGCAGCACCATAGTGCCTTCAGGAATTTTGCCTGCACTCATTTTGTCAAAAAGCATTAGATTTTCCTCTATCGGGCGGTTTCTAAAAGGGCTTTCGATACCCGGAATAGTAGGCGTTCCTTTTTGTTTGGCAATGATTTCGGCAGATTGTTCGTCCACATAGGCTTTACCGTCTTTTATCAGTTTTACTGCCAAATTCCACAATGGTTGAAAATAATCGGAAGCATAATAGACGTTTTCCCATTGATATCCCAGCCACTGTATATCTTCCTGAATAGAATCTACGTACTCCACATCTTCTTTTGTGGGATTGGTATCGTCAAACCTGAGATTGCAAATACCGTTATATTTTTCGGCAATTCCAAAGTCGATACAGATTGCCTTGGCATGTCCGATATGCAAATATCCGTTGGGTTCTGGTGGAAAGCGCGTTTGAATACGGCTATCGTTTTTTCCCTCTGCTAAGTCTTTTTCTACAATTTGTTCGATAAAGTTCAAATTCTTTTCCATACTTTTGTTAAATCGTTGATTGTTGTTTACAATCGATTTTTATAAAAACAAAAAATAAAGTTAATTGAATATCTATTTCAATAATCAATTAACTATCTCACTTATAACTTTTTTGTTCAGACTGTAGTTATTCAAAATATCCTTTGATAATTCCACGCGGAGAATCTTTGATAAACAATAAGATTTCATCGCGTTCGTTGGTTGCCGGGAGTTCTGCCTGAATACGTTCCACAGCATGCGAAGTGTTCATACCTGAAAGGTAAACATAGCGATAAACATTTTGAATATCTCTGATTTGTTCGTTGGTAAACCCGCGACGACGTAATCCAATGGAATTGATCCCAGCATACGCCAGTGGATCTCGTCCGGCTGTAACGTAAGGAGGCACATCTTTTGTAACTCGCGAACCACCCTGAATCATCACATGTGAACCGATATGGGTAAATTGGTGTACCAAAACTGCTCCACTCAAAATTGCATAATCGTTTATTACCACTTCACCGGCAAGTTGGGTGGCGTTACCCATAATGATATTATTACCTACCACACAATCATGAGCCACATGGCAATAAGCCATAAGCAGACAATTGTCTCCTACTACGGTTTTTCCTTTTGATGCGGTACCTCTGTTTACTGTAACGTATTCACGAATAGTGGTATTGTTTCCTATAATGGCCAAAGTGTCTTCTCCTTTGAATTTCAAATCTTGAGGGACCGCCCCAATCACAGCTCCGGGAAAGATAGTACAGTTTTTTCCTATCCTTACCCCTTCCAATATAGTTACATTGGAACCTATGCGGGTACCTTCGCCGATAACTACATTTTTGTCTATGGTTACAAACGGCTCAATTACTACCGAAGGTGCAATTTTTGCATCGGGATGGATGTAGGCTAATGGTTGTTTCATATTTCTTCAAATAAAATGTCTTTTTTTACAAAAAATATCGATTCGGGCTTTTATCAAAAAGACTTTTGTATGTAAAGATTAAAATAATTAATTCTGATTTTTATTTTGTTTTGGCTATTTGCGCCATAAACTCTGCTTCCGCAACAATGGTTCCTCCAACAAAGGCATACCCCCGCATAGTAGCGATTCCGCGACGTATTTCATCTATCAACGCGAGATGAAATATTACAGTATCTCCGGGTACTACTTTTTGACGAAATTTCACATTGTCTATTTTCATAAAATAAGTAGAATATTTTTCGGGTTCTTCCAGTTCATGGAGTACTAGCAATCCTCCCGTTTGAGCCATAGCCTCTACCAGCAGTACGCCGGGGAAAACCGGTTCGGCAGGAAAATGTCCCATAAATAGTGTTTCGTTTACTGTAATATTTTTAACGCCTACAATGTGTCTCTTACCTATTTCTATAATTTTATCTACCATTAAAAAGGGCCAGCGGTGGGGTAACATTTGGCGGATAGCAACGGTATCGAGTACCGGAGGAAAAGAATCGTTGTAAACGGGAGCTTGCAACTCTTGCTTTTTTATCTCTTTGCGTATCATTTTTGCCGTACCGGTGTTTACTTTGTGTCCGGGGTAGTAGGCTATAACCTTTCCTCGTATCGCTTTTCCCACCAAAGCGAGATCGCCTATCACATCTAGCAATTTGTGTCGCGCCGGTTCGTTGCTGAATTTCAATTCGCCACTTAAATATCCGAGATGGTCGGCAGAGCGGTGTGGTTGGTTCATTAAATCGGCCAGATTATCTAATTCTGGTTGGGTCATTTTTTCATCGTATATGACCAATGCATTTTCTAAGTCTCCCCCTTTTATCAAATTTTGCTCTAATAGTGTCCGGATTTCACGGACAAACACAAATGTGCGACAATCGGAGATTTCGTCTCCATATCTGGCAAAGTCGTCTAAGCTTGCCGATTGATTGGAGAGTACTAGAGAGTTGTAGTCTACATGAACATCGACGCTAAATTTATCGTCGGGCAGCAAAACAAGTCTCGATTGAGAGTCGGGGAGCGAATATTCCATCTTCTTTTTAACCACAAATACATCTTTGTCGGCATCTTGCTCCTGAATTCCGGCTTTGATTATCGCCTTATAAAAGTATTGCGAGCTACCATCCAATATAGGAAATTCGGGAGCGTTCACCTCTATTAGGCAATTATCTATTTCGCAAGCATAAAGGGCAGACAGGGCATGCTCTATCGTGGAGACTTGGAATTCGCCCCGTTTGAGTACGGTACCACGTGTAGTCTCCGTAACGTAGTCGGCTAATGCCTGAATTTCGGGAGTATCGGGTAGATCAACCCTCTTAATTCTGACTCCGGTATTTATTTCGCCCGGAAAAAACTGAATGTCGATATCCAGTCCGGTGTGAAGCCCTTTGCCCGAGAGTTGAAATGTATTTTTTATAGTTTTTTGAAAAGCCATTTTTGTACAATGTTATTTTTTGCAATTCGAGTTAGCCTATTTGTATGAAAAGATATAGAATCAATGGTATAAAGATATTATTTCTCTATTTGTTTTCTAAGTTCTTCCACCTGCCTTTGCAGTTCGTATATCGTTTTTTGCAGTTCGGGCAGATTTTTGTAAACTACAGAAGCGCGCCTGAACACACCTACCGGAACCGCCGGATAGCCTTGCATCACACTGTTGGGTTCTTTTATAGAGTTGGGTATTCCGGTTTGCGCACCAAATACACTCCCGTCGGCAATCTCAATATGTCCCGCAACTCCTACTTGCCCTGCCAGCACACATTGTTTGCCGACTTTTGAAGATCCTGCTACACCCGATTGTGCTGCTATTACTGTATTGATGTTTATCTCCACATTGTGGGCTATTTGTACCAGATTATCCAGTTTTACCCCTTTGCGAATGAAGGTACTCCCCATAGTAGCTCGGTCTATCGTGGTATTGGCGCCTATCTCAACATCGTCTTCGATAACAACATTTCCTATTTGAGCTACTTTTTTGTATGAGCCGTCTTCGGTTGGAGCAAATCCAAAACCGTCGGCTCCCACCACAACCCCTGCATGGATGATGCAGTTATTGCCTACAATACAGTTTTTTTCAATAACTACCCCTGCGTGAATAGTACAGTTTTCTCCTATTATTACATTTTCGCCAATGTAGGCATTAGCCTCAATAGAGGAGTTATTACCCACTTTAGCGTTTTCTCCTACATACACAAATGGAGCGATATACGTCTCTTTGCCTATGGAGGCGTTTTCAGAAACATAAGCAAGTTGGGATACTCCATTTTTTTTTTGATGATATTGTTCTGCCCAATTGAGTAGCAATGCCAGAGATTCGTATGCGTTTTCTACTTTTATCAAGGTAGCTTTCACCTCTCTTTCGGGTACAAAATCTCTGTTTACAAGTATTATGCTTGCCTCGCTATCGTATATATAATGATTGTACTTGGGATTGGAGAGAAAACTCAGTGTACCGTTACTACCTTCTTCTATTTTGGAGAAAGCGTTTACCGTTACCGATGCGTCGCCCTGAATCTCACCTTGTAGAAAGTCGGCTATTTGCTTAGCGGAAAATTCCATAGATTTTTCTAAAAATTTAGTGTGCAAAAATACAAAAGTTTTTTGACATATCACGATATTACAATAGCATTTATAATCGCCTATCCATTAACAATCTGAAAATCAAAATATTTTCAGATTTTATAATAACATAAATAGTGTTTTTCTACTTTTTTGGTAAGAACCTGTATATTAAGCATATCCGATATGTCCGCAATATCCTTGAGGGTTCCGTCTTTTTGTAATATATTGATATTGTCATCTTTGGCGCTGTATGTATCAGTAGAGACTGTTTCTTCTCCCGTAAAATACTCTGCTTCATGTGTCGGGATATTGAAATGACCGACATATTTATCAATCCACTCTCTTCTTTTTTGCTTGCCGGCAGTGGTATCGGGCAAAATTTCTACCTTAAATAGCCTGCGGTCGATAAAGTGACGACAAAGCGTGGACAAAACAAAATCGGGGTATCGCGACCACATTTTTACGGAAGAAAAAATATCTGAATCGTCTAAAAGGGTAAAGTATCTCAAAGCTTCGGGATTCGTTTCAAAATCAACTTTTTCGATGTGGTTGTACAAGAAGTATTTTAGCGCTTCGGGGGCAAAAATATCTCCATTTTCCGACGCAAGTTTTTTGGCTCGTTTCAAAATATTGTGCAACATTTTCTCGGCTGCCACCGAAGTTTTATGCAAATATACCTGCCAATACATCAATCTACGGGCAACTAAAAATTTTTCTATCGAATAAATTCCTTTTGCTTCAACAACCAATTTTCCTTGATGTATATTCAACATTTTTATAATGCGGGAGGCTCCAATAATTCCTTCGCTCACTCCGCAAAAAAAACTGTCGCGGCTCAAGTAGTCGAGCCTGTCCATATCCAGTTGCCCCGATACCAACTGATGTAGAAACGATTTGTGATAACGGTTGCTGAATATGTTGATGGCTAAATCGAGCTTTCCTCCAAAACTGTGGTTGATATCACTCATCATCATCAACGATATTTCTTCATGATTCACATTGGTTACCAATGTCTTTTCTAATGTATGCGAAAAAGGTCCATGCCCGATATCATGCAAAAGTATAGCCGCTTTTACCGCATTTTCTTCATCGGCAGTAATGCTTTGCCCTGCCATACGTAGTTGATTGACAGCTTCTCCCATCAAGTGCATAGCTCCCAACGAATGGAGAAATCGGGAGTGTTGGGCTCCCGGATATACAAAGGAAGAAAGCCCCAACTGCTTTATCCTGTTCAACCGTTGCAAATAGGGATGTTGTATAATGTCGTACAAAAAGTCGTTCGGGATATTTATAAATCCGAAAACAGGGTCATTGATAATTTTTCGTTTCATCGGCAAACGAATGATTTATCCACTACAACTGTTCTAATATATTTACCAGCCACTTCCAAGTATCTTGTGTAGATTGGATGCTTAAGCGCTCGTCGGGAGAGTGAACTCCTTGCATTTCGGGACCGATGGAAATCATATCGAGATATGGATATTTTTCCAAAAAGAGTCCGCACTCCAATCCGGCATGAATGGCTTTGATTTGAGCATTTTTTCCGTTTAATCTAAAATAGCTTTCACTAGCATTTTTCAATATTTTGGAGCTAAGATTTGGTTTCCAACCGGGGTATCCGTCTCCGTGCGTAACTTTGGCTCCCATTAGTCTGAAAACTGTTTCTACCTGATTTTTTATATCATGTTTCGCACTCTCTACCGAACTGCGCTGACTGGTAACTATTTTCAGTTTCTTTTTCGATTTCATCTTGATGGATGCCAAGTTGGTAGAAGTTTCGACCAAACCGGGCATATCGTCGTTCATCTTTTTCACTCCGTGTGGACAAGCGTAAACAGCTTCAATAATTTTTGTCGTACTCTTTTTCGACATAGTATATTCCGGTATATTTTCGCTGTGCAATTCTGCGCGCATAGAAGTTTCTGCGTTTATAAACTCTTGCTCTAACTCCGACACAGTATGATTGAATATTATGCGCACCTCTTCTTTGTCTTCAAACGGTACACAACATACAGCGGATGCTTCGCGCGGTATGGCATTGTGAAGGTTTCCTCCGTCAATGGAGACCAGCAATAAGTCTGTCTCTTTGTATATGTTCCACAAAATGCGATTGAGCAGTTTGTTGGCATTGCCATATCCTTTGTTGATGTCGTCGCCAGAATGTCCCCCTTTCAGACCGGAAATGGTAACGGAAAATGCAAAAAAATCGTTGGGTGTTTTCTCTGTTTTGTATTTATATACTGCTGTGGTATCGATGCCTCCGGCACATCCAACAAAAATTTTGCCATCGTCTTCAGAGTCGAGGTTAATCAACGTTGTGCCTGTAAGAAAATCTTTTCCGAGCGCAAAGGCTCCTGTGAGTCCGGTCTCTTCATCGGTAGTAAACAGGCATTCGAGTGGTGGGTGTTTTATATTATCTGACGCCAATATGGCAAGCATCATAGCCATTCCTATCCCGTTGTCGGCACCGAGAGTTGTTCCTTGTGCTTTGAGCCAATCTCCGTCAATAGTAGTTTGTATGGGGTCGGTATCAAAATTGTGTTCTACTCCGGTGTTTTTTTCACAAACCATATCCATATGCGCTTGTAATATGAGGGTATCTTTGTCTTCGTTTCCAAATGTTGCTGCCTTTGATATCAATACATTACCTGCTTTGTCTGTATTGGATCGCAAATGGTTTATTTCGGCAAAATGTTGCAGATAGGCGCGTATTTTTTCTTCTTTTTTGGAAGGACGGGGGATTTGGGTTATTTCGTCGAAAAAACTCCAAACAATTTTGGGTTCTAAATGATTCATTTTTCGTGTTTTTTTTAACAATATTCAAAGATAAATAAAAGGGATGACAACTGCAAATTGATGTGTATTTTTTTCTTTACAGATAGAGCAGGGCAAATATATTATATAATTTCAATATTTTTTTTAAAAAAAAATCCTACACCACGTTTCGCGGGTAGGATTTTCGGTTTTTACAAGGCGTATATTGTTATGCCGGATGGATTGCTTCAGACGGACAAACATCGGCACAAGTACCACAGTCTGTGCACACGTCCGGATCTATCACATAAATGTCGCCTTCCTCTATTGCATCTACAGGACACTCACTAATGCAAGAACCACAAGCAATACAATCTTCTGTAATTACGTAAGCCATTTTCTTAAAGTTTATTGTTATTACTAATTAGTGGTTGCAAATGTAATACAAATTCCTATTCTATTAAAATTTTTTTTGAAAAAATATTTTATACAATTATTTATTGTACTTGATTTTGAAAAGCGCATGTTACAAAACTATTTCAATAGCCCGATACGAATCGTTATTTTTCAAAAAATATTATTTTTGTTTTATCCTTTTTTAAAATTTAATCTTTGCTGTATCCCATTTTTTTTTAATTTTGCATCTGTTTTTTTTTACTTAACAAACATATTCAATTTTAGATTTTTTTTCAATAAATCAAAATATATTTACCCATTTTAATACTTTTCACAATGGCAAGTTCAATTTTCAGCGCATTAACTCCGAAAGAACCAAAATTTTTCCCTTTGTTAAAAGGATTGGCAGACATTATCAATGAAGCTACCGATGCAATGTCCGAATGTATTGAGAACTATAGTGTAGAATCGGCAGAGAGACATTACAAAATAATCAAAGAGATTGAAAAAAGGGGAGATGCTCTGTCAAATCAGGTTTTCGATGAGTTAAATTCAACATTTATCACTCCATTTGACAGAGAAGATATCAATCATTTGGCAACACGCATGGACGATGTAACCGACTATATCAACAGTGCTGCCAAAAGAATCTATCTCTACAAACCCAAGCAAATGCCAAAAGCTGCATTGGATTTGGTTAAATGCATTAAAGAGAGCGCCGGCTATATTGACAAATCGGTAATAGAACTGAACGTTTTGAAAAAAAGAATCAAAAATATTAAAGAATATTGTCAGGAGCTACACGCTATCGAAAATAAAGCGGACGATGTATATGAACATTTTTTGATTGAATTGTTTGAAAATGCCAAAGATAGTGTGGAGCTTATCAAACAAAAAGAGATTATGTACGAGCTTGAAAAAGCTACAGACGCTGCAGAATATGTAGGCAAAATCATTAAAACTATCATTGTTAAATATGCATAATAAGGAACGGGAATTCAATCATTCAGTTGAATTTCTTTTTTTTCATATCGATTAATTAAAAAATAGAATATGACGTTGTTAATAATAATCATAGTTTTAGCCCTTGTCTTTGACTTTATCAATGGTTTTCATGATGCGGCAAATTCCATAGCAACTATTGTCTCTACAAAAGTTCTGACCCCTTTTCAGGCGGTACTTTGGGCAGCACTGTTCAATTTTGTTGCTTTCTTTATTGCCAAATATCTCATCGGAAGTTTTGGTATTGCCGATACTGTTTCAAAAACCGTTATTGCAGAATACATCACTCTACCAATAATATTTTCGGGACTGATTGCCGCCATTGTCTGGAACTTGCTCACCTGGTGGCTGGGGATACCCTCGTCATCGTCTCACACATTGATTGGCGGGTTTGCTGGGGCGGCTATTGCCAAATGGATGAGTTTTTCGGTAGTGAAAGTAAGTGTTATCGCCAAAATTGCCTCATTTATCGTTTTAGCTCCGCTCATCGGTATGTTGGTAGCTTCCATACTTACGGTAGTGTTGATGTGGATATCTAAAAAATCAAATCCGCACAAGGCAAATTCATGGTTCAAACATTTTCAATTGGTATCTTCGGCGCTCTTCAGCATAGGACATGGGCTGAACGACTCTCAAAAAGTGATGGGAATAATTGCTGCTGCACTGATAGCTACCCACATCCATCATCCCGAAATCGGTTATGGTATAGAGTCGGTAAAAGACCTCCCCAACTGGGTTGCATTTGCATGTTTTACGGCCATCTCGCTTGGCACAATGTCTGGTGGATGGAAAATAGTAAAAACAATGGGCACCCGCATTACCAAAGTAACTCCGTTTGAGGGGGTAGTAGCAGAGACTGCCGGCGCGCTTACGTTATATTTAACCGAATTTTTGAAAATACCTGTAAGCACTACGCATACTATCACAGGGGCAATCATCGGTGTAGGATCTGTAAAAAGACTTTCTGCCGTTCGGTGGGGGGTTACGCGCAAACTTCTAGTAGCTTGGATTTTGACCATCCCCGTAAGTGCGTTGATTGCAGCCCTCATTTACTTTACAGCGGGTATTTTTCTACAATAAGGCTCGGCGGGAGCGGTATTTTCTACCCATAAAAACAAAACCATTGCCTTTTATACTTAAAGGTCGTTGTTCCAAAAGCGCAACGACTTTTTTATTTCAACATTTCCAAAGCTATCCATGCCAATGCCGCCGTACCTATTTCCAACGCATCTTCATCAATGCAAAATGTGGAAGTGTGTAACCCGCCCGCATTAAAATTGCTTTTGCCTTTTACCCCAAAACGGTAAAAACAGCAAGGATATTGCTGTGAAAAAAAACCGAAATCTTCGGAAGTCATCCTCTGTTCAAGTCCTTTGACATTGTTACTGCCTATCAGTTTCACGGCAGCCTCTTCGGCTCGATTCGTTATCTCCTTGTCGTTCACCACACAAGGATAGCCAGCAGGGATTTCAATTTTCGCTTCACATCCGTAGGCAAGACAAGTCTCTGTTGCTATACGACGAATATGCTCCTTTGCTTCGATTCTCCAAGCCTCATCAAACGTACGAAAGGTTCCTGATATTTTAACTTCATTGGGAATAATATTGGTAGCTCCTTCGGCTAATATTTTGCCAAAAGTAAGAATCATAGGTATTTGGGGAGGGCAAAGACGGCTTTTTATCTGCTGCAATGCTACAATGGTTTGTGATGCTGCCAGCACCGTATCGTTACAGAGATGAGGCAAAGCCCCATGCCCTCCTTTCCCTTTTACAGTAATGTGAACCTCATCGGCAGAAGCCATAATTTTGCCCGTAGCAAATGCCAACTCCCCAACGCCGTAATCCACAGATACATGTTGTGCTACAATCACATCCGGTTTAACTTCGTCAAATACTCCCTCTCGCAGCATCAAACCAGCTCCTCCGGGCGCTTTTTCTTCGCCGGGCTGAAAAATAAGTAACACCGTCCCTTCAAATTCGTTTTTCAGTTTATCCAAGATTCGGGCTGCTCCAAGCAGGCAGGCTGTATGCGCGTCATGCCCACAAGCGTGCATCACATTGTCGTGTTGAGACCTGAACGAAATATCGTTTTTTTCTGCTATGGGCAAAGCGTCTATATCAGCTCGTAAAGCTACCACCCTTTTTTGTGGATTTACCCCCTCAATCCTACCCAAAATACCGGTATCGGCAATTTTATCCCGATACGTAATTCCCATACGTTCAAGTTCACTTTTTATAAAAGCAGAGGTATTGTATTCTTGAAAAGACAACTCTGGGTGTTGATGTAAATAGCGGTAAGTATCCCTGACAAATTTTTCGCTTTTTCTTGCCAATAATAGAAATTTGGTATTCATTTTGTTTTGCTTTTTACGCCTTATTTAGAAACAGATGCAAATATAACTCATTTTCAGGGTTAATTTATCTTATTTAAATACTTATATTGTCCAGAACAGATTTTTAATTACAAACATTTTTCTTAATTTTGCACGTTGGAAATATCTTTTTTCAATACACTTAATTTCTAAAAAAAATAGTATGAAAAGAAAATTTGAAATACTCATCGCTCTCCTTGCTTTGGTTATAATTGGTGCCAAAGCTCAAAAACCGGTCATTACCTTTGTCGAAAAAGAATATGACTTTGGCAGTATTAATGAAACGGACGGAAAAGTAACGCACGTCTTTGAATTTACAAATACCGGAGCTGTTCCTTTGGTAATTCAGCGTGTACAAGCATCGTGTGGATGCACTACTCCGGATTGGACCAAGCAACCTGTAGAACCCGGAAAGAAGGGGACTGTAACCGCCATCTACAATCCATTGGGAAGACCTGGCGTATTCAGCAAAGGTATTACTGTATATTCCAACGCAAGCAACGAAACCGAACAATTAAGCATCAAAGGAAACGTAATTTCCAAACAACAAGAAGAAAGTAACGCATTTCCGTATCAGGCGGGAGGATTGCAGTATTCGTCCAAAGCTGTAACAATGGGCAATGTAAACAAAGGGTCGTCTCAGATTCGCACTTTGAAAGTAAAAAATGTTTCTAACGAAAACATTAAGATAACCGTGGATGATATCCCTGCTTATGTCAACGTAGCTATTTCGCCCAACGAACTGAAACCGGGAGAGAGCGGTACCATTGATTTTGCTTTGAACTCTGCCAAAACCAACATATGGGGAGCAATCAACCATAACGCATGTTTAGTGATAAACGGCAATAAAGTTTTTGCAAATGAATACAAAATTGGGATTACAGGAAATATTACCGAAGACTTGACTAAGTTGAGCATTGAACAAAAGCGAAACGCCCCCATTTTTGAAGTAAAATCTCCAAATGTATATTTCGGTCAAATAACCAAAGGGCAAAAAGTAAGAGGTAAAATAGTGATTAAAAATTCGGGGATAAACAATTTGGAAATCAGAAATATCCAAAACGACAACAGCGGCATTGCCATAACAACCCAAAACCAGACAATAAAAAGTGGAAAAAACTCTGATATGAAAATTGATGTAGATACCAAAACACTGGCTAAAGGAGATTATAAAAAAGCATTTATTGTGCAGACAAACGACCCTCAGAACCAATTTGTTACTTTTAATTTGACTTGGAACGTAAAATAGTTGTTGCTCCCCCCACCTCCAGCAATCTCGGAAACAAGCAGCCAGCGTGCAATCTGTAGCTGTGACAGAAACTGAAAAAGCCCTGTTTGCAGGGCTTTTCTTTATCAAAATACTGTAATTTTTGTCTAATTTTATGAATCAACATACACACCACGACCATCCCGAAAACGATACTGAATACAAAGGACTTACTGTGAACAAAGGTATTTCCGATGCTCCAACAATAAATCCATACGCCAATAACCGCCCAAAAAGAAAAATACTTACGGTACAAGATTATGTCTCGGGAATTCTCAAAGGAGATATTACGCTATTGAGTCAGGCTGTAACATTGGTTGAAAGTTCGCTCCCTCAGCATCAGCAAATAGCTCAAGAGGTGATAGAAAAATGTTTGCCACATTCAGGAGAATCAATTCGTTTGGGTATAACCGGAGTACCCGGAGCGGGAAAAAGTACCTTTATTGAGGCATTGGGTATGCACTTAGTACGTTCGGGTAAAAAATTGGCTGTTCTTGCCATTGACCCCAGCAGCGAACGTACCAAAGGGAGCATTTTGGGAGACAAAACCCGTATGGAAGAACTTTCTATCGCACAAAACGCATTTATCCGCCCCTCCCCTTCTGCCGGTTCGCTCGGTGGTGTAGCCCGAAAAACGAGAGAGAGTATTGTGCTGTGCGAAGCGGCCGGTTTCGACACAATCTTTATAGAAACAGTAGGTGTAGGGCAATCTGAAACTGCCGTTCACTCTATGGTAGATTTTTTCTTATTGCTTCAACTTGCCGGAACAGGAGATGAGCTGCAGGGGATAAAAAGGGGTATTATGGAAATGGTTGATGGTATCGCCATCAATAAATCGGACGGAAGCAACATAGAAAAGTCGAGATTAGCAAAACATCAATATGAAAACGCGTTACATCTTTTTCCCCGTTCCGAATCGGGGTGGATACCTAAGGTAATAAACTGCTCCTCTATAGAAAAAAACGGTATTGCGGATATTTGGGAAATGGTACTACGATATATAGATTTTATACAAGAGAATCGCTATTTTTCGATAAAAAGAAATAATCAGTCAAAATATTGGATGTACGAAAGCATCAACGAGCAATTAAAATCGGACTTTTACAACAGTGAAATCATAGGAAAATTGCTGGAGATTACTGAAAAAAGGGTGCTTACTAACGAAATAAGTTCGTTTGCCGCTTCAAAGATTCTTTTAGACACATACAAGAAGCTGACGTAAAAATTGGCATATATCCTTATATATCAGATGATTGAGTATAAAAACATAAAAAACATCAGAAAAAAAAGAAATTAGCCTGCAATAATTTTGCAAAACACACCAAAAAGTGTATCTTTGCACTCGCTTAAAGCAGGGCGAGATAGCTCAGATGGTTAGAGCGCATGATTCATAATCATGAGGTCCCGAGTTCAATTCTCGGTCTCGCTACAGAGAAAAGGATTACCCGTAAAAGAGGTTAATCCTTTTTTATTAACTGTTTTTTTGTACGAGAAAATAATACTCTATAAAAAAGTATTTCTCTACAATAGAAAAAGCAAAGGGTAGAATGCCTGTCATACTTACCCTTTTTTTATTAAATACTATCGGATATTATAATACTATTTTTTTAAATAAGTTTTTCATATTCACTTGCTTATCAATGGTATTTTTCAAATCTTCCATTTTCAAGCGTTCTTGATTCATACTGTCTCTATAGCGAATGGTAACGGTGTCGTCTTCCAGAGATTGATGATCTATGGTAATACAAAAAGGTGTCCCTATAGCATCTTGTCGACGATAACGTTTCCCTATGCTATCTTTTTCGTCGTAGGTGCATTTAAAATCAAATTTTAATTCATCTATAATTTCGCGAGCTTTTTCGGGCAGTCCATCCTTTTTTACCAAAGGCAAAATTGCCGCTTTTATAGGGGAGAGTACCGGTGGTATTTTTAACACTACCCTGTTGTCTCCTCCTTCCAATTGTTCTTCGGTATAAGCAGCCGCTATAATTGAAAGAAATGTTCTGTCCACGCCAATGGAGGTCTCTATCACATAAGGGGTGTAGGATTGATTAATTTCGGGGTCGAAATATTTGATATTTTTACCTGAATACTTTTCATGACTGCTAAGATCAAAGTCGGTGCGGGAGTGGATACCTTCTACCTCCTTAAATCCAAAAGGCATTTCAAACTCGATGTCGGTAGCTGCATTGGCATAGTGAGCCAGCTTGTCGTGATCGTGAAACCGGTATTTGTGGTCGCCGAGCCCGAGTGCTTTATGCCAGCGCAAACGCCATTGTTTCCAGTGTTCAAACCACTCCATCTCTTCTCCCGGACGTACAAAAAATTGCATTTCCATCTGTTCAAATTCTCGCATACGAAAAATAAACTGACGTGCGACTATCTCGTTTCTAAATGCTTTCCCTATTTGTGCTATACCAAACGGTATTTTCATCCGTCCTGTTTTTTGTACGTTCAGGTAATTGACAAAAATACCTTGAGCCGTCTCGGGGCGAAGGTATATTTTCATAGCTCCGTCTGCTGTAGAACCCATTTCGGTACTAAACATCAGATTAAACTGTCGAACGTCTGTCCAGTTTTTAGTACCGCTTACAGGACATACAACTTCATAGTCTATAATAATTTGTTTCAACTCGTCAAGGTTGCTGTCGTTCAGCGCTTTCACAAATCGAGAGTGTATTTCGTTTCGCTTTGTTTTATTTTCCTGTATCCGTCCATTTGTTTGGCGAAATACTGTTTCGTCAAAATTCTCTCCAAAACGTTTTGCCCCTTTTTCAACCTCTTTTTCTATTTTTTCGTCGTATTTGGCGAGCAGTTCTTCGATTAGCACATCGGCGCGGTATCGTTTTTTGCTGTCTTTGTTATCTATCAAGGGGTCGTTAAAGGCATCTACATGCCCCGAAGCTTTCCACGTAGTGGGATGCATAAAAATGGCAGCATCAATTCCTACTACATTTTCATTAAGTAGTACCATACTGTCCCACCAGTATCGTTTGATATTGTTTTTAAGTTCTACACCGTTTTGTCCATAATCGTACACCGCTCCGAGACCATCGTAAATTTCGCTGGACGGAAATACAAAACCATATTCTTTGCAGTGTGCTATCAGTTTTTTGAAAATATCTTCTTGTGAGGCCATATTATATTATCCTCCCATCCCAACTGTGGGCAAGCTGCCGGAGGAAAAGCATTTATATTATTGGTTATATTATTTTGAGCCTGCAAATTTACTAAAATTTATCGGGTTATCGTATTATACTTTTCAACCAGAGGGTTAAATATCCAACTTTTTTCTAATATAATCTTCTTTTCGGGATACGTATTTGGGAGTTTGTTCTTTTTGCCGGACTGCTTTTGATATAGGAAACTGTTTGAAATTCCAATCGGAGGGTTTACCAAAATAGTTGTATGACAATCGGTTTGCCGACCATTCTGTCCACGTTTTTTGGTGATTGATATGGTATTTCCGACTATTTTTAGCGCTTCTTAAGCTGTCGGAGGCAATGTTTTTCAGAAAAAACCACCCCCCCCATTCTCTGTACTGAAGTATGTGTCCAAATTCATGCCGGAGCAAATCTATGTCGGTTTCAAATCCTTTTCCGACAAAAATTCCCAAACAAGGGACAGCAACTGCCGCACCTCGCTTGAAGTTTCCTAAATTTATCCGGAATATTTTTACCCCTTCAAATTTCATTTGCCGTTTTTTCTTCTTATATTATTTTCATATAAATTTATCCAAGCACTCACAGATATTTTTTTAGCTAATTCTGCTATCAGTCCATAGGGTATGTCTTCGGTTTTTCTGAACCGGATACACCCTTTTCCCATATCCAACTGTGTTTGGCTGTGTTTGGGGTATTCGCTCTGAAACCACTGGAGTAATTCGGGTACGGCGTAGATTGCCATGTGATAAAGAGCTATAT
>JBKECI010000076.1:0-55568 GCA_047974405.1 Paludibacteraceae bacterium | reverse complement strand
CGATGTGCATAATGTTGATGTTCAATATTTGAGAAAAAGGCTGAAAGAAGAGGGGCAGTATTTTCTTTGATCGATATAAAATAGTGGATAATCGTATCTTGGTAGAAGTTGGCTCATCCCGAGTCAATTGTTTGGAATGAGCTTATTTCATTTGAAAATAGAAAGACAATATTTTTAACCTTAAAAATTTGTCTTTCTCTATTATTGCTAGATAGTTACTTTGTTTTTTGATTAGCTACAACTCTTATAAATTTATGCACAGAATATTTATATTTTGTGTGTTTGCTTTCAAAAAACATGTTCTTATTGTTATACAAAGTGTTGTAAACATAAGGGAGTTGGGCACTTTCATAAGGGTATTGTGTGACAAAATATCGTTATTTCCTTATTAAAATCAAAAATAGGCATATCTCCTGCTACAAATAGTTAAAAAATAATTTTTTTTGAACAATGTGTATACTTTCTGTAATTTTTTTTTCTTACTTTTGACAGCGAATTGATTTTTGAATTAAAAATTCAACCCAAGTTCCTATGGAAAGAACCCTTGTAATTTTAAAACCCTCTGCATTGCAGCGTTCCTTAGTGGGAGAAGTCATTAAGAGATTTGAACAAAAAGGACTTCGACTGGCAGGAATAAAGATGATGCAGCTTACCGATAATATTTTGGAAGAGCATTACGCTCACCTTGTAACCCGCCCCTTTTTTCAACGGATAAAAAACTCGATGATGGCAACTCCGGTAATTGTTATGTGCTGTGAAGGAAAGGACGCTGTTTCTATTGTAAGGAATATGACGGGAGTTACCAATAGTCGTGAAGCTGCTCCGGGAACCATTCGGGGAGATTTTGGGGTGAGTATGCAGGAGAATATTGTTCATACTTCTGATTCTTCTGATTCTGCTGTGGCAGAGTTAAAACGTTTTTTTAGTGAAAATGAAATTTTTAATTACAAGCAGGCTGCCAATACATATTTGTATGCAGACGATGAGATTTAAAAACAAATGAGAAACACAATAGGACTATTAATAATTACTTTTTTGTTTTCATCTTTCGGATCGAGTATTAATGCCCAACTAAGAGTGATGGCTGCTCCGTCCAATATGAAAAAAGCAATCAACAATACTTTCCCGACCAAGCCTTCCACACAGCGAGACTCGACCAATATCTACGAAGATATGTTTAACGATGAATCTGACGACTTGATGGAAAATCACCCTGCGGAAGACATTTATAATAGTATCTGGACAAATAGCCACATCAATCCCTATAAAATTTCCTTGAGCGAATTACCCGATTCTGTAAAAATAGATTGTTCAAATTTTGTTATGCCTGTTGAAAGCAATCGGGTAACTTCCAAATTTGGACCCCGCCGCTACCGTTTTCACTATGGCATTGACTTGGGATTGCAAATAGGAGACACGATAAGGGCGGCATTTAGTGGAAAGGTAAGGATAGTGGATTACGACAGAGGAGGATACGGAAATTATATTGTTATCAGGCATGATAATGGCTTAGAAACAGTATATGCACACTTGAGCGGAACAAGGGTGAGAATAGACCAAGATGTAAAAGCCGGAGAATTAATAGGTCTGGGTGGCAACACCGGACGTTCTACCGGACCTCACCTGCATTTCGAAACACGATATGTGGGTAACGCTATCAACCCTGCCAATATTATTGATTTTGAAGATAGTAGGGTAATTGCGTCCACCTATTTACTTACGAAGAAGAAAAATTTCTATTATCAATACACTAAAAGTTCTCAGGCAGTTGCTAAGTATTACAAAGTACGAAAGGGTGATAGCCTGAGTCGAATTGCTGCCCGCAATGGTACTACGGTTGCTCGATTAAAAAAGCTGAATGGTATCAAAGGAAACAATATTCAGTCGGGGAAACGACTGAAAATAAGATAAGAATTTCTTTAATCCTACATAGTTTATAAAAAGATAATCCCTTTTAATCAGACGATTGAAAGGGATTTATTGCTTTTACGCTTTTTGTTGTATATACAGATAAATTTTAGTATCTGTAATGTTCCGGTTTGTAGGGTCCTTCTACACCAACTCCTATATAAGAGGCTTGTTCCTTTGTCAGCTTTGTCAGTTTTACTCCCAATTGTTCCAAATGCAAACGTGCAACCTCTTCATCCAAGTGTTTTGGTAAGCGATATACGTCTGTCTTGTAATTTTTGGTGAAAAGTTCGATTTGTGCCAGCGTTTGATTGGTAAATGAGTTGCTCATTACAAAAGAAGGATGTCCTGTGGCGCATCCTAAGTTTACCAAACGTCCGTCGGCAAGTAAAATAATACTATTGCCATCGGAGAAAGTATATTTGTCAACTTGAGGTTTGATATTGGTGTGGATAATGTTTGGGAATTTTTTAAGTTTTTCTACCTGTATCTCGTTATCGAAATGACCTATGTTGCACACGATGGCTCCATCTTTCATCTGCTCCATATGTTCAACACGGATAATATCACGATTGCCGGTAGTGGTTACATATACATTTCCTTCGGATAATGCATCTTCTACAGTTACCACTTCAAAACCTTCCATAGCAGCTTGTAATGCACAAATGGGGTCAATTTCTGTAACCAATACCCTTGCACCGTAGGCACGCATAGATTTGGCACTTCCTTTGCCTACATCTCCATAGCCACAAATAACAACCACTTTTCCTGCCAGCATCACATCTGTGGCGCGTTTAATCCCATCAGCTAACGATTCGCGGCAGCCGTACAGATTGTCAAATTTCGATTTGGTTACTGAATCGTTTACGTTAAACGCGGGGAAAAGTAATTTTCCTTCTTCCATCATTTGGTACAGGCGGTGAACACCGGTGGTTGTCTCTTCAGATACCCCTTTGATTTCGATAGCCATCCTATTCCAAATGCCGTTGTCTTTTTGCAGTACACTCTTTAATATACTGTACAATTGTTGTTCATCTTCGCCATCTACCTTTTTATCCAAAATAGAGGGAACTTTCTCGGCATCTACACCGAGGTGAATCATCAAAGTAGCGTCTCCGCCATCGTCAACAATGATGTTAGGTCCTTTATGTTCGTCAAAAATGAGTGCTTGTAGCGTACACCACCAATACTCTGCGAGTGTTTCGCCTTTCCAAGCAAATACTGGAATTCCTGCAGCGGCAATGGCGGCGGCGGCATGATCTTGGGTGGAGTAGATATTGCAACTTGCCCAACGTACTTCCGCCCCAAGTATAGTCAAAGTTTCTATCAATACGGCGGTTTGTATTGTCATATGTAGCGACCCCATAATTCTTGCCCCCTTCAATGGCTTTTCTACCCCGTATTTCTCACGAAGCGACATTAACCCTGGCATCTCTTTTTCTGCTAGTTCAATCTCTTTTCGTCCAAAGTCTGCTAGCGATATATCGGCAACTTTATATTTTTCAGATGTAAATAATGGTAAATTCATTTTATTGCTGTTTTATAATAGGAACGCAAAGGTACACTTTTTTGCTTTTTTACGAAAATCTGATCAAAATAACATTTTTACTTAAAGAAACAGGCTACCGTATGAATTCCAAACGCCCTCTTATTTTTGGGGAGGGGATTTGAAAAGAAAAAATAATTGAAGGGGATACCAAAGACTTTCAATTTAAAGAGCCAACAAAATAAGGAATAACAAGTATCAAAATAAATGAAAAAAACATCTTAACTTTGAGAAAAATCAGTCCAAAGTTTGGGGAGTAGCTTAAACTGTTAAATGTCCGATCCGATAGACTAATATTTATAAATTGTCTTTTTAAAAATTGGTGTAAGACAAAAAATATGTATTTTTGTTTTTGGTAAACCAATCCGTAATTAGCTATACTTTACTGTTTGTCAAATGTAAATATATCAATTTTCTACTTATTTGATATTTTTCTCTGCTTTTTACCCAAAGGTAGGAGTGATTTCATAAGGTAAAATATTTTTTATACGACATTTCCAACTATATTCAATAAAAATATTTAGAGTATGACAAAAATAGTATTTGCTTTATTATTGCTAATGTTTTGTTTGTCTGTGTTTTCACAAACAACTATTGAAGAGTATGAGTATATTACGAAAGAGTATAGACGCAATATGCCTATTAGGCAGGGATACAAGATTGAAGACATTAAATCTGTGGAATATGCCAATGGATCTAATGCAACAAAAAGAACATTCAATTTTAAGGCATTAATCAGGACAGACTCCGGCGAAACGGCAGCAATTATGGTAGAATATATCCGAATTTCGAGTGGAAACGGTAAGACATATTTTGTGTACTTTTGTATCCCGAAAGAGAAAACCTCCGAATATATTTGGCAGCAAGTGCGTAAAAGTCTGAATGATTTTGAGACCGACGACCTCAAAAAAGCTTATAATTGGGCTCTTACCAACTTTATATCCCGTACTTTTTGACAACTGTCTTCAATATACCATACCGTGGTACAAAGTATTTTATTACCCAATAAAATGCATCTAAAATATATTCAATCAAATGTGAGTGTAATAGTAATAATGTAAGATCTTTGACAGTCGAATACATAAAAACCACAAACAGATGAAAAGATTGCTTTTAAGCTTTGGATACGCTTTAAAAGGTATTAGAGCCGTAATCAAGTCCGAGAGAAATATGAAAATCCATATAGCAGTTGCAGCTTTAGTTGTAGTATTCGGCTTTGGCTTGAAAATATCTTTTTTAGAATGGCTGGCTTGTATCATTTGCACAGGCTTGGTGCTTAGTGCCGAAATAATGAACACGGCAATCGAAACGTTGGTCGATATGGTTTCACCGGAGAGAAAATCCGTCGCAGGCAAAATAAAGGATATGGCGGCAGGTGGAGTTTTTGTGGCGGCATTAACCTCAATTGTAGTAGGTATAATCGTTTTTCTACCTAAAATATTATTGTTGTTTTAAGTTTTAAGCTAAATGCCAAATTACAAACTACCCATAAAATATTTTTTTTGAAAATATCTCTTCATTATGTCATTGGCAACATCTTTCATCGGTCTGTTTTTTCCCGATTTATGCCTTACCTGTAATAAAACCTTGGTGCGGGGCGAGCAAAATATTTGTACGAACTGTATCTGTGATATCCCGAAAACAAATTTCCACTTGCAAAAAAACAACGAAACAGAAAAGCGGTTTTTAGGTAAAACACCAATAAATAGCGCTACATCATTTTTTTTCTTTGAAAAAGGTTCAAAAATTCAGCGCCTAATGCACGAATTGAAATATAGAAACAATAAAGAAATAGGTAGGTATCTGAGTAAAATAGCCGCAACAGAACTATCTCAAAGCGGATATTACAGCGATGTGAATGTAATTGTTCCAGTGCCGCTGCATCCCAAAAAAGAGCTGTTGAGAGGATACAATCAGAGTGAATGGATTGGAAAAGGACTTTCGGATATATTGGACAAACCTTTGGATATAAACAACCTGGTACGGATGAAGGAAAATATTTCTCAGACAAAAAAAACTGTTTATGAACGTTTTGAGAATACTCAAGGGGTATTTGCCGTCAGGCAACCGACTCGCTTTACAGGCAAACATATTTTGTTGGTAGACGATATATTGACAACCGGCTCGACCCTTGAAGCTTGCGCCACAGCTTTACAGGAATGCAAAAACGTTAAAATCAGCATATTTACTCTTGCTGTGGCAAAATGAGCACCCAATCAAAACAAGATGAGTCTTAATTTCAGCGCTCTTCTTCTCCTAATTTTTTTTCTTTTTATGTACAACAATAAATGTTGTAATACACATGTACAAGGTACAACATTTTTAATAATTGTGAAAAACGAAATAGGAAGATGAATAAAATTGGAAAATAATTGCTATCTTTGTCTCAAAAATAACAACAATTTTGTATAATATTTCAGTATAGACAGCTGACACAGTGCAAGTTATTTTCTTTAGGATACCTTTCGATTTTGGTTTTGGCTATCAATTTTGCCAAAGTACCTTTATTGATGATTGTGGTAACAAAAAAAACTAACGACAACAATGAAAAATGTTCAATTTGAAAAAGAACTGGTCGCGCTTCAAAATAATATGAGAAATTTTGCATTTTCTCTAACACTAAACAAAGACGATGCTGAAGATTTATTACAAGATACAACCCTGAAGGTACTGGACAATCAGGATAAGTTTACTAATGATGTAAACTTTAAAGGGTGGGTACTTACGATAATGAAAAATATATTTATCAATAACTATCGTAAAATAGTACGAAATCAGACCGTATTCGACCATACCGAAGATTTACACCATTTAAACTTACCCCAAAATTCGGGATTTGAATCTCCTGAGGGCGCCTACTCAGTAGGAGAAATCAGCAATAGCATAGCGTCTTTTGCAGATGAATACCGTATTCCTTTCTCTATGCACATACAAGGGTATAAATACGAGGAAATAGCCAAAACGATGAGCCTTCCCATCGGAACGGTGAAAAGCAGAATATTCCTTGCCCGTAAACGGCTGCAAGAGCAATTAAAAGATTATAAATATTAAAGCACTTCTCCTTTTGCCACTATCTTCTCTTTAATAAAGAAAGTAACCATAGGAAAATGACGGCTCCAACGGTAGACGTTATCAAGCCTCCCCAAAAGCCGCCGGAGGAAATCCCCAGCGATTTGAACAGCCAGCCACCAATAAGCCCGCCAACTATTCCCACAATAAGATTAATTAGAAACCCGTTACCACTCCCTTTAAATAATTTTCCGGCAAAAAATCCGGCAAGAGCACCCATTAGAATAAACAATAAAAAATCCATAGATATATTGATGTTTTTAATAATTTCGATACAGTATTGCGGAGTAATATTCTACTTTTACGATAAGCTGTATTTTGAGCTGGATTGCATTTAACAGTCAAACCTACCTGCATTACACCGAAAGACTTCTTCCAAGCCTGCGTAAATAAAAAAAATAAAGACGGAATACCTGTAAACTTACCAATTAATACTACAAACACTCTGTCGATGACATTTGTGGAGCAATCTGTAATCTCTATTTTTTACTTACCCCTGATTATCAGCCTGTCATAATTACAAAATATTTTGAATATCCGATTTTTTCCTCTCCTTTCGATTTTCATACTCAAACAGTATCAATTTTGTATTACAAATGTACAGAATTTTAATGGACTTACAATGGAAAAAATGTGTTTTTAGTACGGTTTAGATACATTATGCAGGAAGATGACTAGCTTTGATATACTTAATATATAATTGCCCCACAATAAAAGGATATGCCTATTCGGTTTCTAAATCCTATGTATTGACAAAACTCATCAACACTTATAAATTAACAATCTTGTGTTGGGTAGTATTTTTTATCTGTGATAACAACTTGTGTTGTGTTACTAAACGAATCGACCATGACAAAAAAGACAGTAAACTTCCACTGGAAGATCTCTACCAATTATCAGAACGATTGACCGGCTACATATTTGTATTTTTCTTGTAAAAAAGCATTAAAAAAAAAGAAAAACAGAACGTTCACAACATCAACAAAAACAATCAATTTGGCAAACAATGATAAAAAATATCATTCTGATTCTCATTTTTTTATGCAATTATTAAAAAAAACAGTATATTTGCACTCATTTTCAAAATTTGAAGTACTATATATTGTTTATAATTCATTAAATAATTTCCCCCATGCAAAACAAAGGACTTGTAAGGCTTTTTGCAATTGCACTCGCTTTAGTGTGTGCGTTCTACTTATCATTCAGTCTGGTAACAAGCATATACGAAAACAAGGCAAAAACATTATCGGAAACCGCCGTTAACAGTTTTAAATCTTCGTCCGCATTTACCGCACTCTCTCCTATCGATAAAAACAACGCGATAGATTCCATCCAAAATAGAGTTTATTATGAGTATTTAGACTCGATGGCAGTTGAAAAAGTATATTTAGGATATACCTTGAGACAGGTCAGAGAAAAACAGTTGGGGTTGGGACTCGACTTAAAAGGGGGGATGAACGTAGTATTGGAAGTTTCGGAGCCCGATATTATCCGCGCGCTATCCAACAACAATTCCAATCCCAATTTTGAGAAAGCCTTGTCTAACGCGTCCGAATTGCAAAAGACCAACAGCGGAACGCCTTATTTAGATTTATTTGTAAGATCATACAAAGCCATCGACCCCAATGTAAAACTATCCACTATTTTCAGCACTTTGGGGATGAAAGATTGGATAACACTCAGCTCTACCAACGAGGAAGTGGTATCCGTTTTGCGAAAAGAGATTAATGCTGCCATAAGCAACTCGTTCAACGTACTCCGTACACGTATCGACCGTTTCGGGGTAGTACAGCCCGATATTCAAAAACTAGAAGGAACAGGACGGATATTGATAGCACTCCCGGGTGTTAAAGAACCGGAACGCGTGCGCAAACTCCTGCAAGGTTCTGCCAACTTAGAATTTTGGGAAACGTACGACTTACCTGAAATCTATAGCAACATAATTGAAGCCAACAGAGTTATTGCAAATTTAAATATCGGAGAAAATACTACAACAGAACAAAGCCAACAAAGCGACACGGCACAAGTTGTAAATATCGAAACCGCCCCAAAAGCGACAAATGCGATAGATAGTTTGAAAGCTGCTATGGGAAATAAGAACTCTGGGAGTTCTGCAAGCGACTCCATAAAACAGATGGAAAACTTCAGAAAAGAAAATCCTCTGTTTGCCGTAATGACTTTAAATTCAGACAGAAGTGGACAGATAGGAAGAGGTCCTATAATCGGATATGTACAAGCGAAAGATACGGCATTGGTAAATTCGTATTTTAGTATGAAACAAGTACAAGAAGTACTCCCTTCCAATTTAGGTCTTCGCTGGTCAGTAAAACCCATCAACGAAAAAAATCAAATTTATGAGCTGTACGCCATTAAATATACCAACCGCGACAGAACCGCTCCATTAGGAGGAGGTGTGGTTACCGATGCCAGAGACGATTTTGGACAAAATTCGGCTTATGCCGAAGTAAGTATGAGTATGAATGCCGAAGGATCTAAAACATGGGCAAGAATGACCAAAGACAATATCGGGAAGTCTATTGCCATTGCGTTAGACGGATATATTTACTCTGCTCCAACCGTTCAGGTCGAAATTACCGGAGGAAACTCCAATATTACAGGGCGGTTTACTACCGAAGAGGCAAAAGACTTGGCAAATGTACTGAAATCGGGTAAAATGCCCGCCCCTGCACACATCGTACAAGAAGATGTTGTAGGACCTACTTTGGGGCAAGAGGCTATCAACAGCGGTTTTATCTCTTTCATCATTGCCTTTATCATCATCATACTTTATATGATGTTGTACTACGGATTTATTCCCGGAGCAATCGCCGATTTGGCAATGCTTGCCAACGTATTCTTCTTGATAGGTATATTAGCCTCTTTCCAATCGGTATTAACCTTACCGGGTATTGCCGGTATTGTGCTGACGATGGGTATGGCTGTAGATGCCAATGTTCTTATATACGAGCGTATCAGGGAAGAGATGCGAGCCGGAATGGGTATGCGAAAGGCAATACAGATAGGATTTAAAAATGCTTTGAGCGCAATTATAGACTCCAATGTTACTACCCTTTTGACAGGTATTATTTTGACTGTCTTCGGGCAAGGTCCTATCAAAGGTTTTGGGGTTACGTTGAGCATAGGTATTGTTACCACATTTATTACCGCTGTATTCTTAACACGATATATGCTTGAATGGTACGCACAACGCGAAAACGCAAAAGAACTACCGTTTTTTACCAAAATTTCGAAACATTGGCTACAAAATACCAATTTTGATTTTATGGGAGTGAGAAAGACGATGTTTATTATTTCGGGGATTCTCATCCTTATAAGCCTTGTATCGTTTGGAACTCGCGGATTTAGCTTGGGCAACGACTTTACCGGCGGGCGCTACTATGTAGTAAGTTTCGACCAACCTGTCAAAACCGAAGATGTCCGTTCGAATCTCAAAGACGCTTTTGACGGAGATATGCCGCAAGTAATCACTATCGGAAACGAAAGCCAAGTAAGAGTCGCGACCAAATATAAAATTGATCATAATTCGCAAAATGTAGATGAAGAGATAGAAACCAAGCTGTATGAAAATTTACAGCCATTGCTCAAAAAGAATATAACCCGCGATCAATTTGTAAAAGAGAACATCAAAAGTTCTTCCAAAGTTGGACCAACAGTAGCCGACGAGATAAAAACGTCTGCCGTTTGGGCAATTATATTTGCCGTATTGGGTATTGGCTTATATATATTGATACGGTTCAACGAATGGGGATATGCCATCGGCGCAATTATATCTTTGGTGCATGACGTAATCATCACATTGGGAGCATTCTCCTTGTTGCATGGTATATTACCCTTTTCAATGGAGATAGACCAATCGTTTATAGCAGCCATACTCACAGTAGTTGGTTACTCTATCAACGATACGGTGATCAACTTCGACAGAATCAGGGAAAATGTGCAACTCTATCCCAAGCGAGACAGATTGACAATTATCAACGACTCCATCAATCAAATGTTAGGACGTACATTTAGCACTACTATGACAGTATTCCTCGTGCTGCTTACTATGTTTATCTTTGGCGGAGAAACCATACGCGGATTTATCTTTGCTATGTTATTCGGCGTTGTTTTTGGAGTGTTCTCATCAGTATATATTGCAGCACCCGTTACATACGAAATAAATAAATTACTGAAAAGAAAAGAGACAAATAAATCGGGAGGAGTACAGACCATCAAAAAATAGAATACAGACCGTCTGTATCTTAATTTTCACAAAATTAAACCTTACAGAACAATCTGTAAGGTTTTTTGTTATCTCTTTGGTTTTCAATTCTACAAATTGCACATCAATTATAAATATTTAATTTTACACTCAAACAAAAAATTATTATGGGACTTGTAAAAGAATTTAAAGAATTTGCCGTGAAAGGTAATGCCATGGATATGGCAATCGGAGTTATCATTGGCGCCGCATTTGGTAAAATCGTAACAAGTGTTGTGGACGATCTGATTATGCCAATAGTAGGCGCAATGCTCGGGAAACCCGACTTTAGTAGTCTGTACATCGTATTAAAAGGAAAAGATCTAGTACCGGTAGGAACCAAACTCGAAGAGGCAAGAAAAATAGCAGATACAGCAATTTTTGCTTACGGTAATTTTATTACCATTACCATTAACTTTTTGCTGTTGGCATTGGTTGTATTTATGATTGTGAAGTCTCTCAACAAAATGAAAAAGAAAGAAGAAGAAGCTCCTTCAGCCCCTCCTGAGCCCTCCAAAGAAGAGGTACTGCTTGGAGAAATAAGAGATTTATTAAAAAAGAAATAAGAATTCATATATATTACCAACACACTCGTGTTATCTTCACGAGTGTGTCTTTATTTTACTATTAGCTGTAAAATAGTTATACACTATAATTTATTATTCCCTCAGGTTGCAAGCATTAAATACAACTTTATATTTTATGAAAAACTTTAAGATTTACCTCCTTTTATCGGTTTCTTTACTCATATTTTATGGATGCAAACAGCTTTCCAAACTTACAAAATTTGATTTGCCTTTAGAAAAAAGCGTTGACCTGCCGGAAATGCCATTGGCTATCCCCGTTCCGGTAGAATTGTCGGATCTTCCACCCTTAGAGACCGAATATGAGACCACCCTTAAACAATATGGAGTGTCGAAAGAAAATGTGGACATCATCAACATCAAAAAAATAACAATGTCTCTAAACAGCCCCGAAGAGATAGATTTTAGCTATATCAAATCCATCGAAGTAGCTATTTCGGCAGGCGAACTGCCTAAAAAGAGAATAGCTTATAAAACTTCCATTCCCGAAAATATAGGACAAATTATCGAATTTGATGTGGACAAGTCGGTGGACTTGAAAGAGTATATATTTGCCGGTTCGGTAAATCTGCACATAACATTAAGTACTTTGAAACCTACACCTGCGCAAAACATTACACTCTTGACAATTTTTAATGTGGATGCTAAAATTTTGGGGTTATAAACTAACGAAAATATCTATCTAAGGTACAAAAAGGCAATTTCGAGATATTCGAAATTGCCTTTTTGTATTAGCTATAAAGGTGGATTTTCATCCCTTATCAGTAGAAAAAGTGAAATTTGCTATAAAATTATGTTTTATAACACACAAAAAAAATATCATTCTGCAAATTATATACTTATATTTGCAAAGTGTTTTTAAGTGTAATCGATACACTTTTTATTCATAAATCCATTTTTATCAAATTTACTCTTCACAATCATGCTTGAGCAATTAAAAGAAAAAGTATTCAACGCCAATCTCGAACTTGTAAAACACGGATTGGTCATATTTACTTGGGGAAATGTAAGCGCCATTGACAGGGCAACCGGATTGGTAGTTATTAAACCTTCCGGCGTTTCATACGACGATATGAAGGCAGACGATATGGTAGTGGTAGATATTCAAGGTAATATTATAGAGGGGAACCTCAAACCATCGTCTGATACCCCTACCCATTTAGCCCTTTACAGAGCATTCCCCAATATAGGAGGGATTGTACACACTCACTCTACATACGCCACCTCTTGGGCACAAGCCGGGAAAGACCTACCCAATATAGGTACAACCCATGCCGATTATTTTAGTGCCGACATCCCTTGCACTCGCGATATGACCCGCAAAGAAATAGATGGAGAATATGAATTGGAGACAGGCAATGTCATCATAGAACGATTTAACGTTTTAAACCCCGATTATATACCCGGTGTTTTAGTCAAAAATCACGGACCATTCTCTTGGGGAAAAAATGCGGACGATGCCGTTCATAATGCAGTAGTTATGGAGCAGGTAGCAAAAATGGCTTTTGTGGCTTTCGGTGTGAACCCTCAATTGGCAATGAACGAACACTTGATTACAAAGCATTTTTACAGGAAACACGGAGCAAACGCTTACTACGGTCAATCAAAAAAAGAATAACAAAAAACATAATAATAACCAAATTGCTTACAAAACAACACAAGTAAGCAAATTAAAAAAAACAGAAAGCCATGATTAATTACAATGATTTTGAAGTATGGTTCGTAACAGGAGCACAGCTCTTGTACGGAGGAGGCGCTGTAGTAACAGTTGACGCTCACTCAACAGAAATGGTCAAAGCGCTCAATGACTCGGGCAATTTACCCGTAAAAGTAGTATATAAAGGAACCGCCAACTCATCAAAAGAGGTAGCGGAAATTTTTAGAAACGCCAACGGAGATACAAAGTGTGTAGGGGTAATCACCTGGATGCATACCTTTTCGCCTGCCAAAATGTGGATTCACGGCTTGATGGACTACAAAAAACCATTGTTACACCTTCACACGCAATACAACGAAAAAATCCCATGGGAAACCATCGATATGGATTTTATGAACTTGAATCAAAGCGCCCATGGCGATCGCGAATTTGGGTTTATAACCAGTCGCTTGCGTAAACCCCGCAAAATTGTTGTAGGATATTGGAAAGACAAAAATACACAAAACAAAATTGCCACATGGATGCGCGTATGCGTAGGATGGGCAGATGCACAAGATATGCGCATCATCCGGTTTGGAGATAATATGAACAATGTAGCCGTTACCGATGGCGATAAAGTAGAAGCCGAAATACGACTTGGTTACCATGTGGATAATGCACCCATAGCTAAACTGGTACCCTATGTAAATGCTGTTACCGATAGCGAAATAGATACCCTGGTTGCAGAATACGAAGAAGTTTACGACATTGCCGAAGACTCCAAGAAAGGGACGGAAAATTTCAAACACATACGTGCCGCCGCCGCACAAGAAATAGGGCTTCGTCGCTTTTTGGAAGAAAAAGGAGCCAAAGCATTTACCACCAGTTTTGACGAATTGGAGGGGATGGATCAGTTGATGGGATTTGCCTCCCAGCGCCTGATGCAGGAAGGCTACGGATTTGGTGCCGAAGGAGACTGGAAAACGGCAGCACTGGTACGCACTATGTGGGTTATGGGAGAAGGGCTAAAAGGAGGCACCTCATTCTTAGAAGATTATACCTTAAATTTTGATGGAGACAACAGCTCTATCCTTCAAGCTCATATGTTGGAAATAAACCCCTCTATCGCCGAAAAAAAGCCTCAACTGCAAGTCCATTTCTTGGGTATTGGAGACGCCGGTACCTGCGCCCGCTTAGTATTTCAAGCACACGAAGGACAGGGAGTAGCCTGTACCGTGGTTGATATGGGTAACAGATTCCGTATGATAGTAAACGTAGTTGATGTCATTAAAACCAAAAACCTACCCAAACTTCCCGTAGCATGCGCGCTGTGGATTCCACAACCAAACTTTGAAGTAGGAGCCGGAGCTTGGATTCAGGCAGGAGGTACACACCACTCCAGTTTCTCTTTCGGATTGACAAAAGAACATATGGAAGACTATGCCGAAATTGCCGATATGGAAATGTTGCTGATAGACAAGGATACAACTATGCGTAACTTCAAACAGGACCTGCGCAACAATGAAGTGTATTATATGCTTAATAGAGCCTTGAGATAAAACAAACTTCTTCGAAACAGATCCTTCTCCGAGGGATAATTTTAAAATATATCCAATACATTAACTTTAAAATAATGCCTTCAAAAGCCCTCTCCCTTTTGGGAGAGAGCTTAGGCGAATACTCTTATGAAATACGTAATCGGACTTGACTATGGAAGCGATTCGGCTCGCGCTGTGATTGTAAACGCAAAAACAGGAGAAGAGATAGCTTCATCTGTAAAACATTATCCACGATGGATGGAAGGAAAATATTGTATTCCATCAGAAAATCAATATCGCCAGCACCCGCAAGATTATATCGACGTGTTGGAGTTTACTGTAAAAGACGCCTTGACAAAAAGCCCTGTAGGAACAGCTGAAAACGTTGTAGGTATGGCATTTGACACTACAGGAAGCACTCCGGTTTTTACCGATAAGAATGGGACTCCCTTGTCTCTTTTGCCTGAGTTTGCCGAAAACCCTAACGCTATGTTTGTACTTTGGAAAGACCATACCGCTATTCGAGAAGCAAACGAAATCAACGATCTTTCCCACAAATGGAACATTGATTACACCTCTTATGAAGGGGGTATTTACTCCTCTGAATGGTTTTGGGCAAAAGCGCTACACGTGCTTCGCGCAGACGAAAAAGTACGCAAGGCAGGTTATTCCATTGTGGAACATTGCGATTGGCTGCCGGGACTTCTCGTGGGCAAAACCAAACCCGAAGAGATGAGTCGCAGCCGTTGTGCCTCGGGACACAAAGCGATGTGGCTCAAAGAGTGGGGCGGATTACCCTCCGAAGAATTTTTAACAACGCTCGACCCTGTTCTCGCAGGCTATAGAGACCGCCTTTTTTCCGAAACCTGCGCCAGCGACACAAAAGCAGGAAACTTGACAAAAGAGTGGGCTGAACGTCTTGGATTAACAACCGATGTCGCCGTTGCCGTTGGAGCTTTCGATGCGCATATGGGAGCCGTGGGAGCCGAAATTAAGCCAGGAGCCTTAGTCCGTATCATAGGCACCTCTACTTGCGATATTATGGTAACCGATTACGACACGATGGGAGATAAACTGATTCCTGGTATTTGTGGGCAAGTGGACGGTTCGGTAATTCCCGGAATGGTAGGGTTAGAGGCAGGACAATCTGCATTTGGAGATATTTACGCATGGTTTAAACGCGTTGTCGCATGGCCTCTTGAAAATATCTTGGCAAAAACCTCACTCATCGATGCATCAACTAAACAAAAACTAATAGAAGAGACTGCTGATAAAATCATACCGGCACTATCGGAAGAGGCTGCCAAAATTCCCGTTTCAGAATCAACCATTTTAGCCACCGACTGGATGAACGGAAGACGAACTCCCGACGCTAATCAAATGCTAAAAGGGACAATTACCGGGTTGTCATTAGCAAGTTCGGCTCCACTTATTTTCCGTGCATTGGTCGAAGCTACCGCCTATGGTTCAAAAGCAATTGTGGACAGATTTATCGAAAATGGAGTGGAAATTAAAGAGATAATAGGGATAGGAGGCATAGCACTGAAATCTCCGTTTGTAATGCAAGTAATGTCAGACGTACTCGGAATGCCTATCAAGGTAGCAAAAGCAGATCAAGCTTGCGCATTTGGAGCATCCATGTTCGCATCGGTAGCGGCTGGTATTTACAACAAAGTAGAAGAGGCCCAACAATCTATGGGAATGGGGTTTGCCTCAGAATATTATCCTAACGAAGAGAATCATAAAACCTACATAGAATTATATAAAAACTATGTAGCGATAGGAAAATTTACTGAAGAAAATTTATTCAAATAAGTTTTATCTGAAAAACACAACTACTATGAAAGCCAAAATTTTTATTTTGATGACATCTGCAATGATATTGTTAAGATGTACACATAAAGAGGCAGAAAACAAAACATTGTCTGGTTTGGAAAAACATAAATTCCAAACCACTGTCAATGGGGATTCAACAGATTTATTTATTCTAAAAAATACTTCGGGAATGGAAGTGTGTATCACGAATTTTGGAGGAAGAATTGTCTCTATCATGGTGCCCGACCAAACAGGAAAAATGACAGACGTTGTTCTCGGATTCGATTCCGTTGCCGATTACATCAACATTCCGAGTGATTTTGGAGCAAGCATTGGGCGGTATGCAAACCGCATCAATCAAGGAAAAATTACCCTTGGCGGGACAACCATTCAATTGCCTCAAAACAATTTTGGTCACTGCTTGCATGGTGGTCCGCAGGGGTGGCAGTATCAGGTATATAAAAACGTGAAACAAACCGCTGATACCATCATTGAAATGACCCGATACTCTCCCGATGGCGATATGAACTTCCCTGGGAATGTAGAGGCTACGGTCAAATTTACCCTTACGCAAGACAACGCTGTGAGAATTGACTTTACAGCCGTTACCGACAAAAAGACGGTAATAAATATGTGCAATCATTCCTATTTTAATCTTTCAGGAAATCCCTTGGAGCCTGTTACCGATGACCAACTGTATATCAACGCAGACTCTTTTACACCTGTGGACAGCACATTTATGACCACAGGCGAAATTGCGTTGGTAAAAGGGACACCGATGGACTTTACTACTTCCAAAGTAATAGGGAAAGAGATTAATAATTATGACTATGCACAGTTAAAAAATGGAAATGGTTACGATCACAATTGGGTGTTGAATACCAAAGGAGACGTAACAAACCTTGCCGCAAAAGTAGTGTCTCCGGTGTCTGGCATAACATTGGAAGTTTATACCAACGAACCCGGTGTACAGGTTTACACAGGAAATTTTCTTGACGGAACCGTGAAAGGGAAAAAAGGAATTATTTACAATCAGCGAACTGGAATTTGTCTCGAAACCCAACATTATCCAGACAGCCCCAACAAACCTCAGTGGCCTTCGACAATTTTGGAACCAGGCCAAATATATCAGAGCACTTGCATTTATAAATTTGGAGTAACAAAATAGAATAATCAACAAATCACAAAATTTATTATGGATTGGAATTCACATCAATTTATTTGGTTAGACTGGATTATTATCGCAGTCGGCATTATGACTGTTGCCTGGGCGGTATGGCGTTCGGTACAAAAAGACAAACGCTCCCAACAAGGAGCCAACAGCGAAGACTATCTTTTTGGTAAAGGCGAGCCTTGGTATATCATTGGTGCAGCCATTTTTGCCGCAAATATCGGCTCGGAGCATCTTGTAGGCCTTGCTGGAACTGGCGCTAAAGCCGGTGTGGGTATGGCACACTGGGAAATGCAGGGATGGATGATACTTATTTTAGGATGGGTTTTTGTGCCATTTTATCAGCTGATGAACAATAAGTTGGGAAAAATTATTACCATGCCCGAATTCTTAAAAAATCGTTACACTCCCGCCACCGGTTCATGGTTATCAATTATTACGCTTGTGGCTTACGTGCTTACCAAAGTGAGTGTAACAGCATTTACGGGAGGTATTTTCATGGAAAGCCTTCTTGGATTACCATTTTGGTATGGCGCTATCGGACTGATAGTATTGACAGGAGTATTTACCGTTTTTGGCGGTATGAAAGGCGTTATGACACTGTCGGCAATCCAAACCCCCATTCTCATTCTCGGCTCCTTTCTTGTCCTCTTTTTGGGATTGTCGGCTCTCGGAGGCGGTAGTATTTCCGATGGTTGGACGGCAATGATAGATTATGCCAAAACTCTGAATGTAGGTGCAGATGGAGTTGCATATGGAACAAACCACATGTTTCACTTTGAAACAGGAGACCCGCTATACGATGACTACCCCGGCTTTTGGGTATTTATTGGTGCGTCAATCATTGGATTGTGGTATTGGGCTACCGACCAGCACATCGTTCAGCGTGTGCTTGGGCAACAAAAAGGAGAGTCTAACGATGTGATAATGAAACGCGCCCGCAGAGGGACAATAGCAGCAGGTTATTTCAAATTATTACCAGTATTTATGTTTTTGATACCCGGTATGATAGCTGCCGCTTTGGCTGCGCGTCCCGATAGCGGTTTTTCTTTGGAGAATCCCGACACCGCATTTGGCTCAATGGTTAAGTTTGTATTGCCTGCCGGTGTAAAGGGTATTGTTACCATTGGATTTATTTCGGCCCTTGTTGCCTCATTAGCAGCATTTTTTAACTCTTGTGCCACTCTTTTTACCGAAGACTTTTATAAGCCAATGTTCAAGCAGAAGAGCGAAGCCACTTATGTGTTGGTTGGGCGTATTGCAACAATTGTAGTAGTGGTGCTGGGTATTGTATGGATACCAATAATGAAAAGTTTAGGCAGTCTTTACGACTACTTGCAAGGAATTCAATCACTGCTTGCCCCTGCGATGGTAGCGGTATTCGTATTGGGAATATTCTCCAAAAAGATTACCCCTAAGGCGGGTGAAACCGGCATGATAGTAGGTTTTATCATCGGAATGGTACGCCTGTTGACAAATATTTTTACAAACAGCGGCAAAGATGTGATGACAGGCTGGTTTTGGGAATCTACCACTTGGTTTTGGCAAACCAACTGGCTCATTTTCGAAATTTGGTTACTTGTCTTTATCATGCTTATGATGGTAGCGGTCTCTTTCTTTACTCCAAAACCGACAGCCAAGCAGATTGAAGCAATCACACTGACATCAGATTATAAAAAACTGATACGGCAAAGTTGGGATAAATGGGATGTTATAGCTTCCCTTGGCGTGATTATTCTTTGTGCTTTGTTCTATTGGTATTTTTGGTAAAAAAATAATTGAGTAACTTTGCTGAAATTTTTTCAGCAAAGTTCTCTTTAAACCCTATAGTCATTAATATTTATGGCAGCAAGCGCCGTCTTTTATAGCTCACAAGACACTTTTTTAGTAGCGGTCGATTGTATTATTTTTGGATTCAAAGACAATGAGATGAGGCTTTTGTGCCACAAACGCACAATGAAACCATCACAGGGAGGGCTTTCGTTGATGGGTGGTTTTGTTAAAGAAAACCAATCGGTAAAGGATGCTGCGGTAAGTGTATTATCTAACTTAACGGGGTTGGAAAATGTATATATGGAACAAGTAGGGGTGTATGGGGAAATAGACCGTGACCCGGGCGAAAGGGTAATATCTTGTGCTTTTTACGCCCTTATCGATGTCGCAGCCCACGACGAATCGTTGCTTGATGAGCATAACGCCTTTTGGATAAACATAAGCCAAGCGTCTGAACTTATTTTTGATCATTACCAAATGGTAAAAAATGCCTTGTCTATATTACGCAGAAAGGCTGCCGTTCAGCCTATCGGGTTTAATCTTCTCCCCGAAAAATTTACCCTTACTCAACTTCAAGCTCTATATGAAGCCATATACGGGCATCCGATAGACAAACGCAACTTTAGAAAGAAAATGACAAATATGAATTTTTTGGAAAAACTTGATGAGATAGACAAATCGGGATCCAAAAAAGGGGCATATTACTACAAATTCAAAGAGAACAGGGAAGATATTTAGAAAAAAGTATCTTCTTTTCAATTCAACATCAAATCAGATCAGACCTCATTGTCTGTAATAGGTAGCATAAAAAATTAATTTTATGTTTCCCAGAGATAATTATCAGCTAATAACCCTAATGACTTATGATTAAATTTTTATTATATTTACCACATTTTTTTGATTTCAGAATACAGGTTAAACTTGTTTAAAAACTCATAATATCATGCAAAAAAATAAATTTCTCGTTTCGATTTCATTTTTTGTTTGCACCGCTTTTCTTTCCCTTGCAGCGCAACCTCACCACATACAGGTCGATTTTAAGAAAAACGGAACACCCGTTCAAAAAACGATGTACGGCATTTTTTTTGAAGATATCAACTACGGCGCCGATGGAGGGTTGTACGGAGAATTAGTCAAAAATCGCTCCTTTGAATTTCCTCAACAACTGATGGGATGGAACACTTTTGGAAATGTGGAAATTAAAAACGATGGACCTTTTAAAAATAACCCACACTATATCCGCCTCTCTTACGCAGGGCACCAAGAAAAGCAGACAGGATTAGACAACGAAGGATTTTTTGGTATAGGGATTAAAAAAGACGCAGAATATCGTTTTTCCGTATGGGCAAAAAAGGGAAAAGAGCAAAATACCGGTCTGAGGGTAGAATTGATAGACGATGAAAGCAATGTAATTGTTTCACAAAAGATAGAAATATCTTCACCGGAGTGGAAGCAATATGAAGTTATATTGAAACCTTGGAAAACCGAAGCTAAGGCAAAGCTGCGGATTTTTCTCACAGCGCAATCTCCTTTGGATTTGGAGCACATCTCGCTTTTTCCCGTCGATACATGGAAAGGGAGAAAAAACGGTATGCGCAAAGATTTGGCTCAAGCGTTGTACGACTTGAAACCGGGAGTTTTTCGCTTCCCCGGAGGGTGCATTGTTGAGGGTACAGACTTAGAAACGCGCTATCAATGGAAAAACTCCATAGGGGCAGTTGAAAACCGCACATTGAACGAAAACCGTTGGGAACACACATTTTCATATCGCTTTTTCCCCGACTATTATCAATCGTACGGACTGGGTTTTTTTGAATTTTTTCAACTGGCAGAAGACATGGGTGCGGAACCGTTGCCAGTATTGAGTTGTGGGTTGGCTTGCCAATTTCAAAATAAAGATACTCACGCCCACGTTTCCGTAGCAGAACTGAATCCGTATATACAAGACGCCCTTGATTTGATCGAATTTGCCAACGGCAGTATCAGTACAAAATATGGAAAAATCCGTGCAGAGATGGGGCATCCCGAATCCTTTAATCTCAAACTGATAGCCATCGGTAACGAGCAGTGGGGAAGTTTATACTCCGAAAGATTGAAACCGTTTGTGGACGTTATACGAGAAAAACATCCTGAGATAAAAATCATCGGGTCGTCGGGACCCAGCCCCGACGGAAAAGACTTTGAGTATGGTTGGGATGCTATGCGCAAGCTAAAGACAGATTTGGTGGACGAGCATTACTACCGTAGTCCCGAATGGTTTTTGTCCAATGCAGCACGCTATGATTTTTATGACCGCAAAGGGCCCAAAGTATTTGCTGGAGAATATGCTTGTCACCCCAAAAACCGAAAAAATAATTTTGAATCGGCGCTTTGTGAGGCAGCCTTTATGACCGGTTTCGAACGCAATGCCGATGTGGTGCAAATGTGTACCTATGCTCCACTATTTGCTCATGTCAAAGGTTGGCAATGGAAACCCGATATGATTTGGTTTGATAATTTGAACAGCGTAAAAACTCCCAACTATTACGTGCAGCAACTCTACGGACACAATGCAGGTACCAATGTATTAAAAACCACCGAAAACAAAATGCCGCTGGCAGGACAAGACGGGATTTATGCCTCTTCGGTTTACGACAGCAACAAAAATGAAATTGTACTCAAAATAGCCAATACGTCCGATAGTGACAAAGCGGTAACTTACACCTTAAAAGGGATTAAAAACAGTATGAGAGAAGTGGTAAAAACAGTATTAAAATCCAGGAATCCCGATTTGGAAAATACGTTGGACAATCCGACAGCCATTGTACCTTTGACGGAAAACATTCGGATACAATCGAGCGAATTTCAATTAAATTTAGAACCGAAAGCATTTTATTTGATAAATATCAAACTATAAATAAGAAAAAACAGGATTGGGTTTCTATGAAGATTAGAAATCCAACCTACTTTTCAATAAGATAATTTCATGGCCCATTACATTTACCATATCAATAAGTTCTGAATAATTTCGATTCTTTCCAAGCTTACCTTCGGGTTGTTGTGTAAATGTGTAATACTCTCCAGATTTTTTATGCCTCTTTTTAAAAACATATTGATTTTTATCCATCATAACAATTGAATCAAGTACTGTTGTAAACAAAACCAAAATTAGGCTTGTTTCAAAAAAAGGAAGAGCCGCTCCCATCACAAACAATTCTTACCATTTACAATATTTCAAATAAATATTGTATCTTTGTACCCGCTTTTCGAGTAAAGGCAAATATTTAATTATTAATTTTAAAACATTTCGAGAAAATGGCAGTAAAAATGAGACTTCAGCGTCATGGGCGCAAGGGTTATGCGTATTATCACATTGTAATAGCTGATAGCCGCGCTCCGCGTGACGGAAAATTTATTGAACGGATTGGTTCATACAATCCTAATACCGACCCGGCAACCGTAAATTTGAAATTTGACAGAGCTCTGTATTGGTTAAATGTGGGGGCGCAGCCTACCGACACTACACGCAACATACTCTCAGGCGAAGGGGTATTAATGATGAAACACTTACAAGGCGGTGTGAAAAAAGGGGCTTTTGACGAAACGGAAGCCGAAAAACGTTTTAACGCTTGGAAAACGGCTAAAGATAATGCCGTAAACAAAACCAAAGCAGAAATTGATACCGCAAAACAAGCTAAAGCCAAAGAAAGAGCCAAAGCTGAAGCAGATATTTTGAAAGAGAAAAAGGCAGAGTTGGCCAAGAAAAGAGCAGAAGCCATAGAGTCACAAGTTGCGGAAGCGGCGGAAGAAATCAAAGCAGACGCATCGGAAAGCACAAAACCCGAAACGACAGAAGAAACAGCTGCTCCGGAAGCTCCGGCAGCCGAATAACATACTTTCCGAAAACAATAGAATAGAATATAACCCGAAAAAACTTTCGGGTTATATTGTTAAAATGGGTTGATGACATAATTTTCATGTTAATACCCCGTTGTAAATTCGAGATATTCCAAATTCCACTTAAGTATCAATTAACCAACGAATCGCGCCTATGAACAAAATCATTAACGCCTCTCTCCAAGTTTTGCCTTCTGGCGGAACGCTACATCCTTATAAAATAGTTGACCGGGCCATCGAAGTCATCGCTTCATCCGGCTTGAAATATCGGGTATGTCCTTTTGAAACTGTTGTAGAAGGGACTTACGACGAAATCATGGACGTTTTCAAACGCGCCCAGCAAGTATGCTACGACGCCGGAGCTACGAGTGTGATGGCGTATTTCAAAATACAAAGTAACAGAGATGATGTATCAATAGAGGATAAAGTGGGGAAATACGATAGTTGAATAAAGAGGAGACACCTTTTGTTTGAAAGAAATAGGAATCAATGCAAATCACTAAAAAAGATGTAATATGGAATTTTTCAGCTACCGTACTTAAGATAGCGTCTAATGTGCTGATATTGCCTGTTATACTTAGATATCTATCGGCAGACGAGGTGGGTATATGGACTATTTTCATCTCCTTTTCGGCCATAACGTTATTATTTGATTTCGGTTTCAGCCAAACTTTTTCCAGAAATATAACTTATGTATTTAGTGGTGCCAATAATTTTCAAAAAGAGGGCTTTTCAATAGTACAAAAAGGGGAAAACATAAATTATGCGTTATTAAAAAGTGTGATTGGGGCAATGAAATGGTTTTATACAAGAATATCACTAATTATCTTCTTGTTTTTAGCCATTGTCGGGACTTTTTATATACATTACATTTTGAATAAATCATATTCAGGCGGTGGGACAATAATATATATATCTTGGTTTTTATATATTTTTTTTATTGGTTACCAGTCATATACTCTGTATTTTGATAGTCTATTATTGGGACGGGGAATGGTAAAAAAAAATAAACAGATAATAATAATTTCTCAAGTTTTTTTTATCTCCATATCTTTAACTTTAATTTTAGTCTGTAAATTAGGGATTTTATCATTAGCTGCCGGACAAATGGGAGCAGTTGTCGTAAATCGCTTTTTGTCACACAGAGCTTTTTACGACAAAGAGATAAAATCAAAAATAAGAAACGCGGAGAATATATCTCATAAAAAGGTGTTAAATGATATCTCTCCCAATGCAATTAAAATAGGTATTACGTCGCTGGGAAGTTTTCTAATAAATAAATCGTCCGTTTTTATAGGTTCACTTTTTTTGCCTTTGACAGCAATAGCTTCATTTGGCGTATCAAAGCAGGTTGTAGAACTTATTGCCGTTGTTTCTACCATTTGGTTTTCTACATTTTATCCCAAAATGATACAAGATAGGATTAATAACAGAATTTCTCACTTGAAAGAGTTATACCTAAGAAGTAAGATTGTATCTATATTTCTTTTTTTATTAATGGGGATAATCGTTTTGTTCTTTGGTAATTCATTGCTTGTTTCTATCAAATCTAATACCTTGTTGTTGCAAACATCACTTTTGGCTATTTTGCTTATTTCTACATTTTTAGAAAACAATCATGCCTGGGCAGGCTCTGTACTTTTGACAAAAAATGAAGTCCCTTTTTTTAAGGCATCTATTTTCTCTGGGTTACTTACAGTTTTATTGTTATTTTTGTTTTTAGTTGTTTTAAAACTAGGTGTACTCTCTTTAATTTTAGCCCCTGGCTTGGCGCAACTGATTTATCAAAATTGGAAATGGCCCCTTGAAGTAATTAAAGATTTGAATATCACACGAAAAGATTATATCGACGAAGTAAAAAAGACAATGGGTAAATTATGGATGTTTCGGTTATCATAGTAAATTATAATACAAAAGAGCTACTAAATAATTGTTTGGAGTCGATATACGCACACACAAAAGATGTTAATTATGAAATAATTGTAGTTGATAACGCCTCTATTGACGGCTCTCAGGAGATGATTAAAGCAAGATTTTCTAAAGTACGACTCATCGAATCGGGAGTAAATTTGGGTTTTGGAAGAGCAAACAATCTGGGTGTAAAGTATACAAAAGGTAAATATCTTTTTCTGCTGAATAGCGATACAGAATTGAGGAATAATGCTATCGCCCTCTTTTTCGTGTATATGGAAAACCATCAAAATGAAAATATTGGTGCTGTTGGTTCATATTTATTAAGCAAGAATGAGGAGATTATTCACTCTTATGGTACATTTCCACACTTAATGCCCGATTTGACAGATCGGATAAAAAATCTGATTATAAACATAATAGGTAGAGAAAAGTATCTCAATTCAAAAATAAAAAAGAGATTAGACAAAAACAAAAAAAACGATTTGTTTGTAAAAGACGTTTTGGAAGTAGATTATATTACCGGAGCAGATTTATTTTTGAAAAAAGAAATATTTAACCAATTTGGAGGCTTTGATGAACGCTATTTTATGTATTACGAAGAAACCGATTTGCAGTTTCAGATGAATCGGGCAGGATATAAAATGCTGGTTATTAGCACACCAAACATATGCCATTTAGAAAAAGGTTCTTTTCAGAAAAATATAAATCAACAGTTGCTGTTAGATAAAAGCAGTTTTGTTTATTATAAAAAAAACAAAACACCGATTTCGTTTTTTTTATATAAAAGTTTATTTATCGTGATTAACCTGTTATTTTTTTTCGATAAAAAAATATCTTTTCAGGATTGTATTCATTATTTTAAAAGATTGGTAAATTAATTTTGGATGGAATACGCGTTACCCTATATATTATTGGTTTTATTCTATCTGTTACTATCTGTTATCCAGTTAGGATTAAATTTAGATATTTATAGTAGAAAATTGCTTAATTATATAGGTATTATCGTTTATTTTCTCTTTTTCGGTTTTAGAGGGTTTATAGGTTGGGATTGGCATAATTATTATCCTTTTTTTATGAACTTACAGGCGGGTATAGTAAGTGAGTTTGAACCCGGCTTTGTCTTATACTCTCAAACAATCAAATCATTATTCCACACCTATCAATCTTACATTCTAATAAACACACTCATTGACACTATTTTGCTCCATATTTTTTTTAAGCGGTACCTGAAAGAGAAATATTATTTATTGGGATTGTTTATTTTTATTGGATTTTCGGGTCTTGTTTTGCAGACAGATTTAATAAGAAACATAAAGAGTTTGCTGCTATTTATGATTTCGTTGAAATATATTGAAGAAAGAAAAATAATACCATATTTGGCATTATGCTTGCTGGCAATTTCATTTCATTGGAGTGCTATCATTTTTATCCCCTTATACTTCGTTTTACAACAAGAAGTTCCATTCAAGATATTTTTGGCAGTAATAGTGATTGGCAACTTATTGGTACTTTTAAATATCCACTATATTAAGCCCTTTGTGCTTTTTGTTTCCGATTTGGTTGGTGGTACCTTTCAGGAAAAAGTTACAATATACTTGTCAAATAAATTATATTCAAAGCCTTATGAGCTTTCGTATGGATATTTTATCCGACTTTTTACCTCTGTACTTGCCCTATTCTATTACGATAAGATTATAAATTATTCCAAAGCAAGTGTTATCTTCTTAAATACTTTCTTTATTTGGATTATTATGTACCTGTTTTTCTCAGAAATAGGAATTGCTATCAGCAGATTCAGTCTATTTTTTAGTTTTTCTTTGTCTATTTTGATTCCGACTTTATTAGAAATTATTATCCCTTTATCCACTAGAATATTTTTATTTTTGTTATACGGTATTTTAATCGTATTTAGACTTTATTCTTCTACAAATAACATATTTTATCGGTATGACAATTCATTATTTGAAAAAATTCATCCATATGAAGAGCGAATGATAATCTATGAAAAATATCACAAAAAATTAGAACAATAAATGTCTGCAAAAATTGCTTTAATAACAGGAACATATCCTCCGGAAAAATGTGGAGTTGGCGACTATTCAAATCAGTTGATGAAATCATCTTTATCGACAGAATGGAAGTTGTTTTATTATACCGATTGGTCTGCCAAAACCCTTATAAACAAACTAAAAGACATCAGCAAATCAGGGCAAGACATTATTAATATTCAATATCCTTCTATAGGATACGGATATAGCATTGTGCCTCATCTGTTGTGTCTGTATTTCTCTCTTTTCTCCCGAAAGAAAATATCTGTAACTTTACATGAATACACACGATTAGGAAAAAAGAGCAGATTTGCTACAAATTTATTCCTATTTTTTGCCGACAAAATCGTTTTTACAAACGAATTTGAGAGAAGTGCTGCCGGCAAAAAATTCTCTTTTGTAAAAAAGAAAAGTAGTGTTATCAAAATATTCTCAAATATAAAGGCAAACTCAAACTTGCCTAAGACAAAAGACAGAGTATTGGAAGTAGGTTATTTTGGTTTGTTAACCCCGCTAAAAGGATTGGAAGAGTTTATTGAAGTAGCAGACCAACTTAAAGTCTCAAATCCCAATTGCCGTATTTATATTATGGGACAAACGGTTCCGGAATTTGAATCATTTAGTATCAAAATCATAGAGAAAGCAAAACAAATCGGAATAGCTTTATTCCTGAATGAATCCGAGGAATTTGTTGCAGACACACTATCCAATACAAAAATATGTTACCTCCCTTTTCCTGATGGTGTTTCGGAAAGAAGAGGCTCTTTTTTGGCAGCAGTGGTAAACAATTGTCTGATATTGACTAATAAAGGGAAATTTACTACAGAATCGCACAAAAAAATTTGTTTTTTTACTACCAAAACCGAAGCTAAAGACGATATAACCAACCTGTTGAGTAAGAAATTTGATTTTTACGATGAGTATCAAGACAGGATGAAGAAATTTATGAGAGACGAACTGCCTCACTCGTGGGATGATGTGGCGGAAAGGTACAATCGTTTATTCCAAGACCAAGGTCCTTTATAACAGTAGGTTGCGGATTTCGACAAAATGAATTTTAATATGGACGAAGTTTTAACATCAATTATAATCGTAAACTATAAAACACAATATTTAGTTTTAGATACTATAGAGTCGATAATACAACAAACAATCAATATCTCTTATGAAATTATTGTTGTTGATAACGACTCTAAAGACAATTCACGTACATTAATTTATGGCAGATACAAAGATACAGTAACATATATGTCGCTGCCAGATAATTTGGGCTTTGGAAAAGCTAACAACGAGGGAGCAAAGGTAGCCAAAGGAAAATACCTGTTTTTTTTAAATCCCGACACGATACTGATTAGCAATGCAGTTTATTTTCTTTCTATTTTTATGGAAAATAATCCAAGTACTGGTATTTGTGGCGGGAACTTGTTTACAAAGGAACTAAAGCCGACCCATTCCTGTATGCCTATTCAGCCATCTGTTTTTTTGGAACTTGATTCACTACTGAATCATATTCCGTTAATTTTGGCACACGGGATAAAGTTTGATTTTAATACGTCAGATAAACCTCTTAAAGTTGCAGATATTATAGGTGCAGACATTATGATAAGAGCAGACTTATTTCGTACCTTAAACGGATTCGACCCTGATTTTTTCCTCTATTTTGAAGAGACGGAGCTTGCGTATAGAGTTCAGAAAAGTGGTTATTCTGTCTATAGTGTTCCCGATGCTAAAATCATTCATTTGGAAGGGAAAAGTTCCGAGTCAAAAATATCCGAAAGAAAATATGCCCTAATTTCGAGAAAATTGTATTATAAAAAGACACAAAAGTTTGCAAATAGAATAATCATCGATTTAATATTTATGACAAAATGTATCGTATTAATCTTTTGTTCAATAGTGTCATTTAACAAAGCGTATGTAAAATATTGGCTCTTCGCCCTTAAAAATGGAATGATAGAATTATGGTAAAAATAGCGGTGGACTGTCGTATGCTTGGGAAAAGCGGGATAGGTGTTTATCTTAAAAATATTTTACACTATTGGCTAAAAATGCCAAATTACGAATGGGTTTTGGTTGGGGAGGAATCACAACTCAAAGAAGTAGAGTGCCAAAATGATAATTGTAAAATAATTCATTGTGAAATACCTATTTTTTCGACAAAAGAGTTGTTTTGTTTTCCAATTGGTGAAATAAATCGATGCGATCTATTTTATTCGCCTAATTTCAACATTCCATTGGGCATTAAAATCCCTATTTATATAACAATTCATGATGTCGTATTTTTAGATTATAAAGATTTTTCGAATAAAATTGGTTATTATATTCGATACTGGGCTTTATACAGAGCAATACATCTTTCAAAGAAGATATTTACGGTTTCGGAATTTTCAAAAAAACGCATTGCTTATCATTTTCAAAATAAGAAAGACATTATTGTTGCATACAATGGGCTGAGGAGAGATTTATTGAATAAGAATAAAGCAGAACTGAGACAAGTTTATAATTTTAGTTATTATCTATTTGTAGGTAATATAAAAAGACACAAAGGTTTAGACATTTTGCTTACCGCAATAGAGGGGATAGAAAAAAAAACAGTAATCATAGGAGATATTTTAGAACTCAAAACCCACGACTCGAAAGCATACAAAAAAATAATTTCTAATGATAATATTATTTTGACAGGAAAAATTTCGGATGACAATAAACTTTACTCCTTAATAGCAAATGCCGATGCTCTGATTCAGCCATCTCGCTACGAAGGGTTTGGGATTCCTCCTTTGGAGGCATTGTTTTTGGGTACACCGGTAATCTTGTCAGACATTGCGGTCTTCAAAGAGATATATGGAGACTTGCCCGTTACTTTTTTTAAAGATGGAGACAGTGAAGATTTACGGACTAAAATTCTTAATAGACAAAACAAAATTTTTGATAACTTTGTAATCCAAGAGAAATATGATTACAAAAGAACATCTAAATTAATTTTATCAAATATTGAATAAACACCGGTAATGAAAAAAATCCTACACGTTTCAAAATACTATTACCCTTACTATGGTGGCATCGAAGATGTTGCCCATACTATTATTACAGAATTAGAACCTTATTTTGAGCAAAAAATAATATGTTTTAATCACGAACGGGGTACTGTGTATAATTTGAATGGGACGGATGTAATCAGAATTGGTACATTTCTTACTATTGCTTCACAACCAATTTCATTCAAATATAAAAAATATCTGCAAAAAACCATTGATAATTTCAGACCCGATTATATACATTTACATTTGCCTAATCCGTTGGTTGCAAGCTTTTTATTAGTTACAAATTTGCGAGGTGCAAAAATTATTGTGCATTGGCACGCTGATATTTTAGGACAAAAGTATATTTATCCCTTTTATAAATCTTTTGAGCAAAAATTACTAAAGAGAGCGAGTAAAATTATAGTTACGAGCGAGATGTATAGAGATTATTCTTTACCATTACAGTTTTACAAAAGTAAAACTGTAATTTTACCAAACACAATTAACGAACAAAAATTAAATTTTTACAAAGGTGAAGAGATTGAAGTAGAAAACATTAAAAACAAATACAACGGAAAAAAAATTGTATTTTTTGTTGGGAGACACGTCTCTTACAAAGGTATAAATTTACTGATAGAAGCCGAGCAGTTTATTCAATCAGATTGTGTTGTATTAATTGCAGGAACTGGGGATTTGAGTGTAAAACTAAAAGAATCAGTCGTAAACAAATCTCGCATCAAATTTATAGGGCGGTTGTCGAATAACGAACTGAAATATTACCTCCATGCTGCTACCGTTTTTGCCTTTCCATCCATCAATAGGAGCGAAGCTTTTGGAGTGGCACTTGCCGAAGCCCTTTATTGTGGCCTGCCCGCAGTATCATTTAATATCAAAGGATCGGGTGCGTTATGGGTCAATAACAACAATAAAACTGGTTTTATTGTTGAAGAAGGAAATACACAAAAATTTGCCGAAGCAATCGATAAGATCCTTTCTTCAGACAAACTTCAAAATAAATTTTCCCAAAATGCAAAAGAATGGGTTGATACAAATTTTCTTAAAGAGCAGATAGTGGAGAAAATGTCCAAAATCTACGATTAAAATTCTTCCTCTCCTATGCTCAACGTGTCCATAGTCCTATATAATCACTCTATTAACGAAGTTGAATTGTTAATAGATACACTCCGGCAAGCAAAGTGTGTCGGAAATGTTTTCTTAATCGACAACTCGCCCCAAAGCAGTAAAGATTTTGAAAACCTACCCGCAGAGTATATTTTTATCGGGAAAAATGTAGGGTACGGCTCTGCGCATAACATCGCCATCCAAAAAACCATTGAACAAGACATAACCTATCATTTAGTCGTCAATCCCGACATTCAATTTAACTATAAAATTTTGGATGAATTATTGGACTATCTGGAAAAAAATGCTGATGTGGGACACCTTATGCCCAAGGTACTCTATCCCAATGGAGATATTCAGTATTTGTGCAAATTGATTCCCAAACCTTCCGACTTATTTTTCAGAAGATTTTTACCCGGAAAATGGACAAATAAATCGAATAAAAAGTTTGAACTTCGCGCCTCGGGCTACGATAGAATAATGGAAATCCCCTATCTTTCCGGTTGCTTTATGCTATTGCGTACAAAAGCGTTGGAAGAAGTCGGTTTGTTTGACGAACGATTTTTCCTGTATCCCGAAGACATTGATCTTACCCGCCGCATTCACCAAAAGTACAAAACCATTTTTTACCCTCAAGTAAGCATTGTACACCATCATGCACAACAGTCGTACAAAAGCGTGAGGTTGATGTGGGTACACCTTTGGAATCTGACGAAGTACTTCAACAAATGGGGCTGGTTTTTTGATGAAGAAAGAAAAAGGGTCAATATAGAGACTCTACGTAATCTAAACTTGATGAACGGAAAACATTGATTTTTTGTATCAATTTTTTCGTATTTGATGATGACATTTCATTTGTTTTTTGTATTTTTGCATTAATATGAAATAAATATACAGTCATTAAAAAATACTTCCGTATCAGGAAGAGGAGGAGGGGAGATGAATTTCAATTTTGTACAAATCACCAGCGCTTTTATCGTTCTTTTCGCCATCATTGATATTTTAGGGTCCATCCCTATTATACTGAACATGAAAGATAAGGGGCATGTTGTCAAACCGTTAAGCGTTAGTTTAGTATCGTTTGTCATCCTCATTCTCTTTCTATTTGCCGGTGAGGGTATTCTCAAACTTTTTAACGTCGATTTTGCCTCCTTTGCCGTTGCTGGAGCTTTAATATTGTTTGTATTCGCTTTGGAAATGATTTTGGATATCGAAATTTACAAAAATAAAGGTCCCGAAGGCACATCCATCATACCTATTGCCTTTCCGCTGGTAGCAGGTCCCGCTTCTTTTACCACCCTGCTCTCCTTGCGTGCAGAATATTCCATAGAAAATATCATTATTGCCGTTTTGCTTAATATCTTGTTTGTATATATTGTCCTGTCATCCACCACAAAAATCGAAAAGCTGATAGGCAAAGGGGGCATCTACATATTACGGAAATTCTTTGGGATAATCCTTTTGGCTATTGCCGTAAAGCTATTCGCAACCAATATCGAACGCTTGCTGCATTAATTGCAGTATAATAGAAAAACCGTCTTCAAACAAAAAGAAATAAACATTACGCCTCTAAAAAACACAAAATTTCAGATTCAATAAATAATTCGTATCTTTGTTGTCCAAATTTTCAAATTTAAAATATGAGTTATTTAAGCAAAGTGATGTCACAGTATGACGCTCCCCAAAAAGTCAAAGCTGCCGGCGTATATCCCTATTTTCGCCCGATAGAGTCCGATCAGGATACTGTGGTAACTATCGAAGGCAAACAAGTATTGATGTTTGGCTCCAACAGTTATTTGGGCTTAACCAACCATCCCAAACTGAAAGAAGCAACCATCAAGGCTGTTGAAAAATATGGAACAGGGTGTGCCGGTTCCCGATTTTTGAACGGAACATTAGATATCCACATCGAGTTGGAAGAACGCCTTGCCCAATTGGTCGGCAAAGAAGAGGCATTGGTTTATGCTACCGGATTTACGGTCAATTCCGGAGTTATCCCCGGGCTGACAGGGAGAGACGACTATATGATTTATGATGAACGCAACCATGCCTCCATCATCGAAGGCAAAAGGCTCTCATTTTCCAAACTAATGAAATATCGGCACAACGATATGGAAAATTTGGAAAAGGTGCTAAAAAAATGCGACCGAGACAAAATAAAACTTATTGTTGCCGATGGTGTTTTCAGTATGGAAGGCGATATGGCAAAACTCCCCGAAATGGTAGAACTCGCCCAAAAATACAACGCCTCCATATACATAGACGAAGCCCATTCGCTGGGAGTCTTCGGTAAAACAGGAGCCGGTATTTGTGAGCATTTCGGGCTTACCAACGAGGTCGATTTAATTATGGGAACTTTCAGCAAATCGCTGGGTACCATAGGAGGATTTATTGCTTCCGATAAGCATATCATCAATTATCTCAAACATACTTCGCGCACGTTGATATTTAGCGCCTCCATTACCCCGGCTTCTACAGCTTGCGTGCTTGCAGCATTGGATGTGATGAAAGAAGAGGCATGGCGGCAAGATGCTCTTTGGGCAAATACAAAACGAGCTAGAGAGGGATTTGAAAAAGCAGGATTTGAAATCGGTCCTACCGAATCGCCTATCATACCGCTCTATGTCCGCGACAATAACAAAACGTTTATGCTTACTCGCCAATTGATGGAAAACGGAGTTTTTGTAAATCCGGTGGTAACACCCGCCGTACCTCCCGAAGACACACTCATACGCTACTCTCTGATGGCAACCCATACGTTTGACCAAGTGGATGAGTCGATAGAAAAAATAACTAAAATTGCAAAAAAAATAGGGATACTCCACTAAAAACAGAGTAGTACCGCTATACAAGCTCCTCTTTTCTTCATTTTTTGTAAGAAAAGAGGAGTTTTTTTTATGAAACAAATACAAAATAAGTAGTTATAAGAATTTAATCGAAAGCTATATGTCTTATTATCAAATAGTCGTATTTAAGACAAGCATAAAACTAACGATTTATTTAACGACAAATAACGGATTAGCCCGCACAGTATGCCCAAACCTTTTCGCAAATTGACACCGTTGCGACAGGCGACAAATCGATTTCCATCATTGAGATTGAACATCGCTTTTTTACGGAAAAAGTGAGATGCTTACATCGAACCTGATATATGAAAAACTCAACCGCTACAAATCTTTAATCCATAGCGGTTGACAATATTTTAGTAAAGAACACCTATTTTTTACCATATCTTTTCAATGTGCTTGTTTCTCCTCTCGTCCAAATTCCATCAGATATGCTTTGATAAATTCGTCAATGTTTCCGTCCATCACTCCGTTTACGTCCGAGGTTTGGTAGTTGGTGCGGTGGTCTTTGACACGGCGGTCGTCAAACACATAGCTACGAATTTGCGATCCCCATTCTATTTTTTTCTTTCCGGCTTCGACTTTGGCTTGAGCCGTACGCCGTTTTTCGAGTTCTATTTCGTAAAGTTGGGAGCGTAATAGGCGGAGTGCATTTTCACGATTACCCAATTGCGAACGGCTTTCGGTATTTTCAATGACGATTTCTTGCTCTTCGCCTGCCAATTCATTAAAATATTTATAATGCAGGCGAACACCGGTCTCTACCTTATTTACATTTTGTCCTCCTGCGCCACTTGAGCGGAATGTATCCCAACTCAAATTTGCCGGATTTACCTCTATTTGTATGCTGTCGTCCACCAAAGGGACAACAAACACCGATGAAAAGGAGGTCATACGTTTTCCTTGTGCATTGTAAGGAGAAACGCGCACCAACCGATGTACGCCATTTTCACTTTTGAGGTAGCCAAATGCCATATCGCCTTCTATCTGTATCGTTACGGTTTTGATGCCGGCTTCGTCTCCCCCTTGATAGTTGCTTACTTCACACTTGTATCCTTGTCGTTCACACCAGCGTTGGTACATTCTAAAAAGCATTTCTGCCCAATCTTGTGCTTCTGTCCCTCCAGCACCAGAAACAATTTTCAATACCGCTCCCAGTTGGTCTTCTTCAGCCGAAAGCATATTTTTCATCTCAATGGTTTCGAGCAATTGTACTACGTGTTTGTAGGCGTTGTCCACCTCTTCTTCGGTTGCTACCTCTTCTTTGAAAAAATCGAATGCCAATTGGAGCTCGTCAGTGGCAGATTTTACTTCATTGTAGCCTTCAACCCATTTTTTCAGGTCTTTTACTTTTTTCATTTGAGCCTCTGCCTTTTTGGTGTCGTTCCAAAAATCAGGAGCTTGTGTACGTATCTCTTCCTCTTCTATTTGTATCAATTTGGCATCAATGTCAAAGATACCTCCTCAACGCCAGCTCGCGTTCCAACATCTCTTTCAGTTGGTCTTGTGTAATCATTTTATATTTTTTAAAATTGTAGCATATACGGTAAGTTCAATTTTTTGACACATTGCCGATATGTAAAAAATTATTTTCTTATATTTTGCTTTTTAATAATCCTTTTATCACAGCATTCGTAAATCCGCAAGCTTCCATTTCGTTCAATCCTTTGATAGTAATCCCACCCGGAGTGGTTACTTTATCTATTTCCGATTCGGGGTGGTTTCCATTTTCTTCTAATAATTTTATAGCCCCTTTCAACGTTTGTACCACCACCTCTTTTGCCACATCGGGATATATTCCCATTTCCACACCCCCCTCCATAGCCGCACGAATATAGCGAAACGCGTAGGCGATACCACAGGAAGAGAGGGACATAAATGCGTTTAAATATTGCTCGTCCACAATAAATGTTTTTCCCAACTCATCAAAGATAGATTTTACAAATTGAATTTGCTCATCGTCAGCATTCAGACTGGCAATGGTCGAAACACTCTCTTTTACCTCTATGGCAGTATTGGGGATGACTCTGAAAAGCGTAACATCGCTACCTACAAATTCTATTAATTGACTGAAATCGACACCGGCTGCGATAGAAACGATAATCTGTTTCTTAGGGTCGATATAATTTTTGATTTCGGCAGCTACATTTTCTACTAACCAGGGTTTTACGGCAACAATGATTATGTCGGCATTTTTTACCGCACTTTTATTGGACGTGGTCAAACTCCATAAAGAGGATATTTGGCGAAACTTGTCCAACAGTTTGTCCGAAACATCGCTGATGGTAATATCTTCGGCAAGAATAAGATTACCCTTGATGAGGCCGTTTGCAATGGCTCCTCCCATGTTTCCGGCTCCGATGATGGCTATTTTCTTCATCTATTTATCATTGATTTTTTATTGCCAGATGCAACTTTGAATGATTATTTTAATCATACTGGTTTCATATGGATAAAATTTTATACATGCAAAGGTATTAATTTCTGGACAAAAACTACATTTTTGAGGGGAGAAAACTGTTGTTTTTTGCTATCTCAGAAAATGTTTGTAACGAGATAATCGTTACAAATTTATTTTTCTGCTTATTGGGATACTGGAGTTACTTTTTACTTTGGATAAATAATAAAAATACAGCAAAATAAGTAAAGTACCCCATCAGGCAGCATACTTTCTCTGGCATAAAATTGAACTCGTATTTTTACGTCCTATTCTTCCATTTCCATCCCTGCGTCACCGTTCTGACTTTGTTGTTTGGCTCTATCTTGCTGCTTAGGTTTCATATTTCCAAAACTATAGGTTGCGGTAAGCCCTATCACGCGTCCGCCCCCCATTCTCCCCCCTTTCAGACTCTCATAAGTTTGCGTAAATCCACTGCCTGAGGTAGAGGTTCTCACTTTGCGACTATTAAAAATATCGCGCCCGGTCAGGGCAAGCGAAAGATTGCGGTCGAAAAAAGTTTTTCGTAATCCGAAATCGACAGAATACATTTCGTAGCGGGTGCCTTGCCCTATTACTTGCGGAGCCTGATACTGTGCCGTAACTTGCCCCGAAAATGTTTTGCCAAACAGTATGTTGGCTATCAGTTTGGAATCCCAGGTAAAGTTCTCTTTCCCTTCTATATTGATTGTTTGACCCGACATAGAGGTGTATTTTGAGGCGTCTATTTTGTTGTAATACATATTGAGAGAGGTGGTCAGGTTTAATATTGAGAACAGTCTGTTTTTTGCAACAAATTCCAGACCGGTATTTTTCTGTTTTGTCAAGTTCATATAAGTACTGTGCATCAGTCCTTCTTGATAAAAATTTACCTGTTGGATTACATCGGTTGTAAATCTGTGGTAGGCCGATGTTGAAATGGAGTGATTATCCCAATTTTTCAGGTAGTTCAGTTCAAAGGCTGATGCGTATTCGGGGGTTAGAAGCGGATTTCCGTACGATACAGCGGCAGGATTCGAATAGTCTCTGAACGAATTGATTTGTCTGCCTCGAGGGCGGTTTACCCTGCGGGTATAGTTGAGTTGTATTTCGTTGTTGCTGGGCAGCGAATACCCCAAATAAACACTTGGAAACAGCTGAAAATCATCACTGGGGTTAGTCTCTATCGTATCGGTTTTTGAAACTGTTTTGATGTGTCTGATTTGATATTCTCCCCGCAAGCCGGCTTGCAAAGATAATTTGTTGATCTTTTTTCCGTAGGTAAAATAGGCGGCGTGTATCCATTCGTCGTTGGTAAAGTCGTTGAAATACTCGTCTATAGCTACTTTAGTTACCTTATTGAATCCGTCGGCAAGGCTTTTTCTCTGTTCGTACGAGCTATTCCATCCGGCTTCCATCCGCTCGTTTTCGGTTATTTTCTTTGTAAAATCCGATTTTAATTCTATTTCTTTGTTCAGATTATCCGATTGTTGAGAAATATTGTTGTATTGGGCAGTAGGAATTTTGATGTTTTCTTCATAACTATTGTCTCTGCCCATATTAAAGCCGGAGTATCCCAAGTTGGTCGTCAGATTGGAGCCTTTGGTGTCGAAATCTATTTTGTGGTAGCCATTTATATTGAATCCTTCACGAGTACCTTCTTCTGAAGTATTTCTGAGATAATGCTGTAAGGTGTCTGACCGGTTTTTATCTTTCAGCAGATAACTAACGTCCGAATTACTGTCGAATTTTCCGGACATTCCAAACCCTGAGATACCGAGGGTATTTTTGTCGTTTAGGTGATAATCAACGCCGGCACGGAAGAAGAGTCCTCCGAAATTACGGTCTGAAACTTCATCTTGGTACAAATGGGTGGTATCTCCATTGCTGTAGTTGGTTCGTTTTGTTAGGCTTTCACCCTCCATTCCCATTTTCCTTACCCCTAAGTTCATATACGATTCCACTTTCTTATGGCTGTAATTTAACGAGATATTTGCCAAACCTCCTACTTTATTACCGTTTGTCATCATTCCTCCCAAGCTTGCACTTCCGTAATATCCTGCTTTTCGATCTTTTTTCATTACCAGATTGATGATTCCGGCGGTACCTTCGGGACTGAATTTTGCCGAAGGATTGGTCATGATTTCGATAGATTCCAGATTTTCGGCAGGGAGTTGTTGCAAAACTTGTGCGCGATTATCTGCCGTGAGTCCCGAAGGTCTTCCGTTTATCCAGATTTCGACATTCTCGTTGTTTCTTAAAGAAACATTACCCTCGTTATCGACATTGACCGATGGGATGTTTTGTAAGACTTCTGTAGCCGATCCGCCCGAGGCGGCAATATTTTGATCGACACTAAAAATCTTTTTGTCGATATCAAATTTCATTTGCGAACCCTGCCCTACGATTTCTACCTCCTTCAACATTTTGCTGTCTTCTTCTATATTGATTTCGCCCAAGTGCAACTTTTGCTCTGCAACAGTAATATCTCTATTTATAGGCTTAAAACCAACAAAACTGACTTTTAACGTGTAGTTTCCCGGAGATATGGAATTTATATCAAACACACCCAGTGAGTTGGTTAAGCTCCCACCGGCTATTTTTCCGGTTTCTTTTTTAGAAATACTGACGGTTACAAATTCCATTGGAGATTTAGTAGTGGCATTGATAATTTTTCCCTGAATATCGGATGAGAACGCGGATGAAAAGCAAATAAAAGAGAGCAATAGCGATGACAATGATTTTTTCATAAAGTTGTTGATGTACGTAATAGTTAGTAAGACTTATAAAACGATACAGGGTTTAAATTTTATACATTTATAATGATATTTTTGTTTTTCTTGTATGTATGAAAAGGCAATATAGGTATCTTTTTCTTATTACAAAACAATTGCCCTTTTCTTTCGCATTATAGAATACCCTTAAATGATTATCTTTGCAATAGAAAAAATATTTATGAATCGTTTTTTAAAAGAAAATATTATCCTTTTTGCGTTGGCCATCGGCTTGATATGGGTATCACACTATTATTTTTTTCGGATAGACTTAACTTCTGATAAGCGTTACAGTATTAGTAAATCGACCAAACAACTGATGAAAAACGTTACGGAACCGATGGAAATTACAGTTTACCTTACCGGAGATTTGAATCCCGGATTTCTTCGGTTGAAGAAAGCGACTGCCGAAATGATTCACGAGTTGAGCATGTATGCCAACACCCCTCCCAATATCCACTATCAAAATCCTTCGGAAGCTGAATCTGACGAAAGACGGAAAGAAAACTATTTGGAAATGGAAAGACGGGGAATGGTGGCAACTTCTATTTACGAAAAAGATAAAGAGGGAAAAATTATTCAAAAAATCGTTTACCCTTGGATCAAAATTAGCTATAGGGGAAAAACCTTATCTGTAAATATTCTTAAAAATTTGAGAGGACTGAGTGGAGAAGAAAATCTCAATGCTTCTGTTGAAAATTTAGAATTTACTATGATCGATGCCATACGCCGATTGGTCAATACGCAAATTGCAAAAATTGCCTTTATCGAAGGACACGGCGAGCTAGATGAAATTTACACATACGACATCAGCAAAACATTGAGTAAATATTTTCAGATAGACAGAGGCATTATCGAAAACGATATTTCGGTATTAGACAGCTACAGAGCAATCATAATCGCCAAACCGCTTACAGCATTCAGCGAAAAAGACAAATTTGTCATCGATCAATACATTATGCGCGGAGGGCGTGTACTTTGGTTGGTGGATGGAGTAAGAATTTCGCAAGAGAGCTTTTCGACACAGGGAAGGTCTCCCGCTATTGGTTTGGATTTGAACTTGAGCGATATGTTTTTCAAGTACGGAGTTCGTATCAATCCTGTTTTGCTCGAAGATGTCCAAAGCGTACATGTGCCTGTAAACGTTGCCTCCGGCGGAGAACAACCTCACTTTGAGTCAATGCCTTGGACACTGGCACCACTCTTACTCACCTCCAATGAGCATGCAATTACACGTAATATTCCCCAGGTAAAGGCTTCTTTTTGCTCAATGATAGATATGGTAGGCGATATGAAAAATTTGCAAAAGACTCTTTTGATAGCTACTTCCACTAATACGCACATATTACAAACGCCGGTTGATGTCTCGCTGTCTGATATCCGAGATTTGAAAGACAATAACTATTTCAGCAAGGCTTACGTTCCGGTAGGTGTTGTGTTGGAGGGAGTTTTTCTTTCCAACTTTGAAAATCGTATGCCCCCTCCCGATATTGTAAATCCTCCGACAATAAAAAGGGAGAGCGAGCCTACCCGACAAATTTTTGTAGCTTGTGGCAATATTATCAAAAACGATGTAGAACGGCAAAGCGACTCCATTCGTGCATTACCACTTGGATTTGACAGATTTATGAATCAACAATTTGGTAATAACGAACTTATCGCCAATGCCGTACTATATCTTACCGATCGGGATGGTTGGATGAATTTGCGTAACCGAACTACCAAATGGCGGCTGCTAAACCAAAAAGTTGTTGTTGCCGAGCGCGCCAAATGGCAAACGGTAAATATTGTACTCCCTCTCTTACTGCTTATAATGGCAGGATTTGCTTACCAAATTTTGAGAAAGAGGAAATATGCAAGGTAAATATTGTGAACAAACATACAGTGTCAATGGTTAGGTATTGCTGTCAATACCGGAAACTGCTCCCACCCACAAATTCCCGCAGCAGTGATGTGGGTGGTATTTCACGGTCGTGGATTGGTACAAAATACCTTAAAAATTTAATCAGGCGGTGTGCTTCGGTATATTCTTCGCAGTATTTTGGCACTTGTTCCAAAATGGGTTCAGCATACCTCTTCAACACTGCCAGTTCAAAGATAAGCGCCGAATTAAACATTACGTCTGCATTCTCTTGATAGGGGAAAATCCACTTTTCTTCTCCGCGCCTTACGCTGTTCCACCGCCCTATGGTGTCTCTGCCACTGTAGTTTCTGAATTGATAATCGCGTATGATTCTCCGCAACAATCGGACGTCGGCTGTGGGTATCCAGTTATGCTCGTCTATAGATATAGTAGTGAGTGCCGATACATATATTTTAAATATTGATTCTTTCGGGATACCTGTTGTAAGTTCGGGATTCAACGCATGGATACCTTCCAAAATAAGAATAGTATCTTCTTTGAGTTTTAATTTTTCTCCTTTAAAATGCCGTTTTCCATCTTCAAAATTATAAAAAGGTAATTCTATTTCTTCTCCACTTATCAGCTCTCTCAATTGCTGTCTAAAAAAAGGGATGTCGAGTGCATGTATCGATTCAAAATCCCACTCTCCATTCTCGTCTTTGGGAGTGTTTTGCCTATCCACAAAATAGTTGTCGAGCGAGATAGCTACCGGTTTTAAGCCACTTACCATTAGCTGTACAGAAAGTCGTTTGCTGAAAGTGGTCTTTCCCGAAGAAGATGGTCCCGATATCAAAACAAATTTTACCTCTCCTTTGGTTTGAATCCTGTCCGCGATAGAGGCTACTTTCTTTTCGTGAAGCGCTTCGGCAATTTTTATCAGATTAAATGTTTGTTTGTTTTTACTTGCTACATTAAATTCTCCGACCGTTTTGAGATTCATAATCCGGTTCCAATCAAGGTATTCTTTGAATATCTCAAACATTTTTGGCTGAAATATCATATCTTCGAGCATTACCGGATTTTCTCTGTGAGGTATTTTCAACAGCATTCCATCGTAATATTCAATCAAATCAAACATATCTATATAATCGGAGGAGGGAAGTAATACGCCCGTGTAGTAGTCGGCATAGCTGCCCAGAGTAAAATATCTCGAATAGGGGTCTCCCAGTGTTTCAAAAAGAGAATCCTTATTGGTGCGGTTGTCTCTGTTCTGAAATATCTGTTTTACTATTTTTGTCTGTTTCTCTTTGCACACAAATGGCTCTTTCCTTTTAATGATTTGCCACATTCTTTCTTTGATTTTGACGATTGTTTGCGAGGTAAGCGTTTCGCTGAGTTGCTCTATTCTGCAATAATACCCTTTGGATATAGGATGCTCGATATGTAAAACGGCTTGGGGAAAAAGTTCCGAAACAGCTCGTGCCAGCAACATAGATAAACTTCTCACATATACCCGCATTCCCGAAGGGATGCTTGCATCAATAAACTCGATGTCTTTGGGTTTGTAAACCAAAAATCGGAGGTCTTCTACCTTGTAATTTACACGTGCGGCTACTACTTTGTATTTTAGATTGATACCTAGATCGGTGTAAATTTCGAGCAGCGAAACTCCAAGCGGATAGGTATGATAGTCTTGTGTGTTTTTACAGTAAATAGTCACTTCTTTATTCATTTCTCTAATTTTTTAGAAAAACATTTTTCTGTTTTTCTCGTTCTATTTTTCTTTTATTAATTGTTTTTCTATCTTTTTGATAGCGTTTTCTATCGGTTTTTCGGGTTCTATAATATTATTTTCTCCCCAAAAATTGCTATCTTCAAAGCCTAAAACAGCATCTTGCAACACAATAGAAGGGTAAATGGCATTTTTCTCTTTAAATATCTTTTTATCGGGGTGCATATTCCAATTGGTCGCCGCCATTTCAACGGAAGTGTTGTAGTAGGTGTTAAAAAATTTCTTATTCCAATCTAATTTCAATCCCAAATCTATCCGACTGTAAGCAAATCTCCATTTGCCATAGGCAAAATGATAGTCGATTATATAGTGTGCTTTGGTTGCCGATACCTTGGCGTTAAAAGGTTTTTTGCGGATGAAAAGCATAGCAGCTTTTTGCGGACTGCCCAAATCTACATCAAATTCGGCCCTCGCCAATCCAAAATTTTGGATATCAATATAGAGTTTACCATAAAAGAGGGGTTCTTTTATATTTCGGTTTTGCTTAAATTCGATTATCAAAATAGGAAGTTCATCTATTTTATCATATCCTGCGTATTTAAATTCATAATCGGTCAAATTATCATTACCCATAAAATATTCGGGATATTTCATTACATCTATAAAGAGAGTGTTGTAAGGTCCTCCCATCAGTTTAAAAACCAAAGTATCCAATTTTTCGTAATCGGTGCTTTTCCTCGATTTTACCAAAGAAACCCCGTCTTGTCGATAGCTACTATACGATTCTTTGTATATTTCTACCACAGATTCAGAAATAGAAACGGGAGTATTTCTTTTTTTGATGATTTCTCTGTAAAAAGCGGTCATCAGCCTGTCTGTTTGATCGTAATTTTCATCTCTTTTATTCAACATCTTCTTGACAGTTTCCAACGCGTTGCCCGATAGAATTACGCTTACTTCGGGTAGCGTAATACCCGTTTGCGTCAAATAAATCTTATTTTTCTTTTCGTCTAACTCGCCTATTGGGATTCTCAATGTTTGATAGCCTATCAATGTAATTTCGATACTTTGCTCTTTCATTGAAACAGGAATTTTTAAAAGAAACTCTCCCCGACTGTTGGTAACTGTCGAAATTCCCGAAGATAAAATTGAAATGTGGGCAAACGGTAATTTCTCACCGTTTTTCTTATCTGCTACCACACCCGAATAAGAGACATACACCGAATCTAAATTTTGGGAAAGCCAGTAGCCGTCAGCTAAAATATTTGAGGGTAACAGTTGCAAAGAAAACAATACTATGATGATGTTTATAGCCGACCCTCTTTTAGAATATCTGTTTGCGCGCGACATAGTCATTTATTGTCAGGATAATTAATAATTGAGTACAAAACTTTCATAGAAAGAACGTTGTCAGCTCCATAAATGTTGTAATACATCCAACGAACTGACATTTTGAAAGCCGGCAATATGTAATTGATAGTATTCTACCAAAGAGTGTAAAAGCTCGGTTCTTCTACTTTTGGAAAGAGATAATTCGTCCAATTTATCAAAGTTTATATTTACCAATACCTTAAAGGCAGCGGTAGTCTCCGGTTGCAAAAAGTATGGGTGTTCGGGTTGAAAGTATTCGAAAATACCATTTTTTAAATCAAAAAAGCGGGCGGTTTCAATTTGGTCCTTATTTGGAGAAAATCCCAAATATTCAGATAGTTGCATCATAAAACTGAGATGAAAATTCCCTACCCCTCTGTTGCATTTATCTAGTTCAAGAACAGATGTTTCCAAAAAATCGTACAATTGTTCGTCAATATCTGTATATCGGAGGGTTTTGCCCAAGATCTCAGCCATAAAAATGGCTACGGAACTCTTTATCGGATCAAATGGAATCTGAGAAAAAGGAAATTCCCTCTTCAATTCGTTTATATGGTGGATGCTGCGTTTCGGATGGAAACTAAAATTTATTTCGACAACCGAAAGAGGTTGCAGCAACGAGGTATGCTGTATTGCTTTTTTATTATTTGACCGACGTATTATAAAAGAAATTTTCCCCAATTGTCGGGTGTAAATACTCACGATATTGGACGAGTCGGTATATTTTACCTGATGAAGTACGATTCCTTTTGTTTTTGTCTGCATTTATCTATGCGTTGCCATCATTTCTTTTTGAGAACAATGATAATTTCACTACATTTTTATACTCAACAAATACAAAGATACAACAATACTTTAATAATTTGGACAGAACCGCAGCATCAGGTGAGGGGTAATAAGTACGCCATTGTGAGGGGATAATACTACTTGCTCCTACCAACTATAAGCCACTACGCACAATCTCTTGGGTTGTTCGTAAGAGTTCGGAAGACTGGCTCATATCATATTGGGTAACATCTAAGGGGGGATGAACTGTCAGGGTAATGGTTCCGGGAAATACCCTCAATCCTTTGATGCGCTCATAGCTACCCGAGATAGTAACTGGGACAATAGGGAGTTTCAGCTCCATTGCCAGTAAAAAAGCGCCGCGCTTGAACTTTCCGAGTTTACCCGTTTTTGTCCGCGTACCTTCGGGAAAAATTACGACAGAGTTTCCATTTTTCAATTGTTCGGCAGCCTTTTCCATGCTGTGTTTTGCTGCTATGGGGTTACTTCTATCTACAAAAATATGCCCTGCTGCCGCCGATGCCGCTCCAATAAAAGGGACTTTGCGTAGTTCCATTTTCATTATCCACTTAAAGATGAAAGGAATCCAACCGTAAACAACCAGTATGTCGAACATACTTTGATGGTTGGCTGTAAAAATGTACGATTGTTTTTTGTCAAGCCGTTCGAAACCAACGGTCTTTATATTTATGAAAAACACGTAGCAACAAAATTTCCCCCATATTACTGCCGGCAAGTTTGCCAATTTGCTGTTGGGAAAAATGGGAGAAAGAATGATGATACTCGTGGTCGTAAAAAATGTAGAAAGTAACATAAGTGGAATTGCTACCAACCACTGATAGATAAAGTATAGAGGATAAATATATTTCATCGAATCAATCGGAATTTATTTTTTATCAAATAGTCAGCAATAATCGGAGCGTTGTCAATATAACGTTTCCGCCTGTCGATATTCAAAAATGGATTCAAAAGTACAATAAACTTTGAGATTTATCAACATTCTGCTTTTGAAATTTTACACAAAAGCAAAAATCCATCTCAAATTATTCAGAAAAAACTTGAGATGGATTTTACAAAATTTCGCAGACGTTATTCTGTTTGTTTCACTTTTCTAGCTCTGGCCTTTTTGAGGTCTTCTGTTAGTGTTTCAATTTCTTTCTCTTGATTGTTGATAGTCTTCAAAAGTTCATTAAGTTCTTCATTCTCAATGGTGGTAGGGTATTGAGCATCTACTCTATCCAAAAAGTCGGCAAGGATATTCATATAGTTTGTAAACGCTTCGTATGGCGACGAGTAATTGGTTCCGTAAGCGTCGGTATGGCTCATATATCTGAAATTGTCTGTGGTTTGCATCATCAGCCAGTCATGTTGCAGTGGCTTATCTTTACACATCCGTACTCGCTCGCTTACCGCATAAAGTTTGTTTAATGCTTCGGATTGCAGATCGTTCCCGTTCCAAACGCTTAAGTCTTTGTTTCCCGCCCAACTAATTGGATAAGGAGAACTTAGGGTGTCTTTTGGCTCCATTTTTTTTGCAATCTCCGAAGGAGTTGCAAATTCCATACCGCTTTCCATAGTAAAATAGGGAAGTGCTTTTACAAAATCGAAGATGCCGGTTTCGGCTCGGTGTATGTTTCCCAGGATTTCGTATCCCATCCAGATATTGATAACGCTCTCATTTTCGGGTAAGCCGATTATCCATCCCATAAATTTGCCCGCGTCCAAAGGAAATTCATCCCAAGAGCGATCGGAAAAACGGAGCGACATATCATCGCTAAATTTGTTGTTTCTTACGAGTAATTTCAATTTTGGCAGGTAGGCGTGGTTATAGAGCAAATTGGGACTTTTCCACCCCAAAACGTGCTTTGCCTCTTCTATTAGTATCAGTTTGAATCCCATTTTCGAAACTATTTCTCCTATTTCGTCGGAATAAATTAGGTCGGAGTTGCGGAACGCGGTCGGTCTTTTTCCGAATAGTGCTTCTGTTTTGTCCGCATGTAATTTAACCTGTTTTTCAAATTCGTTGGTATCGTACACCGATGCTAGCGAGTGTGCGTAAGTCTCAGCCAAAAACTCTACGCTACCGGTTTTTGCCAACTCTTTAAAGCTGTCGATAACATCTGGAGCATATTGTTCAAATTGCTCAAGCATAACGCCCGATATGGAAAATGAGCATTTAAATTTTCCGTTTGTAGCCCGAATCATTTCTAAAATTGTATGGTTTCCAGGTAGATATGATTCTTCAGCCAACTGGCGGATTCGTTCTTCGGACTGAAAATCGTCGTAATAATAATGGTCTTGCCCAATGTCGAAAAAGCGATAACGTTTTAGCCGTAAAGGTTGATGTACTTCAAAATGCAAGCATATGTTTTTCATGTTATGGTAGTTTTTATTTGTTTTTGATTGTTGTTTACAGTATTATTTTTGATGTTTTTAAGCTTTATCGATATATTACCTTGTCGTATATGCTACGGACTTTCAATCCGGCATCGTACCATTTAATGTTGTTTACCTCTTCTAATCCACGCTCGTGTAAGCTTTTGTACATTGCAGGGTTGCTCACGATGCTGTAAATGGCGTCTGCCATAGCATCAATATCCCAATAGTCTGTTTTGATAACGTTGGTCAGGATTTCGGCGCATCCCGACTGGTGTGATATGATACTGGGCGTACCCACTTGCATAGCTTCCAAAGGAGAGATGCCGAATGGTTCGGAGACAGAGGGCATAATATATACATCGCTTTCGGCGAGCATTTCATGTACTTGGCTCCCTCTTAAAAATCCGGGGAAATGAAATCTGTCGGCGATTCCCCTTTTTGCTGTCAGGTCTATCATAGCGTCCATCATATCACCGCTTCCCGCCATTACAAAGCGTACGTTTTTGGTACGCTGAATCACTTTATTTGCTGCCTCTACAAAGTATTCCGGTCCTTTTTGCATAGTGATACGTCCCAAAAAGGTTACGATTTTGTCTTTTCGGGGAGTTTTTGTGAAATTGTCCACATTTTCAAGCGGTTCTACCGCATTGTGTACTGTAGTTACTTTGTTTGGGGACTGATGATATTTTTCGATTACAGTGCGTCTGGTAAGTTCACTGACTGTCATAATGTGGTCTGCTTCATCCATACCCCGTTTTTCTATCGAATAAACGGTAGGGTTTACCTTTCCGCGGCTGCGGTCAAAGTCGGTGGCATGCACGTGTATTACCAGTGGTTTTCCGCTTATTTGCTTAGCAAAAACTCCTGCCGGATAGGTAAGCCAATCATGCGAATGGATAATATCAAATTCAACCTGGTTGGCAAGCACACTGGCTACAGCTTCATAATTGCCTATTTCTTCAATTAAATTGTCGGGGTATCTTCCCGAGAAATCTATACAACCCAAGTCGTTGGTATGGATACGACGAAAATCATATTTTATCCCGTTTCGCAGCCAAAAATATTCGTCGGGGTGCATCAAATGCCCTATTCGATAGTTTACATGATCCCAACCATTTTCTTTCCACACTACCGGCACGTTGCAGGCGCCTATTATTTTTAGAAAACTCTGGTCTTCGTCTCCGTGCGGTTTTGGTATTACAAATGTAATATCCATATCGGGCTGTATAGACATGCCTTTGGTAAGTCCGTAGCTTGCGGTACCCAAGCCGCCTAAAATATGGGGAGGAAACTCCCATCCGAACATTAATGCTTTCATAGTTGTGCCGTTTCGTTTTCGTTATCAAATTTCTTCAACATATCCAATACTCTGATGATTTCTGCCACACTCATAGCAAAAGAGGGGGCTCCGTGTCCTTTAAATGGCGGATTGCCATCAAAAAGTTCAGATAGGCTACCTACAGCCAGTTCGGTCATCTCTGCCTCGAAACCATTGAGCATTCTTTCTATAAACGATCTTCCGCTTTGTTTGTACACTTTCAGGTATGCGGCGGCAAAGTAGCCAAATGTCCAAGCAAACACAGGTCCGCTGTGATAGTTAGAGTTTCGGTGTTCCATATCGCCAATGTATTCGGGTCGGTAAAAACCACTTTTAGGACTCAAGGTGCGTAGCCCTTTGGGAGTTAGCAACTCGCGGGTACAAATATCTACTATTGACTTTTGCTGTTTCCTGTCTAATGGGGAGTATGGAAGTCCGACGGCAAAAATCATATTGGGTCGAACTTCTGCATCTTTATGGTTGTCTATCACATAATCGTAAAGATAGGCTCCATTCCAAAATTTACGATTGAAAGATTCTTTTAATATCTCGGCTTGATAATTGAGCAAGTCTGCCGATTGTTCATTGCCTCTTTCGCGCTCCAATTCCGAAACAAATTTCAGAGCATTGTACCATAGAGCGTTGATTTCTACCACATAGCCTGTTCTTGGTGTTATAGGTCTTCCGTGTTCTACGGCGTTCATCCAAGTGGCGGGTTTCTCTATGCCGTCCACATATAGCAATCCGTCGTTGTGTAAAAACAAATGTGGATGATTTTGCTTGCGTATATATTGGATGATATTGACAGCTATGCTGCCAAATCTCTTGGATGTTTCCGGTAAGGAAGAGACTTCGGCGTGTTGCTGTATCGAACGAACAAACCAAAGCAGGGAGTCTGGTTCTTCCAACCCTGTCAGCCTACCCTCTGTTACCTCTCCGGCAAGCATCTTTTCTATTTCGGGAATGGCAGTGTTGGTTATCAAGTCAAAATAGTCGGGTCTGTCAATGAGCAGCGTAGCGGGTACAAGTGAAATAAATTCGTCTCTTGCTCTTGCTCCAAACCACGGATAGCCAGAGATGATGTGTGTTTTATCGTTCTTATCTCTTTTGTAGAATTGCTGAGCCGAGTTTTTCAGGCAGGCATACATATTGGCTCTCGGATTTCTCTTAGTTAATTCTTTGTCCCACAGTGCGTGTAGGCTTCGGGGAGAAATATCGGTAATACCTGCTGAAAAAATAATACTTTCTCCTTTTTTGACAGGCATTTCAAAATATCCGGGAACAAGCAGGTCTTCTTTGTAGCCGTATCCTCTCTCTTGTTCTTTGTAATATTCTATGCCTTTGTACCAATCGGGTTGGTGGGTGTATGTGTTTTTTTTTGAGAATTGCATATGCAGTTTGGGATATCCGGCATAAAGTCCCATATTGATGCCATTTTGCAACTCTTCGTAAGAGGTGTTTGCGGTATTATTTTGAACTGTAAGTTCATTCACACTCCTAAAAGCCAAAAAAGGTCTAAATTGAAGCGTAGTGGGTGAATGCGCTTCCATCAAAGTGTATTTGATGAGTATGCGGGGTTCGAAAGAAACAAGCATTCTCTCTTTGGAAATAATGACTCCACCTACCCTGTAGATGGTACGGGAGATAAACTCGCAATCGAATTGCCGGATGTATTTGTGCCCGTTAGGGCTGAAATTATTCCCTTCGTACTTGTGAAGCCCGAGGTTAAATTCGGCTCCATGTTGTATCACCGTTTCGTCCAAGGAGGATAGCAACACATGATTGCTGTTGTCTATTTCGGGTAGCGGCATTACCAATTGCCCGTGGTATTTGCGGGTGTTGCAATCGACAAGTGTCGTAAAATTATACGTACCGGCCCTGTTGGTACGAATCATCTCTTTTGAGAGGGATTTCTCGAGATTTGCCAACAGGGTTTTATCAAAATTTAGGTAGCTCATTTTCAGTGGTATTGAATTGTTATGGTATTTGACAAAGTTAAAATAAAATCATCTATAAACAAAAAAAAAACATAAAAATATTGCAAACGTTTGAATTATTTTTATGCAACCCTGTTTTTTGTATTTTTTCTCTATAAATATGGGACATTTTTAGAAAACGAGATAAATTATTATTTTTGTGTTATCGAATTAATTGTTACATTGTAATGTTTTCTACAGATAGCAAAATCAAAGATAAGAAGAAGTTATATTACGCCCTGTTTTTTCCTATGTTAATCTCTTTTTTAATGGTTCTTTCTTTTGTTTTTGAAAGAGCGATGGGATTAAACTTTGCAAAGTTTGGAATTGAGCCGGGAAGTATCGATGGTATTTTTCATATTTTTTTTGTTCCCTTTATCCATGCGGACATTCAACACTTACTGAATAATTTAATTGCTTTTTTAACATTAAGTACTTGTTTGTATTATTTTTATAATTCGATTGCAAGCTTAACATTGGTGCTTTCGGTTATTTTCAGCGGAATCATTTTATGGATTGTTGGCAGAGAGAGTTATCATATAGGGGCGAGCGGAGTAGTGTTTGCTCTTTCATTCTTTCTTTTTTTTAGCGGGGTCATCAGAAAGTACGTTCCTTTAATTGCAATTTCATTAATTGTTGTATTTTTGTATGGAAATAATGTTTGGCACCTTGTTCCTTGGATAAAAAACGACCCTGTATCATGGGAAGGGCATCTCGCAGGAGGGATTACTGGCGCTTTGTTAGCAATATTTTTCAGAAACAAGGGACCTCAAAAACCAGAAAAGGAGTGGGATGAAGATGATAATGTTGGGATGGACGGAGAGGAAGAGCAGAATAATGAATAATAAAATTTAAAAGACTATAAATCAAAGTATCAAGATAAGTTATGAAAGACAAAGAGACAAAAGAGATTAATCTTCTCCAATTGATTAATATATTTTTTGAATGGATAATGAGGATCCTCAAAAAGGCATTCCTTTTTCTCGGTTTCCTTTCTCAATTGTTTTTTAAGTATTGGATGGTTTCTTTTGCTATCATTCTGCTGTCGTTAGTTGTAGGGTTGTATCTTTCCAGACCATCTGCCAGAATATACAAGGCGGAGGCTATGGCGCTCTTTTATGGTTGTGAACTGCCTACGGCAAAGGAGGTGTGCGGACAACTGCAAAACTCTCTGGTCAAGGAAAAAGAGTTGTCTTTGGGAGCAAAACTCGGCATCCCCGACAGTATTGCAAATAGCATTGTGCTTATCGAAAACTTTAATGTTATTGATTACCTAAAAGACGAGACACAAGACTTGATAGATTTTAAGAAAAACCATTCTTTGACCGACACGTTGAATTTGATTATGCAAGACCGGTTTTATCTGCGAATAAAGATGAGAAACATATCGCACGTAAAAATGGTGGAAACTGCCATACTTCAATATTTCAACAGCAACCCGATGATAAAAAGAGAGTATGAATACGCCAAAGCCTATTTGCAAAGCAGGATAGACTTGTGCGATCGCGAAATGATGCGTATTGACAGCTTGGCTAAAGTCTCTTACTTCAAAGATCCTAACAGCAAAATTAATTTTGAAAACGATAAACTTATTGTTGGCGAGCAAGAAAAGCAACTTTTTTATAAAGATTTGATTCAACTGACAGATATAAAATCGTACAGTCAAAAAAGACTGATAGATTATAAACAACCGGTGGCGTTCCCTTCCGGACTCAAAGTAAACCCTCTTCCGATTAATAATAGAATTAAATATACCATTTCCAGTATATTGATTGGAGTAAGTATAGCTCTTTTGGTAGCATTTATCCTTGAAAATCTTAAAAAGATAATGACCTATTTGCTGGCAAGGAAATAGAACAAGTAAAATAAAATCGAAAAGAGCTCTCTTTTCTGCTGCAGAAGAGTTGTTGGGTTACTTTAATCTAAGGTAATCGTAACGGGCTTTCCGTTAGGGTCAAGATTGAATATTATTTGATTGGTTGATATTTTTTGAGGAGAGATTTTTTTTCCGTTCTGTGTTATCGTTATGTTCCGTTTTTGATATAGGTCTAGAATCATTGTTAAGGGCTCTGTAAACAGATTTTTGTCTAAAGACATATTGGGTGTAAGAGTGTATTTTTTTTTCTTTGAGACTACTGTGAATGTTGTATTTTCAGCCTCTTTTGTGTATGCTGAGACAGCCTTAAAAGTTCCCACCCAGATTTTATTTTCCATCGTTTTTACCATATCCAAATGGTTCCAAAGGATTTGAGGATGCCTAAATGCATCGTAACCGTAATTTATTCCGTGTGTCATGCCCACTCCCCAATCTCTGTTTGCAATCAGTTTCTCTACCCATTTTTCCAAATCTTCGGGTGTCGATTTAGAGCCTATCGAACGTTGAAAGGTACGTGTTCCCACTCTGTTTTCCGATGCAATTTTTACCACCGTATCGTTTTTTGCATTGTTTGCATAGCAATATGTGAGTGGTTGTATTCCGGTTTTTACCAATATGATACTGTCGTTTCTTTCTATTTCAATCCGCATTTCTGCAACCGAAAGTTGGGTGAGTTTTTTGTGTGCCCAACCATGATTTGAGATTTCTTCGCCACGCTTTGCGAGTTCTTTTAATTCAGCCCAAGTCATTCGGGTCGTGTCGGTTATCGTAGGTTCGTTTCGGTTTATAGTGTTTCCGTTTATCCAAAAGGTACCTCTAAAACCTCGTTTTTCCAATTCGGGAGCTACGAGCGTGTAATGCTCTTTTAAGCCATCGTCAAACGTATAGCTTATGGCACAGGATTTATTGTCTTTGAACTTTGCTACGGATATTTTTAATAGATTATTTTCAAAGACAAGCTTTTTTCCATCGTCAAACCGAATGCCAGAGATGTTTTGCTGTTGTGCGCTTTCTTCATATTGCGCAAAAACGAAGGGAAAAAATAGGATTAGAAATATAAATATGAGAGAAAAAGTTTTCATTGTTTTGTTGGTTGTTAAGTTACAATCTCCGGCAAATTTGTTAGATATTATCGGAGTTACAAATATTTGATTTATTTTACTGAAAACACTTTTTCGGTGCTTTTCAGTCCTTGTGCCGACACTCTGATTTTTATTTGTCCTGCCGTTTTCTCTGCACGGAGAATTGCCATTGCAAATCCATTGTGGAGTTGCCGTCTGTTGCCATCAAAAAGTTCATCGCTGCTGTGGTCTCCGTTATCTACAGCTATAAGCTTTGCCGCACCTGATATTTCAAATTTTACCTCCTTCTGCACGTTGGGTACAATACGTCCTTTGCCATCCACCGCATATACTTTTACGTATTGCAAATCCATACCATTGGCTTCAAAATCGTTGTTCTCGAGTTCTATGGCTAATTTTGTCGCTTTATCGGTAGTTTCTATTTGGTGGCGTGTCGTTTCTTTGCCGTTGGTACGTGCAACGGCAGTGATTTTCCCTGGTTCGAAAACGACATTATCCCACGAAATTTTATTTTTAATATTAACATCGTTAGAGTTATTTTTTTTTACGCCGAGTGATTTGCCGTTGACAAACAACTCCACCTCATCGGCATTAGTAAATGTAAACAGATTGTATTTTTTACCTTTCTCTCTGTTCCAATGGTCTGAGACATTGATGGTACCGATGGTTTGAGCGTTCCATTCCATACTTTCGGAGGCTTTATCTACAATACCGATATGTACAACAGGCTTGTTTGAATAGATGCTTTTTATCAAATAGGCTTGGGGGTAAGGACGAAGTGTGTGGTCAAAAAAGGAATAATTCCATCCTTTGCGGGGCCATCCGTGCGATTCGCCCCAGTATTCAATAGCGCCCCAATAGGCAAGTCCCACCATCTTTTCCCTGTCCATCCCGAAAAATGGTGCAGCCAATTCATTGGTGGTAGCTTCGCTTTGATATACAATCATATTTGGTGCATATTTCAGATAGTCGGGATAGTTCATCCATCGGTAGTTAAAACTCGCAATGTCGGTTACAGTTGCTAATTCGGGCGGATAAATTTTCACATTAAAATCGGGATCGGTTTTTCCTATTGCCCCCGCACGGGCAGGAAACATCGCCACAGTAGTTTTACGTGTGGGGTCGTAACGTTCTGCAAGCACCTTAAGTATTTTGTAAGTGGTTACTCCCCAGTCGTTTGTAGGAAAACCAGCTAAGTCTTCTCTCATTTGTAACTCATTACCAAAGCTCCACAAGATAACGGAAGGATGATTGCGGTCTCGTTTTATCCATTCAATCATATTTTCATACCAAATATCTGTCCAAGGTTCACGTCCTGCCCAGTAGTCTTTATTGCTCCATTTATCGTACAACTCGTCCACGACTAAAATTCCTTTTTCGTCGGCCAAACGCAAAAATGCTTCTGAATAGGGATTGTGCGAGGTGCGCACGTGATTGAAACCGAATGATTTTAACATATCAAACTGTCTTGCAATGGAGGTTTCAAAGGCGGCTGCGCCAACGGCTCCCATATCGTGGTGGTTGGCTATTCCTTTCAGGAAAACTTTTTTCCCGTTGAGTTTAAAACCAAATTCTTTGGAAAATTCGATTGTACGGATTCCAAATTTCTGCATTACTTCGTCCACTTTTTTTCCATCCAACGTCAAAATGATTTGTGCTGAGTAAAGACTGGGTGTTTTACACGACCATAGTTGCGGAGCGGTAACATTTATTGTTGGTAAAAGCACTTCATCGCTACTTTTTTTAGAGCGTTGCGGAGCGGCTATTTTTGCTTCTCCCACTTGTTTTCCATCTGGAGAAAATATTTTTGTGAGGATTTCCACTTCATAACTTTTTCCTCTAATACCTTCTACTTCTACTTGTACACTTACATCGGCGTTTTGTTCTG
>JBKECI010000075.1:0-5989 GCA_047974405.1 Paludibacteraceae bacterium | reverse complement strand
TTTTTTATTTTATTGAGCTTTCGACATCTTTCATGTCTTTTCTTTAGCGATATTTCAAGTACTCATCGTTTAAATCGTCTAACACAGAGATTATAAGCCCTTTAGTCTTGGTTTTCAACTCGAAAGCCATTTTTAATTTTTCTGTTATTTCGTCTATCGTTTTTTTATCAAGTATCGGGATTAAAATTTGCTTCAGTCGTTCTTCTCGCAAGTGGGGTATGGTAGCGCCAATCACGGTTCGGCGAATGGCAGGGTTGTATCCGGTTTCTTTTAATGAAAGAACCGTAAACAAGTATTCGGGCGTAATATGAAAGTCGTTCTTTGTAATCCTGATTTTCGCTATTCCTGAAGCAATTATCGCTTTGTCTGCTTGGGTTACAATCGCGGTTTGTCCTATTTTTCCGTCTTTGGTAAAAAGAATATCTCCTTCTTTTAAATTCTGATTCACAGTATTATAAATATTCTCGGAGACAAAATAATCGGGAAATAAATCTATTTCGTGGTTTACAATGTCGGAGGTACGTATAAAGGCGTAGTCGGTATCGGTTTTGTTTATGTAAACATCGTAATTATTACTGCCAACTTCATTTCCTTTTTTAATGTTGGTAATTTCACCCAATTGAACGGTTTGAGATTTTGTTTTCAACTCTTTTTCATTGTCAGCAAAAAAAGGTAAGTGACAGGTAGCGTTCCAAATGTCAAACGCTTTCAATGACGATAAATCCGTTTCAAAATAAGGTTGATTGGCATTGGTATTTTTCAAGAAAATAGTTTGTTTAAATATCTTCTTGGCTTGTTCGATTAATTTATTTGCTTGACGATTGTAGGCAATAACCGTTTTTACTTGTTCGATTATTCGACTGTACAGTTTGATTTCGGGAATAAACACCCGGACTTTATTGAGTTGCGAATGGGTAAATTCTACTCGCGTTGAACCGTGGCTCGCTAAAGCTGTTTGAACTTTGAAAAATTTTGAATTGAGATAAGCCAACATATAGAAAGGCGAAATCTTAGTCTCGTCAACTCGTATCCTTGTTGTGTGTTGGCTTGTTGCCCAATTGGCATTGTACTCATCCGCTATGCTTGCCGTTCCCAATTTGTCAATCGTTGCTTGTGTACGGGCAATCAAAATATCGTTTTCTTTGATTTTAATCTTTTCATCGACTTCAGGACTTACGTAAACAAAATCATCTTCGTTTTCCTTAAATGAAAACGGTTTTATGTCGCCAACTCTCAAGTAGGGTATTCCCTGTTCTTTCGACGTGTATGTGTCAATATAACTGCCACTTACAATTTTTTCTTTTAATTCGGCAAGGGTTGATATTTTAATTTCTTGTTTTTTGCTCAACCGACTAAAAAAATCATCCACAACGTAGTACTTCGCGTCAAATCGTTGATACTGTTCATCTTGAATATCGTTGAAATTTATATGTAACACGTCCACTGCCATTACCAATCTATTTTATTGGTGACTTTCCATTCGTTAAAATAGGTTGCTACTTCGCGAATATCGTCTTTATCTATTTCCTTGCCTCGTCTGTCGTGTCCGCAATATTCAGCGATTGATAAGAATACGGGATAATTTTCAGTTATTTTTTCAACTTTTTGAAGTATTAAAACAGAAGTTTTAGTACCCGTGTGCGGCAAGAAGGTTTCCAGCGGGATGTCAATGATTGCAATGATTTTGGCATTTCGCAATATCCAGTTTCGCACGTAACTTTCCGTTTCGTTTCCAAAAACGCCGTCGGGTAGTACGATAGCCATTTTTCCTCCCGTTTTCAATAGTTGTAGGCAGCGTTCGATAAATAAAATCTGGGGCGATTCTTTGGCTTTAATGTTTCCTTTCTCAAACTTATCATTATTTGCTTTGTCTCTTTTCCATTGGTAAGCCAAGTCAAATTGCCGCAGTTTCTCTTCGCCCTCCACTTTGATGGTCGAACCAAAAGGCGGGTTGGTAAGTAGTACGTCAAAAGTTCCCAAGTCTATTTTTGTTTTAGCTTCTGAACGCCAATTTTTCGGGTTTTCCAAACTGTCTTCACAGAAAATACCGGTTGTACCATCGCCCACCAAATTCATATACGCCTTGGCTACTTTTGATAGGAAATAATCTTTGTCGATTCCTCTGAAATTTTTTGTAGCTACCTCTATTTTTCTTTTACTGATTTCAACATCGTTCCAGCCTAACTTAGCGTATTTTTGATTGATTTTGTCCCAAACCGACTTTAACGACTCGATTAAGAAACCGCCACTACCACAAGCCGGGTCGATTATTCTGTCGTTTTCGGTTGGTTGCAAAATATCAACAATCATTTTTACAACATTGCGCGGTGTAAAAAACTGCCCTAAACCACCTTTCAAAGCGTGTCCGATGAAAGTCTCGAAAGCGTCGGCTACTACGTCCCGCTCGCTTTCCATCAAAGAGTAATTTTGCAATTCGCCCACGATAAATAACAGCGATTTGGTATCCAACGTAATTTTATCTTCACTGTCGATTACTTCCGGCAAATTGGTTCTAACTTCTTTAAATAAATCCAAAATTCGTTTTTCTACATCTTTTGGTTTTTCATCAATTCCGGCACGAAATCTTACAATTTCATCGGGTGCGGTATATTTTTCGTCATAAATCTTGCAAAAGATAATATTGATGAGTTGTTGGGCGAGCACTTCATCTCGAGTTGCTCCAACCGTATTGGCTGCCAAGTGGTTACGAATAGATTTAAATATGGCTTTTAAGTTGTGTGTAGCTTGTAAATCAGAACGTTTGAACTGTCCTATATCTTCAATTCGTTGCTTGTATCTTGGGATATTGGGTATTTCTTCAAAATAGATTTCGCCGTTTGGTTTAACAAATTTGCGAATAAAAAATCGTTCTTCACCATTAAACCATACGCCAAGATAGGCAGAAGAAAGTGTTAAATAGTTTTCGAGTTGCGATCTACCGTCTTTACGGTTCTTTTTTTTGCATTCGACCACAATATACAGAGTTTCTTCCATTTTCTGCGATCCGGAAAATACGGCAATATCAACCGGATATTCTTTTTTGGTGTCGGACGGGCGAACTTTGACACGATGTTGCGGTCGGGTTTGAATAGCTGTTTTGGGGTAGCCGTAATCTTCAACCAATTGCTTAGAAAACACTTGAACAGCTTCAACTTCTTCGGGGGTTGCGGCAACTTCAACTCCTGATATATAGTCTATTATTGTGTTTTGCTCCTTCTTAGCCATGTTCTCTCAATTTTTACAAAGATAGTATTTTTATCAATAGTCGTATCCTGTTTTTAACATAACATTACTCAAAAAAAAAATTACCATCTTTTTTCGCATAATCATCACATCAAGACTATAGCTTATTTATTTGTAATACTTTTTCTCTTACGCCGACTGCCCCGACTTGACTTCTTATCTTCGTTTTTATACCAAAAGAAATACTGTCTTTGCGCTAATTTTTCTTGTTTGGTCTTTGCCGTAAACACGGGTTCGAGCGTGTAAGGATTGTAGCCGGAGTAGTATATTTCCGTAGCCAAAGTCATGGGTGTGGGAGTAAAATCCTGTACTTGCTCCAAGTGAAAATTCAATTTTTTGGTTATTTCGGCAAGTTCCGCCATATCTTCGTTGTGGCAAGCCGGATGGCTTGAGATGAAGTATGGAATCAGTTGCTGGTTCAGTCCGGTCTCGCGGTTTATTCGTTCAAATGTTTGCTTGAATTGATAGAAATAGTTAAAGGTTGGTTTTCTCATCAGGTTCAATACGCGATCAGATGTATGTTCCGGAGCGACTTTTAACCGTCCGGAAACGTGTTTGCTAATCAGCTCTTTCATATATTCACGCTGACTTAACGCAGTAGTTTCATCTTTCGTTTCTGCCAATAGCATATCGTACCGAACACCACTGCCGATAAACGAGCGTTTAACACCGGGTAATTTATCCACCGAACGGTAAATATCGGTAAGTGAATTGTGATTGATATTCAGATTTTTACAAATTTTCGGATGAATGCAAGATGGGCGTTTGCATTTTTCGCAAATACTTAAATCCTTGCCTTGCATCGCGTACATATTGGCAGACGGACCACCCAAATCGCTCAGGTTTCCTTTGAAATCCGGCGATTGAGTGATTTCCTTTACTTCATCCAAAATAGACTGCTTACTTCGCGAAACGATAAACTTGCCTTGATGGGCAGAGATGGTACAAAACGCGCAACCGCCAAAGCAACCGCGATGCAGATTGACCGAAAATTTAATCATTTCGTAAGCCGGAATATGTTTCCCTTTATACTTGGGATGGGGCTGACGCGTGAATGGCAAACGATAAGTTTCATCGAGTTCTTCGGGTGTCCATGGCGGAAACAATGGATTTATTATGACGTACTTATCTCCTACCCTTTGCACCAATCGCGCACCCGACATCCGGTTGCTTTCTTCTTCCACGTAACGGAAATTGGAAGCGTACAGCTTTTTATCTTTCAAGCATTCTTCGTGCGAAACTAACTCAATCGTCTTTATTTCGTTTGCCGGAATTCTTTTAGCGATAAAAGACGTCTGTGGCACATCGGTTATTTCAGCTATTTTTTTACCGTTTTGAAGCTGTTCTATCACCGCTTTCAACGGTTTCTCACCCATTCCATAGACCAATAAATCGGCTTTGCTATCTACCAAAATACTCGGCATCAGTTTATCACTCCAGTAATCGTAGTGTGTAACCCGCCTGAGCGATGCTTCTATACCACCAATCACTATGGGTACATCGGGATAGAGTTTTTTGAGAATATTCGAGTAAGTTATCGTTGTATAGTCGGGGCGTTTGTGGGCTTCTGCACCGGCAGTATATGCGTCATCCGAGCGCAGTCGTTTGTTGGCAGTATAGTGATTGACCATACTGTCCATGTTTCCTGCAGTAACAGCAAAGAAAAGTTTGGGACTACCAAATTTCTTAAAATCGCGTAAATCATCCTGCCAGTTGGGTTGTGGAACGATGGCAACTTTCAGTCCTAGTTTCTCCATTAGTCGTCCTATTACCGCCGCGCCAAAAGACGGATGATCGACATAGGCATCACCACTGAAAAGCACTACGTCCACTTCATCCCAACCCCGAAGTTTGAGTTCTTTGGCCGTAGTGGGTAGAAAATCGGTAAGTTGATATGTACGCGCTTGGTTCACGATACAAAGATACAGGAAAAACTGAAAAATTGAGACTTCGGATTAATGCGTAGTAAAAAACGGTTTTCAAATTCACTCAAAATTGGATAAATACCCATCTGACTGTAAAAATATGTTAAATAATGATATTTCAATTTCAAATTATGTTATATTTGAATAGAATTAAAAATCACGAAAAAAATGAAAATTATTATTATAGCCAATAGGCTTCCCGTAAAAATTGAAGTTGAAAATGGTAAATTTAATGCAAAGCGTAGTGAAGGCGGACTGGCAACCGGACTTGGTTCGTTGGAAACAAAAGCTGAAAAATTTTGGATTGGTTGGCCCGGAATCCACACGGATGATGACTCAGAAAAAGAAGAGATTACAACAAAACTACACGAGTTAAATTATCATCCGGTTTTCCTCTCCGCCGATCAAATCGAAAACTATTATGAAGGGTATAGCAATAGTACCATTTGGCCCCTTTGTCATTATTTCTTTTCATTTATTGAATACAAGACGGAATATTGGGAAGCCTATCGGCAAGTGAACCAATTATTTTGCCAAGAATCACTCCCTTTCATTGAAAACGACGACATTATTTGGATACAAGACTATCAACTGATGCTTTTGCCCAAGATGATACGCGACAATAAACCGAAAACCAACATCGGGTATTTCCACCACATTCCGTTCCCGTCTTATGAACTTTTCAGAGTTTTACCCGAACGGGAAGAAGTATTGGAAGGGCTACTCGGTGCCGACCTTATCGGCTTCCATACGCACGACTATATGCGTCACTTTATCAGTGCCATCTATCGGGTACTCGATTTGAACTGCAATCTGGATGA
>JBKECI010000004.1:0-1634 GCA_047974405.1 Paludibacteraceae bacterium | reverse complement strand
TATCCTCCTGCCGAAAAACTTACGCTTCCTACCATATCAGTGTTGATAAAGCTGAGACCTTCCTGCTGTCCGGCTCGTATCAAAAGGGGTTTGTAAATTTCTGTACCGTTTACGTAAACAATGTTTTCGTCAAAACTGCCTCCTCTCACATTGTACTGCGAACTGAGTTCATTATTCATATTAACGCCTGTGAAGGAGATAAGCATTGATTCAAAGTTACCGCTGGCATTGGGAGAGAGGCGTATTCTTTCGGGATCAAGGGCTTGCATAGTCGATGTCTGACGGCGGACAGAGTTTATTTCTACCCCTTTTAACTCTTTGGCAATAGTGGGTAAAATGACTGTTATTTGTTTTACTACTTTGTTAGATAGTATAGTATGCTGTATGCTTTCGTATCCTAAATGTGAGAAAATGATGGTTGCAGAATCTTTGATTACCGCTGATAAATCGTAGTATCCGTTGTGATTGGTTTTTCCGCCAATATTCATTCCATCGAAATGGACATTGACATTTTCTATTCCTCTGTTATTTTCATCAATTACATATCCGTAAACGCGTATTTTTTGTGTTTGTCCGCCCATAGTTATATTAAGCGACAAAATTAGAAAAATAACTATGGGTAGTATTTTTTTTTGCATTCGGATGTAAAAATTAAATATTATTTTTTTGGTGGTATTATATGATAATAATTCATCAATATCAAAATTCTAACGTTAAATTTGTATTTCCATTGTATGTTTTAAATTAAAACTTATCGTATTGAGTTCAAAATATGCAATAAAAACGAGAATCGATAATATATGTAAATATTAAATTTACATATTGAACGAGTCTCGTTTAATTGTTGGTATCAATAAACTAAAGTAGGCAATCAATATTTAAATCTCTTCATCGTTGTCGTAATAGTGTGTGTTTTTTTGATGTTCTTTTCTTTTTTTTGACTGTGTATATCCATATCCATATCCATATCCATATCCGTACCCGTAATTACTGTTTTTTCTATAATAATAAGTACCTTTATCTGCGTTTATATCATTCATTATCAGATATATGTTTTTTACATTATCTGTCTTTAATTGTAAGTTTAATTTCTTGAAAAACGATTTGTTGGTTTTCTCGCTTCTGACAACAAACAGATTGACATCCATTATGGGGGCAAGCGAGTAAGCGTCTGCAACCAAGCCGATAGGGCTGGTATCTACAATAATGAAGTCGTACATTTCTCTAAGGCGGATAAACATTTCTTTTAATTTATCAGAGCGAATAAGCTCTCCCGGATTTGGCGGAATGGTTCCTCCCAAAAGTAGGTCGAAGTTGAGATTGTCTTTTTTCAGAATCAAATCTTCTAAAGGAGCTTCACCGATCAAATAGTCTGTAATACCCTGTTTCTCGATCATTGAGAGACGCTCTTGAATACTCGGCTTCCGTATGTCCATATCAACCAAAATTGTTTTGGCTCCCGACATACCGTAAACAGACGCCAAATTGGTGCAGAAATATGTTTTGCCATCTCCCGACTCGGTTGAAGTTACCAATATGGCAATATTATTTTTTCGTTGTACGATAAATTCTAACCGCGTTCTTATTACCCGAAACATTTCTGTGAAAGAGGAGCGGGGGCGGTGTGCGGCAAG
>JBKECI010000074.1:0-10137 GCA_047974405.1 Paludibacteraceae bacterium | reverse complement strand
TGTTTCTCGATCATTGAGAGACGCTCTTGAATACTCGGCTTCCGTATGTCCATATCAACCAAAATTGTTTTGGCTCCCGACATACCGTAAACAGACGCCAAATTGGTGCAGAAATATGTTTTGCCATCTCCCGACTCGGTTGAAGTTACCAATATGGCAATATTATTTTTTCGTTGTACGATAAATTCTAACCGCGTTCTTATTACCCGAAACATTTCTGTGAAAGAGGAGCGGGGGCGGTGTGCGGCAAGGAGCGGATCTTTGTTTTGCGTATGTCTTATAGCCCCTATGAGCGAGAACGAACTGTTTTTTTCCACATCTTTGGCACTTCTGATGGTGTTGTTAAGCAACTCGGAAAGTACCAGTATCAACAGAGGTATTAAAAATCCAATGGCACCAAAAATCATATATGTTTTGGATTTTACATCTCCGTTGGTTATCCCGATTTCTCTCGCCATATCGAGAACATTGTTATCGGGGCTATTCGAGGCCTTTTGAATGGCAGCTTCGGCACGTTTTTGAAGAAAAAATGTATAGTAATTGTCGTCTATCCTATATTTTCTCTCAAGTCCGATCATTTCCATCTCTTTCTGTGGGAGCACGGTAATTTCTTTTTTTACAGTTGAAAATTTTTTGTCCAAGTCATTTTTTTCTAACGCCATAGTGGCTCTCACATTTTTTACCACCTCTTTAATGGAGTTTTTGATATTTTCAATCTCTCTGTTGTATTTCGAATACAACGGATTTTTTTCTGTAATCTCGTCTCTAAGCCGAAGTGTCTCGTTGAATTGCTGCACAAGAGTCATCAGCATTGGTTCATTCACTCCCAAGCTAGACGGAACTACTGCCGAACCGCTGGAGATCCCAGTATTGATGTAATTGGTAAGATAATTAAAATAGGTCTCTTTTAACCTAAATTCGTTTTGCTTTTCGTCATAACGGGTTGCTTTGCCCAAAATTTCGCTCGAATGACTCGACATATCCATAATTTGGTTAGATTGTCGAAATTCGGTCATAGCGCCTTCGGAGGCTTCCAGCGATTTTTTCACATCACCCAACTGTTCGTCGATAAACTGCATTGTCTTATTTGCTGCGTCGTTTTTGCGTTCCAAATTTTCAGCCAAAAATATCTCCGACAGTTTATCTAAAAAGTCGATATCTCGCTGTGGGGTTTCGCTTATCAGTGAAGTAGCAAGTACAGAGGCTCCATCGGAGAGATAATTTACGTCTAATTTTGATAAAAACTCGGATGTGAGTGATTCTTTGGAACGGAAAACAAAGTACATATCGTACTTTTGGTTGGTTTTTTGGGTTGGAAAAATTGTAAGGAAAAAAAGATTGTTTTGCAGGGGTTGATTCAGCCTTCCTTTTATGTTTATGCCCAACTTATTGTCGTCTGTAATGACAAATGATTCATCTTCATTGACGTGTACTTTAAATAAAATACCGTAAGCGTTGGGCGAGATATAGTCTGCTTTAATGGCTATCGGACTGTCCGAATACCTGTTTCTTATTTTGAATCTTCCTTGCGATATGTAATCGATGTTAAACGAAGGGAGGCTGTCGACTACCCTGCTGATAAAGTCGTATGATTTTAGAATATAAATTTGATTGTCTAAGTTTCTAAAGCCGGACTGTACGCCAAAACCTTGCATCAGCACTTGAGAGCCGGATGAATATCTTGAAGACTCTTCAATCATCAAGGTACTCACCGTTCTGTAACTTGCAATCCAAGAGCGGTTTTTTAGATATGCTACCCCCAAAGCCAGACCTATGAAAATAACAAATAAATACCAATAGTGTAAAAAGAGGAGCAGCCACTCCATAATGTCAAATCCAGATTCTTCTTCTTCGTTGAATTGCCGGTCGCTGTTGTATTGATTTTCTTCCATGTGTGCGGTGTGTGATAATTGTGTTTAATTATTTTTGCTGAGATAGAAAACAGAAACTAATAACGATAGCGATGAGGTTATCAGTCCTAAGAGAGCACTATAATTATTTGTTTTATAGAAACTTGAGGGGTTTCGTTGTATATAAATAATGTCGTTGGGATAAATGTAGTAATATTTTGAATCGATGATAGATTTGGGGCGGATATCAAATTCCAAAATTTCGGGTTTGGAATTGATTTCCCGAATGATTTTTATATGTTTTCTGTCTCCACTTAATTGTATTTCGCCAGCTTGCGCCAGCGCTTGATAAATTGTCAGTTTCTCCTTGTAAACAGGAAACATTCCGGTGCCGGCATCGCCTATTACCGTATAAGTTTTGTTGAATAATGTAAGTTTTATTTCGGCATCGGGTACCACTTCTCTAAATTTCAACTTTATTTCTTCGCTAGCTTCATCCAATGTCATTCCGGCAACCTTTACTCTATCCACAAAAGGTATATCAACGGTGCTGTCGGGGTAAACTCTGTAAGATATCATTCCGCTTGAAGAGGAAACTCCCGAACTTAAATTGGCGCCTATCAGTTTTGAAAAATCTTTATCCTGCGATAGTAGTCGGAATACTAATTCATCGTTGGGCTGTATCAGATAGTCGCTGAAATGTTGCGTTTCGTATTTCGGGAGCGATTTGCTCTCTTGTAACAAAACGGTATCACGCGGAGTGTAGCAAGAGTTTACCGTAAGTAACAAACCTCCTAATATGCAAAAATATATAATTTTGTTCGATATTCTTTTTTTAAATAGTTTCATTATCTCTATTTTGAGGGTTGTTTGGCTAAATTATAAATAAGTAATCCGAATGAGATGGAAGAAAAGAGGGTAGCAAGAGCAGAACCAAAAGATGTTACGCTGAAAAAGCGTTCTTTGACATCCTGTATATAAATCACATCGTTGGGTTGGATATAATAGTATTCGGAGTTGATAATATCTTTGCTTCTGACATCAAATGTTTTTATTTGTGTGGTGCCATTAATTACCCGTATTATTTTTATTTTGCTTCTGTCTCCGTAGGTGTCAATATCTCCTGCCATTGCCAAAGCCTGAAATATGTTCATTTTTTCTTTGACGATGGGAAATCTACTATTTGACTGGGTGCCGATAATACTAAAGTAACGTTCGACAATGTTAAGGTTTATGGCAAATCTATCTTTAAAATAGGGTGCCATCGAATTTTCGATTGTTTTTTTTGCCTCCCTCAATGTTTGACCAAAAACATATACATTTCCGACTGCCGGAAGTTGTATCGTGCCGTCTTGTTTTACTAAGTAGGTGTACAAGTCGGCATTGCTTCCGCCAGACATTGTCATACCAGACAGAGAGCTTCCTCCGTTAAACAACGTACTCATTTCGACATCGATAGATAGAACGCGCATAAACAACCTATCGCCAACCGCAATTTTATACTCTTCGTATCCTACCGAGTCGTTGTACTTGGGGATACGATACGAAGATTCTTGCAAATAATTAATTTTTTTGGATGTGATGCAGGAGATGGACAGTGCAGAAATGATTAATAAAAAAGCGATTTTCTTTATAAGCATTTTATCGTTCGTTGACATTTTTATCGCAAAGGTATTGAATTCTGATTATTATTTATTAGGATAAAGGGATAAAATTTTATGTTTTCTCTGTTTTTTACAGGAGAAATTGTTTATTTCGTTTAAATATACTCTTTATAGTTCTATTTACACATAAAAATCTTAGTTTTGCATCAAAAATAAAGCCAAAGATACAAAATAATTTTCATTTAAATACGTTAAGAGTTAAAATAGATAAATGAATGATGAAATAGATAAACTTATTGAGATTTTACACTCCGGAGGTCTTATACTATACCCGACTGATACCGTTTGGGGCATCGGATGCGATGCCACCAACGAAACAGCCGTCGAAAAAATTTACCGCATTAAAAAGCGTGCAGAAACCAAGTCGATGCTTGTTTTGACAGATTCACCGGAAAAGCTCGATATTTACGTCGAAAAAATACCTACGATGGCTTGGGAGTTGATAAAACTTGCAGCGAAACCTTTGACAATCATTTATCCTAAAGGGAGAAATTTGGCTCGAAATTTGGTAGGAGAAGATGGCAGTATAGGAATAAGGATAACCTGTGAAGAGTTTTCAAAAAAAATATGCGAACGTTTTCAAAAGCCGATAGTTTCGACTTCGGCTAATGTAAGTGGAGAGAAGTCTCCCACTTTTTTTGATGAAATATCAAATGAAATAAAAAACGGAGTAGATTACATCGTGCATTATCGTCGAAACGATAAAACGCAGACCCTTCCGAGTTCTATCGTCAAGCTGGACTTGGAAAATACGGTAAAAATTATAAGGGAATAAAAATGAACAAACGTTTACTGCTTTCAAAATACGTATTGCTCGATACCGTTGCATCTGTAATAGTCTGGATACTTTTTATGGTATTTCGCATAGTGGTAAACGATGCAAAAGTATCCGGAAAAATATCAGTATTTGTTCCCAACTACGATTTTTATACTAGTTTATTTCTTTTTCCACTTGCCTGTTTGTTTATCTATTATTTATCGGGCTACTACATCAACCCTATTAAAGAGTCTAAAATAGCCGAATTTGTTACCACCCTTATTTCCTCTTTTATTATATCTATCGTTATTTTCTTTGTGCTGATGATAGATGATATTGTAGCCTCGTATGTCTATTATTATTATTCTTTACTGGCTTTGTTTAGCTTACTGTTTACCATAACCTATTTGTTCCGCCTGATTTTAAGTCTCAATATTCGCCAAAAGTTCAAACAAAAAAAAATAACTATCAACACCCTTGTTGTAGGCACCGGGAAAAATGCTCAAAATATAGCTGACGGCATTAGGCGCAATTCCATATTTCATACCGTAGTTGGTTTTGTGCAGGATGGAAATAGAGAACACTCCATTCCAAAAGAGAAGATAGTGGGCACGCTGTACCGCATTGCAGACATTATTGCCGATTACGACGTCAAAGAGGTTATTATAGCTTTGGATGGTGCCAAGGAGGAAAAGATTATGGATATTATCAACGGTCTGTTTCCATACGACTTGGAGTTGAAATTTACTCCTAGCTTGTACGAAATATTGACGGGGAGCAGGGTACATATTAATAAGTACGGAATCAATCCTTTGGTGCAGGTAAGCAAACCCTCTATGTCCGATTGGGGAGTGAGTGTAAAACGATTTTTAGACGTTTTGCTGTCTGTAATTGCGCTTGCCTTGCTCAGTCCGATCTTGATTTATTTTGGGATAGCCATAAAAAGAGACTCAAAAGGAGGTGTTTTTTACAGGCAGGAAAGAATAGGCTACCATGGCAAGAAGTTCAATATACTCAAACTTCGTACGATGTACGTCAATTCCGAAAACGGAAAGCCAAGACTGAGCAGTTCGGATGATGCTAGAATCACGTCTGTAGGGAAAACCCTCCGCAAATTCCGTTTAGACGAAATTCCCCAGTTTTGGAATGTTATTAAAGGAGATATGAGTCTGGTGGGTCCACGTCCCGAAAGGCAGTACTTTATTGATCAAATAATAGAAGAAGCTCCCTATTACTGTCTGTTGTATAAAGTTCGTCCCGGTCTTACCTCTTGGGGACCTATTAAAATAGGATATTCCGACACGCTGGAAAAGATGATTGAAAGACTTAACTACGATATTGTGTATATGGAGAACATGTCTCTATTTAATGATTTTAAAATATTGATTTTTACAATTGAAATTTTAATAAAAGGAAAAGGTATTTGATTTTTTTTATGCGACTTTCAGAGAATACACGTTAAGAATTATCAAACAAGTTGAGATGTGAAGTGATTAGTAATCGTTAAAAAAACAACAAACTATGCAAGTTCATACAAATTATTCTCATTATACTTATCCGGTATCCATATAAATGTAAACTTGTGAAACCATCCTATGACTTCTTACTTTTAGTCAAATGTAAAAAATCCAAATTTTACGCAAATAGCTTTACTCTTTGGTAAATATCGTTTTTGTTATCATTGTGGGTGTAACGAGTGGTTGTGAATCTTGACAGCTAAGAGTTTTAACTTTTGCACATTCCGAATTTAACTATTATACGTTAAAAAATAAATTCGACAAAAAGCCTCTAACGATTTGAATAACACAAAAAAAATCGTATCTTTGCACGCTATTTTTTATAATCAACATAATGTCTAACCAACTAATTTAATTTAGTACAAAAAAACAACATTTTTCAGAAATGAAAGAGAACGAAAAAGAGGTAGAAGAGGTAAAAAATACTTCGGAAATTGTAGAAGAGACACAGCCTGCTACCGAAAACAACATCGAAACACCTGTAGAAACAGTAGCAACGGTTGATGCCGACCAAACAGAAGAACAAAAAGAGGTAAAATCTGTAGTAGAAATAAACAATACAGAGGCGGAAGAGGTAATAGAAGAAGCTCCTACCGTAAAAAAAGAGATAAAAGAAGATGTAAAACCCCAAGCGGACTTTGACTGGGATGCATACGAAAAAGGAGATGTAATTTCAGGTAAATCAAGAGTTGAACTCGAAAAAGTTTACGATGACACTTTAAATTCTATCAAAGACAAAGAGGTGGTAGAAGGTACGGTAACCTCCCTCAACAAGCGCGAAGTAGTAATCAATGTCGGATTTAAATCTGACGGTATTATTCCTATAAGCGAATTTCGCTACAATCCCGATTTGAAAGTAGGAGATAAAGTAGAAGTATATATAGAGAGCCAGGAAGATAAAAAAGGGCAACTGCTCCTGTCTCACAAGCAAGCGCGTGCCACCCGCAGTTGGGATCGTGTAAATGCGGCATTGGAATCGCAAGAGATAGTAAAAGGATATGTGAAATGTCGCACCAAAGGGGGGATGATTGTAGATGTATTCGGAATAGAAGCATTCCTTCCCGGATCGCAAATAGACGTGAAACCCATTCGCGATTACGATGTGTTTGTAAACAAAACAATGGAATTCAAAGTGGTAAAAATCAACCAAGAGTTCAAAAATGTGGTAGTTTCGCACAAAGCACTTATCGAAGAAGAAATAGAGCAGCAGAAGAAAGAAATCATCAGTAAACTGCAAAAAGGGCAAGTGCTCGAAGGAACAGTTAAAAACATTACCTCTTACGGTGTGTTTATCGACCTTGGCGGCGTAGATGGCTTAATACATATCACAGACTTGAGTTGGGGGCGCGTATCAGATCCGAAAGAAGTTGTAGAATTAGACCAAAAACTCAATGTAGTGATACTTGACTTTGATGATGAGAAAAAGCGGATTGCACTTGGATTGAAACAACTTTCTCCGCATCCTTGGGATGCACTTGATCCCAACTTAAAAGTAGGCGATAAGGTAAAAGGAAGAGTTGTAGTAATGGCAGACTACGGCGCATTCGTCGAAATAGCTCCCGGAGTTGAAGGGCTTATACACGTATCTGAAATGAGTTGGTCGCAGCACTTACGTTCTGCTCAAGACTTTTTGAAAGTAGGCGATGAGGTTGATTCCGTGATACTTACCCTAGACCGCGACGAACGCAAAATGTCATTGGGTATCAAACAGCTGAAGTCAGATCCTTGGGAAAATATAGAGACACGCTATCCGGTGGGAAGCAAGCATACAGCCAAAGTACGCAACTTTACAAACTTTGGCGTATTTGTAGAAATAGAAGAGGGGGTAGATGGACTAATCCACATCTCAGACCTTTCTTGGACCAAAAAAGTCAAACATCCTTCGGAATTTACCAAAATAAGTGAAGATATAGAAGTTCAAGTGTTGGAAATAGATAAGGATAATCGTCGCTTAAGCTTGGGACACAAGCAGTTGGAAGAAAACCCATGGGATGCGTTCGAAAGCCTGTTTGCCGTAGATACCCTTCACGATGGAGTAATCGTTGAAATGATGGATAAGGGAGCAGTTGTAGCTCTTCCATACGGTGTCGAAGGATTTGTTACCCCCAAACACTTAGTAAAAGAAGACGGTTCGCAAGCTCAATTAGACGAAAAACTTCAATTCAAAGTGATTGAGTTTAATAAAGATGCCAAACGTATTATTCTTTCTCACAGTCGTATCCATGAAGATGCCAAACGTGTGGATAAGAATACGGAAGACACTTCCAAAAGAGCCAAAAGATCTTCTAAAAAAGAAGAAACCTCAACGCCGATCATCGAAAAGACTACACTTGGAGACATTCAGTCATTAGCTGATTTGAAAGACCAAATGGTAACAGAAGCTGCCGAAAAATTAGCAGCAAAAGAGGCTAAAAAGACAGCTGCAGCCAAGACAGCCAAAACAGAAAAATCTGCTAAAGCAGAAAAAAAATCGGATGAAACTCCAATAGAAGAAAAACCGGCAAAAGAAAAAGCTGCTAAAACCAAAAAAGAGGACAAGGAAAACAAAGAAGATAAAACAGACGACGAAAAAACAGTATCGTAATATCATCAGTTTTCTATAAGATTAAAAACGAAAAAAGGATGTCTCGCAAAAGGCATCCTTTTTTTATATCTTGTGGGATAAGATATTATGTGTAAAACAACAGGTTTTTTACCAAACAACAACTTCAACCCATAAAAATAAGTACAATAACAAAAATATATCTGTTGATATATGCAGATAAAACAAAATTCATATCAAAAGCATTATACCATTAAACTTTCCGTAAAATTGTTCGGAAGCTAAAAAATAATCAGCCATTTCTTATCACGAAGATAACGCTCTGAAAAGGTATATACCACAACCGTCAGAACGATTTTAGAATGATTCAATCAACGCTTGACGATATGAATTTTATCGAAGACACCTCCACCGACCCTTATTTCAATTTGGCATTGGAAGAGTTTATTTTTTATCATTTCTCGGAACCTGTCATGCGAATTTGGCAAAACAAACCTTGCGTGGTGGTGGGGAAAAATCAACTTTTATCGGCAGAGATAGATTTGGATTTCGCATATAAAAATAATATCAAGATTGTCAGAAGATTCTCAGGAGGTGGAGCTGTTTTCCAGGATTTGGGAAATGTGAATATCTCCTTTATCCGTTCAGACGGGAAAAAGTCATTTCAAGAGTATAACCAGCAATTGATACGTTTTCTGCACTCCATAGATTTATCTGCTACTACCAATGAACGCCAAGCCATTTATTTAGATAAGCGTAAAGTCTCGGGGTGCGCCCAATATGTGAGAGGAAATAAATCGATATACCATGCCACACTCCTTTTTTCTTCCAAATTAGATATCCTCGAAAATGTGCTGCAAGGAGTCGGATTGCAAAAATCAGACTATAGATATGTGAAGTCGGTCAAAAGCCCTGTCGAAAACATATCCCGTTTTTTGCCTCCCTCTTTTACGCAAAGCAAATTTATAGCACTTTTAAAAGACTATTTTATCGCTCCATCCGATACAAAGCATATCCATTTGCCAAATGATCTGACAAGAAAGATAAACAAGTTGAAAGATGATAAATACCAAAATGAAGAATGGATACTTAGAGGAAAATTTAATAATATTTAAAATAGAAACATTCTAAATAGAAATATTGTTCCTTATTGTACAAAATATATTATAATTCCGATCATCATTATGTCAAATTTTGAAGTAAAAATGCCTAAACTCGGCGAAAGTATTACCGAAGGCACTATTGTGAGTTTACCTGTCAAGTTAGGAGATGTTGTCAAGGAAGACCAAATCCTTTTTGAAGTTACTACCGCCAAAGTAAACGCCGAAGTACCCTCAGCGGTAGAAGGTAAAATAGTTAAATTGCTGTATAGGGAAGGAGATACGGTAGATGTAGGTGAAACCGTGTTGATAATAGATATGGATATTGACAATGCCGTTGTGGACGAAAGTAACTCGGTAGCGTTACCGGTGCAAGTCGAAAAAACAGAAAAAGAAGTACAAACTCCGGTATCTCAGCCCGAAAGTGCCCCTCAACAATCCGTTATTAATGAGAATAATGACGAAACACCAACAAATATTCCTGCGGAGGAGCAACGTTGGTATTCTCCAATCGTTACCAAACTTGCCAAAGAGGGTGGTGTTTCCAATCAAGAATTAGAACAAATACAAGGCACCGGATATTTGGGAAGGTTAAGCAAAAAAGATTTGAAAACCTATATCGAACAAAGGGGAAAACAGCCAGAAGACAAAAAACTTCGCCCGAGCGAAAAACCTATCCAAGATCTATTGAAACAAAACTTGATTAT
>JBKECI010000073.1:0-1955 GCA_047974405.1 Paludibacteraceae bacterium | reverse complement strand
TATAATATGGGTATGCAGTTTATGACCGCGATGGACTTTAAAAAGAACAGGTTTGTCCCGATGGGAGGTAAATTGTATTATATCAATCGTAGAAACGAATTGTGCGTTACGGACGGAACGAGCGCGGGCACTTCGATGGTTGCCGATATCCATCCAACGGACACAACCAAATATTACGGAGTCAAAACAATTCTTGCCGCAAGTTCCACTAAAATTTTCTTTGTGGGTAACAATGGTGTAAATGGTTTTGAACTTTGGATAAGCGATGGAACTACCGGTGGCACCCAAATGGTCAATGATATTGTACCCGGCTTGCCCGGATTCTCTTCATCTTCTCCAAATCAGCATGTCGGTACCATAATAAACGAAAAACTTTATTTTTTTGCAAAAGACGCCACCAATGGTTACGAACCTTGGGTAAGCGATGGCACGGCGGCAGGAACATTTATGTTAGCTAATACCAACCCCACCGGAGACTGTAGCTCGGGTATGGCTTCAGGTTTTGGGGGATATGCAGCCAGTGAAATGAAATTTTTTGAATTTAACAATGCCGTTTATTTTATCGGATATTCCGGCATTTATAAAACAGATGGTACAACCGCAGGTACAACATTAGAAATAAGCGGCTTTTCATACGGAGCTAATTTCAATACATCTATGTGCGTATTCGACAATCGGTTATACTTTAATAAATATGTTGGGGGATTACATATCCTAACAAAAACAGATGGTACCGTTGCGGGTACAAATCAAGTAGATACATTGTCCGGTTCGATGAGCAGAGGATTTCAGGAATTTAACGGCGAACTCTATTTTCGATGCAAGCCCAATAGCTACTCTTCGTCCGATAAGGACTATCTGGCTAAGCTAACCGGTTCACAAATAGACAAAGTAACGGCTACCACATCCGGTTATTATAATTATTCCGTAAATATGATTCAACCAATAAGCAACAGCGATTTTTTGTACATGGGCAGTTATTATAATCATGCTATTTACAGATATAACAACGGAGCAAATACAATCGCAAATACAAATTTTACCAGCGTGTTTGACAATCTGTTGAGTACGCCCATCGGTACCTTTGCTATCGGCACAAATGCAACCTATGGCTACGAATTGTGGAAATGGGACAATGCGGCTTCGGGCATTGAGACCACTACGACCGAAATCGACATCTCCGTTTATCCAAATCCAACCAACAACGTCCTAAAAATAGACTCAAAAGCCATTATTGCCAAAATTGAAATATTGGATACAAACGGACTTTTGGTAAAGGTTGTGAAAGGACAAGCGACTACCATTGACGTAAGCAATCTCACGGAAGGATATTATTTAATTAAATTTGTAACCGATGACAATCGGAGCATTGTAAAAAAAATAATTAAGAACCAGAGTGTTAAAAATCTGCAACAACAGCATTTTGAGACAGATAATCGTTTTATATACAGATGAATAACAACGCTAATGAAACTATCAAAAATCAGCCTACATTTTTGAGTTAATACGCTCATTTTCAACAATTACCATTACCCTGTATTTTTAGACCGAAATACATAAATCATAAAAGAGCAATAATCAGATGATTATTGCTCCTTTAATTCTATTTTGTGCGGCTGAAGGGACTCGAACCCCCACGCCTCTCGGCACCAGATCCTAAGTCTGGCGCGGCTACCAATTACGCCACAGCCGCATACTGCAATTAGCGGGTGCAAATATAACGCTTTTTTTACTTATACAAAAAATATCGGGAAATTATTTGTGTATTATTGATAACTGTCAAAAAGATAAAACAAGAGGCTGTCCCTCTTGAAACAGCCTCTTGTTTTATTGCTTATGTTGAGAAAATTATAAATCTTCTACAAATGTATAGGTTTCAGTAATACTGGTTCGGTGATGCGGTGGTGTAGTAACAGTTGAAGACTGATTCATCCAATATGAAACAGTAAACGATT
>JBKECI010000072.1:0-107130 GCA_047974405.1 Paludibacteraceae bacterium | reverse complement strand
TCCCATCCTTGTCCTAACATTCCAAATCCTCCTTGGCTGTTATAAACCACGGACAAACTCGGTTGCATTCCATTGGTTCCGGCAGGAACTTCTATAGGCATTTGATAAGTAGAAGCTCCAGTCGGAGTAACGGATGCCGTGCCGGACATAGCACCGACTTCATTTCCTGTATTTATCTCATTATAGTCATAGATAGTAGTTAGTGTAGGATAATCCGCAATATCCACAATGGTTTGAAGCGGAGTGGCATCGGCTGTTTGGTAGTCGGTTTCCAACGGAGTAATTGATGTGGATGTGAAGTGTATATTGTTGCGTTGTATAGAGAGCAAGTGTGGAATGGCACCTTTTTTCTTATAGGAGCCGTTGAGAGCACTCAAATTCCAAGTTAAATAAGATTTGAGATTGCCTTTGTGCTTAAATGACATTTTATCTACCAATTTTCCATTATTATCATATAATGATATTTCTTCGCCATCATTACATAAAATAATATTGGATTGATATAAAATTCTGCTTTCGTTTGGGTCGATTGTGTTAAGCGAAGGGAATAAATCTTTTAATCTAAAGTTCGAATTTGGATATTGATAGGCGACAATAAGTAAACCACGCTCCGGAATAATAGTATTGGCAGGAAAATTATATACTGTCTGATTGTCGCGTATTTTCCAATTACCCAATGCGATTGCTTCGGATGTAGGATTAAAAAGTTCGATAAACTCACCGTTGTGATGAATAGCTGCGTCTCCATCTTCTTCCAGCGGAGAATCGTAAAACGTTTCCGAAATAATTACCGGACGAATGATGGCTTTTAAAGACTGTATATTGATTACTAAGAGTGCTGCCAACAATATATGGAAGATGCAATAGCGTTTCATTTTCAAAGCTTATTTAAGATAAACGACTTCTATATTTCTCTCTTTTTTCAATAATAAGTAGTAATACAAATTAAGACATTAGGCTTATTATATGATAGTTATGTCTGAAAAGCATAAAATTATTTTTTTATGCTACTTTTTATTCTTTAATGATTTTCCACGTATCCCATTTGTCGTCTATCATCACTCTCAGCAAATAAACACCGGAAGAAAAAGAAGTCATATCAAACAAATAATACATATTTGCGCTTTGAATCTTGTAGATTGTTTTTCCGTTTAAATCGGTCAATATGTATTGAATGGGGGTTTCGGGAGTCGCTCCTTTGATTTCTATCTTTAGCGCTCCTTTGGTGGGGTTGGGATAAATAATTACCTCCCTTTCGGATATAATCTCCGATTGTGGTGCAATTTGAGCGGTATCGTTTCCGTTTTTCTTTGCGTGAGAGGGCAATACTACGGTTTTGTATTTTACTATGCAGTTTCCGGCAGCGTCATAGTCAAATTGGATGTTTTGCCCGGTCAATGAATGGATTGAGGTAGAGACAACCAGTGCAACAAGTAAAAATATCTTTTTCATGTGTTTATAATTTATTTTTTAATTGTCACATGGAACTCGCACATAAACATCTCCGTGTGTGTCAGAATTTATTTACCGTACTCGTTTCATAGATATATATATTTAATCAAGAGACAAAAAGGCAAGATGTATTTAAGTCGTTACCAATTGTGCTTTAAGAGTTTCTATTTTAGCCCGCGTATTGGAATATCCCTCAACACCGGCTTGTTTTTGCAATTTTGCCAGAGCAGTCAGGCTTTTGATTTGTTCGGGAATGCTCAAAGGTTTTTCCGAAATAGAGTTCAAATAATTAGCTACAAAAGGGGCTATGTGCTCGTCCAACTCTCTATGATTTTTATCACACAGCGCTTTCATCACGGCAATTCCTTTTCGGGGAGCATTGTCAAGGTAGCTCATAGCGTACTTCTCCATCATAGCGTAAGAGAGCCCACCGCGTCCGTCAAAAAGGAGCAATCCGTCAAGCAATGTGTTTCTTGCTTTTGCCGGTTGGCTACTTTTCAAAAAATAGTTAGACAACGTAATGTAATATGTCGTTGTGTTTGGAGCTGGAAGTGTATACGCGTAAGGAGAAACGGAGTCCAACAGCTGTTTTGCTTCGGAAAGTGATGAGGAAGAACCGGAATATTTCACAAGAGAAAATGCCAATGCTAAGGCGTTGATGTTGGAGTCATCGTAAGTATAAATATTTCTATTTAGATTGATAATGCGGTCATAAGATTTTTGTTTCCGGTAATATCTTCTTAATTTACCGATGGTGTCCAAGTCTTTTATATCATCGGTAAGAATTAATAAACCGTATTTATCCACTAAATTTATTCTATTTAAATCTATATTTTTAGTCAATTTTGATTTCCATCTTTCTTTTTTGGCTTTTTTAATCTCCTTTTTACGGGATTTTTTTTCTTCTTCCGTATATAGATTTCGTCGTGTCTTATTGTTTATTTTGTCCACTTCTTCGTCTTCATTGACAAGGAGCGGATGCCGTGATTTTCTGGCAGCTATCCAATTTATATTAATGGATGAAGTAACATCGTTTATATTTTCAATCAATGAGTTTTCAACAACAATTACCGGTTTATCATTGGAAAAGAGCCGTTTGTTGGTCGTTTCTAAAATTACGGGAAAATCCCTTAAATCCATCATATATCCTTTAACGGGTTTTGTGGCAACCGCTTCCAAAAGCAATGTGGCGGATAATGCCATCAGGTTATCCTGCCCGTATTTGCTTACAAAATCCAATTCTGCTTTGTGGTTTCCGGTGCATAAATTTCTCAAACTTAAACTGAGACGATGCTTAAAGTGAGGATTGTTGGGTTTCTTTTGAAGTCCGGAGCGGTATAGTTCGGTTACTTCCAGAGAATTTTGCCGCGCACCCAATACTTTGGCATATCCATCGTAATATTGTATTTTCCCCGGAAAATACGTGATTAATTGATGGTAAATATCGATAGCAGATGAGTATTCTTTTTTGTAAAAATACTCTTTTGCCTGCTTGTACAATAAATTGGGATCGCCAGTAAAAGAATTGGATGTTTGAGGCAAGGTTTTACTTGCAAATATGCTTAAAGGAGAGGTAAGTAGGGTTAATGTTCCTAATCCCTGAAGTGAAGATTTCAGAAAATCACGACGGTTAAAACTTTTTTTCATGATTGATTGGGTTAAAATGGAAACAACAATCAAAAAAAGGGGAAAGGGAATTTTGGTGGGATTAATACCGCACGCCACATAACATGTAAGAAAGTGTTCTAATTAAACTACAAAATTCCCATTGCAAACATAAGACAGTTTTTTTGAAAATCCAAACAAACAAATAAAAATATTAAAAAATCAAAAAAAAAGAACACATATACAGATATGCTAAATTAATTTTACATCTTCGAAATTTATTTTTATTCTAAATAAGTATCTCCTATTTTTTGTATATATCACTCTTGCCGCATTGTTGGGTGGCAGCATAGTTTTTGTAGAGGGAGGATGAGTTCTAAAATTGGTCTAATCTTCTCAAAATTCATTAGATATCATACATATTATTTTTTTTAAGTTATCATTATCAGCAAAATAATATAATTTCTCTCATCCCTTTTCCGGAGGATAGATTGTTTCAATCCCTCTTTGCGAAGGGGAAATTTCTAAAGTTCCCTTTGGCAAAAGGGGACTTAGGGGGATTGAAATTTGTAACTTTCATCCGTTAGCTCCCCATAAAAAAGAGACTGCCTCTGATTTTATCAAGGCAGTCTCCATTTTTTTATAAAAGATACAAAATAGTCTGTTTTTTTAGTTTTTTTCAATCCAACGTACTATCCACTCTCCCACTTCGCTTGTAGAATACGCCTTGGCTCCGTCGGCAATATCTTCGGTAACTATTCCGTGTTCCATACTGGAGGTTACGGCATTGCGAATGAGTTTCCCTTCTTCCATCATTCCAAAAGCATATTCAAACATCAAAGCGGCTGAAAGAATTGTGGCAAGCGGATTGGCTATGTTTTTGCCCGCCGCTTGCGGATAAGAGCCATGGATGGGTTCAAACACCGAGGTGTGCAAACCGATAGAGGCGGAGGGCAACATTCCCAGCGAACCCGTAATCACGGAGGCTTCATCGGTCAAAATATCGCCAAATAAATTTTCGGTAACCAACACGTCAAAACTTTTGGGCCACTGGATAATCCGCATTGCCGCATTGTCCACAAACATATATTCTGTTTCGATATCGGGGTATTGTAGCGCTATTTCTTGCCCTATTTGCCTCCACAGACGGGAAGTGGCTATTACGTTGGCTTTATCTACTATGGTTACTTTTTTGCGGCGTTGTCCTGCAAATTTGTAAGCCAAATGAAGAATCCGTTCTACCTCTTCGCGGGTATATACACAGGTATCGTAGGCGGTGTTTCCATCTTCGCTCCTCCCTTGCGGACGACCGAAATACATTCCGCCTGTCAGTTCTCGAATGCACATAAAATCGGTTCCCTCCACCAATTCGGCTCGCAAAGGGGACTTATGCAGCAATTGGGAGAATGTGGATACGGGACGGATATTGGCATATAGCCCCAAATCTTTGCGCATCTTCAGCAATCCTTGCTCAGGGCGAACCTTTGCTCCCGGATTGTTATCGAACTTAGGGTCGCCAATGGCTCCAAAAAGTACTGCATCGGATTGCATACAGAGTTCGTGTGTTTCACGCGGGTAAGGATCTCCCACTGTGTCGATGGCGCAAGCGCCTACAATGGCTTCTTTGTGCTCTAATTGATGACCAAATTTGTTACATACTGCTTTGGTTACTTCCAAAGCCTGTTTCACTATTTCCGGACCGATTCCGTCGCCCGAAAGAACGGCTATTTTCAATGTTCTCATACAATATTTATCCTCATCAAGAGAATTGATAAATTTATTTTGGATTTTACTTTTATTTTTTTTCCATCTGTTGAGCCTACTCATTCTGCGGGAGAACAGCCAAGCCGAAAATTTGTTGTGTCCCCCTTCTATCATCATCTTTCGGCAAAGTTCCTGAAATTCTTTGACATCCGTCCCTGTATAGATAAATTTTCCCTCTTTGTAACAGTAACTGCAATAGATGGCACTTTTGGATCCATCGGCATTGGTTCCCCCTTTTTCAGGGTCTCTATTCAAAGGTATTCCGCAACTTTGACAGATTTTATTTACTTTTTCCATAGTTTGCTTATTTTTATTTGATAATATGAATATCTGTTTTTTAAGAGATGATAAGTAGCATAGAAAAAAATAATTTTATATTTCTCAAAGATAGTTATCGGGTAATAAGCTAGTTCTTGATTTCTAATTTATAAATAGTTAATAACAAGTGATTGGATAATGCAATTGTCTGTCCATCTTTTTTTTTATGGTAGCCCTATATAGTTGATAGTGGGAATATTGCCACTTTCTATGATGTTGAGCATTTTCATAGTAGCTTTGATTGCTGAAGTGGTCTGGTCGTGATCTAAGCCTCGTGTTTTAAACGTTTTTCCGTCAAATCTCCATGTAATAATGGTTTGAACAATCGCATCCGTTTGTCCTCCCGGAGGTATCACTACAACATAGTCCAACAATTCGGGCGTGGGTTTATTTTGGTTTTTATATATTTTATACATTGCTTTTGAAAAAGCATGGTACTGCCCGTCTCCGGCAGAGGTTTGCTCAAATTCTTCCCCTTTGATTGAGATTTTTACTGTTGCTACCGCCCTCAATCCTGTAGTAAGTGACAATGAGTAATTGAGCAGCTGTATATCTTGTTTTTCTTCTCCATTTTTCAGAATATCGGAGACGATATAAGGGAGTTCATCTAAAGAAACGACCTCTTTTTTATCGCCCAACTCAATGATTCGGGCGGTAACTTTTTTCATAGATTCGTCGTCAAGTTCAATACCCAGTACTTCCAGATTTTTTTTGATATTTGCTTTTCCGGAGGTTTTACCCAAGGCGTATTCACGAGAACGTCCAAAGCGTTCGGGGAGTAAGTCGTTGAAATAGAGGTTTTTTTTATTATCTCCGTCTGCATGTATTCCTGCTACTTGCGTAAAAACATTGTCGCCTATGAGTGGTTTATTATTAGGAATTCGTATCCCGGAATAACTCTCGACTACTTTGCTTACATGGAATACATTTTTCTCGTCAATGCTTGTCTTGAGTTTCAGTTGGTCGTGAAGGATAGCCAATACACTGGTCAAAGGGGCATTTCCTGCGCGTTCTCCCAATCCGTTTACGGTAGTATGTACCCCTTTTATACCGGTTTTGACCGCTTCAAACACGTTGGCTACCGCCAAATCGTAATCGTTGTGAGCATGAAAATCAAAATGCAGGTTGGGATACCTATCGACCATTTTTTTGCAAAACAGATGTGTTTCGTCGGGGTTGAGTATGCCGAGCGTGTCGGGCAGCATATATCTTTTTATAGGCTGAAACTGGAGTTCGTCCATCATTTGATAAACATATTCTTCCGAATTCCGCATTCCGTTTGACCAATCTTCCAAATAAATATTTACGTTAAGTCCTTTTTCTTTGGCTATCGCAATCACATTTTTTATATCTTCGAGATGTTCGAATACCGTTTTGCGTAGTTGATGTGTGCAGTGGTTGAGTGAGCCCTTGCAAAGCAAATTCACGACTCGGCATCCGGCGCGTTCTATCCATTCGAGCGAGGCGGAGCCATCGACAAACCCCAAGACTTCCAACCTATCTAAATGTCCGTGAATTTTTGCCCATTCTGCCACTTTTTTTACCGATTCGTACTCACCGTCCGATACGCGCGCCGATGCTATCTCAACTCTATCCACATTTAACTCCTCCAGGAGCAGGCGGGCAATGCTTACTTTTTCTTGTGGGGCAAAAGATACTCCCGAGGTTTGTTCTCCATCCCGAAGGGTTGTATCCATTATTTCTATAAATCCATTTTTAGCCTTTTGGGCTGTATAGAGTTGTGTATTATCGGATTTTTGTATGTTTTGCTGATTCATGATTTTATTTTTTATCAAAAAAAATTAGAATATCCAAAATGGCGTCTGTCGTTATAGTGTATTGACAATATCCTCCCAAGACAATTCATTATTTATTACTTCACATCCAAAAAACGACATTTCTTCTGCTTTTTCTCTCGAATAGGTAAAATAGAGGCACTGACCATCGGCGCAGAGCTTACCCTCTTGATTGTATATGGCTGTTTTGACAACAGCCAAATTTTTTCTCATTTCAATAATAGACGCACGGATGGTCAAAAATTTTTCCGTTGTGTACAGAGGTTTTCTGAGCCTGATATCCATTTTGGAAGTAACTCCTGTGGTTTGTAGCTTTCGAGCAACAACCCATGCCGATATTTCGTCCATCAGCAAAGATTGTATACCGCCGTGGAGTGTGTTGCGCCATCCCTGAAATTGTGTTTCCGGTTTCCATACAGAGACGATTTCATCTCCATCTTCATAAAACTTCATTTTTACTCCGGCAAGGTTATTGGGCGAACAGCCAAAACACTTGTAATCGGGAAGTTTCGTCCAAGGATTTATCAATCTTTTCATTTATAATGTGTTTGTGCAAAAGGTTGTCTTTTTCCTGTTTTACATCCTTGGCTTGTGTGCATCTGTGTTAGGCGATTATCTTTTCTTGCTCGTATTGTTCAATCAACATTTTTTTGCTGAGAAGATAGTCGATATCGTCCAATCCTTTCAAAAGGCACTCTTTTTTGTAAGAATTGATTTCAAAAGTTTCGGTAATGCCATCTTTATCATTTGTAATGGTCTGATTTTCTAAATCTACTGTTAGAGTCGATTTGGAGTCTCTTTGTATTGTTTCAAAAATATTTGATAAGAATTCGGGGCTAATTACTACCGGTAAAATACCGTTGTTTAACGCATTGTTTCTGAATATATCTGCAAAAAAACTCGATACCACTACTTTGAATCCGTATCCGGCAATTGCCCAAGCGGCATGCTCACGGCTGGAGCCTGAGCCAAAATTTTTGCCCGCTACCAGAATTGAACTGCCTCTGTATATAGGATTGTTCAGCACAAAATCGGCTTTGGGAGAGCCGTCTTTGTTGTATCGCCAATCGGCAAAAAGATTATCACCGAAACCGCTCTTGTCGGTAGCTTTTAAGAAACGGGCCGGGATTATTTGGTCAGTATCCACATTTTCTATGGGAAGTGGGACTACGGCCGATGTTAATGTTTGAAATTTTTCCATTGTTTACTCGTTTGTAAGTTTGAAAATCGTCAAGTTTTACTTTGTCGTGTTTTCTATAAATTATCGTGTTTTACAAATCTTTCTATGTCTGTCTGCTGCTTTATTACGGTTTTGTAATTTTTCCGGTTACCGCTGCTGCTGCCGCCACAAGCGGTCCTGCCAAAATGGTGCGTGCTCCCGGTCCTTGACGACCTTCAAAATTTCGGTTTGATGTGGATACGGCATATTTTCCTGCGGGAACTTTATCGTCGTTCATTGCCAAACAAGCCGAACATCCCGGCTGGCGCAGCTTGAAACCAGCTTCGGTAAGTATATTGTACAGCCCTTCTTCTCTAATCTGATTTTCGACCATCCAACTTCCCGGTACGAGCCAAACTACAACGTTGTCGGCTTTTTTCTTTCCTTTCACGTAGTTGGCAAATATCCGAAAATCTTCGATTCTACCGTTGGTGCAGCTTCCTAAAAACACATAGTCTATCGGTTTTCCGAGCAGTTTTTCTCCGGGTTTGAATCCCATATAATCCAATGATTTTTGAAATGAAATTCTTCCTGCCTCGTCAATTTCTTCTAATGTGGGTATCGAATTGTCTATCCCCATCCCCATGCCGGGGTTTGTTCCATAGGTAATCATTGGTTGTATTTCGGTGGCGTCATAAACCAGTTCTTTATCAAAAACAGCATTTTCATCACTTTTCAACGTTTTCCAGTAAGCCAGTTTTTTATCCCATTCTTCTCCTTGCGGGGCAAATTCGCGTCCCTTTACATAGGCAAAGGTAGTTTCGTCCGGCGCTATCATTCCCCCTCTAGCTCCCATTTCTATGGAGAGATTGCATACTGTCATACGCTCTTCCATGCTCATATCGCGAATGGCTTCGCCTGCGTATTCTACAAAATAGCCGGTAGCCCCTCCAGTGGTTAATTTGGATATCATAAAAAGAGCCAGATCTTTGGATGTTACCCCTTTGTTCAATTTTCCGTTAAAGGTAATACGCATTGTTTTGGGGCGAGACTGCAGGATGCATTGTGTTGCCAAAACCATTTCGACCTCGCTTGTGCCTATGCCAAACGCAATGGTTCCAAACGCTCCGTGTGTTGAGGTGTGGCTGTCGCCACATACAATGGTCATACCGGGTTGTGTAAAACCGTTTTCGGGACCAATGATGTGAACTACTCCATTTTTTTTATGTCCGAGAGGATAGAAAAGCGGCATTCCAAATTCATTTGCGTTTTTGGCAAATGTATCTAATTGGTTACGAGAAATGGGGTCTTTTACCGGTTGATCTTGGTCGATAGTGGGCGTGTTGTGGTCGGCGGTCATAGTTGTTTTTTCGGGGCGCAAGACCTTCAGTCCACGGGTACGGAGCCCTTCAAATGCCTGTGGACTGGTAACTTCGTGGCAAAAATGACGATCGATATATAGTTGAGTCGGTCCATTTTCAATAGTGGAGACAACGTGCGTATCCCAAATTTTGTCAAAAAGAGTAGCGCTTTTTTGCGCATTGGTTGCTTTATTTATCATATGATGAATTATTTGTTTTATTTCTTTTCTGCTTGTATTATATCTCTTTTATTATTCTACAAGGATGATTTACCAATAGCTAAAACATTCATCAGAATGGATTTGTTTACTAGCGATTTTGGCACTGGTTACGGCATTGGTTTCTATCTCGCCATACACTTCGGAGTAACATACATATTCCGGTTTCAATCTATACACTGTCGCCTAATTTCACATATATTCTCATCCCAAATTATTTGACTGATATTAGAATAAAATTTTTCTTCAAGGATAATAAGGTTGTCCAATAGTAAAACTCTCACCGGTTCTGCACATAAGTCTTTTTTTTGCCACATAGCTTTTCGGTAATTAAATCTATATTGCAATTGGTGTCGTGAGAGGGGGCTGCCAATATTTTCCTTCTTTTCTTTTTTTTATTTTATTTTACAAATTTATTGATGGCGTTTACATATGCCTCCAACGATGCCGCGACTATATCTGTATTGGCGCCAAATCCATAGTAAATCACTCCATTATGCTCTACTTGCATATGTACTTTTCCTACATCGTCGCTCCCGCGGTTGATGGCTTGAATCGTGAATTCTTGAAGGTTCATTTCCCTGCGAACAATTTGTTTTAACGCTTTGATGGCGGCATCAACCGGTCCATTGCCCGAAGAGGCTGCTTCAAATTTTTCGCCGGCAATAACGATGCCTATGCTTGCTACCGGTTTTACCCCTACGCCCGATGTAACTTGAAGATAATCTATCTTAATGCGTTGGTGTTCGCTCCGCTCTTTGCCTGCCAGCATCAATACGTCGTCGTCGTTAATATCTTTTTTACGGTCGGCAAGTTTCAAAAACTCCTGGTATATTTCGTCCAATTGCCCGTTGTTTATTTCAACTCCAAGTACACTCAACCGATGTTTCAGCGCGGCACGTCCGCTCCTGGCTGTTAAAATAATGGAATTTTCGTCAATTCCTACATCTTTAGGATCCATTATTTCGTAAGTTTCACGCCCTTTTAGCACGCCATCTTGGTGGATTCCCGAAGAGTGGGCAAAGGCATTTCGTCCTACAATTGCTTTGTTGGGCTGTACCGGCATATTCATCAATCCGGACACCATTCGGCTAATGGGGAATATCTTGCGGGTATTTATTTGTGTTTCGACATTCATGTTTTTATGACATTTCAATATCATGGCCACCTCTTCCAGAGAGGTGTTCCCTGCACGTTCGCCAATACCATTGATGGTTACTTCTACCTGGCGTGCTCCGTTTTGTACTCCGGCAATGGTATTGGCTGTTGCCATTCCCAAATCGTTGTGACAATGGGTGGAGATGGTTGCTTTGTCGATACCTTTGACATTTTCGAAAAGGAATTTGATTTTTTCGCCATATTCCCAAGGGAGACAATATCCTGTGGTATCGGGGATATTTACTACGGTGGCTCCTGCTTTGATAACGGCCTCCACTACTTTTGCCAGATAAATATTATCGGTACGCCCGGCATCTTCACAATAAAATTCGACATCTTCCACATATTTTTTCGCATACTTGGTGGCTGCCATCGCACGCTCAAGGATTTCTTCTGGAGTGGAGTTGAATTTGTACTTGATGTGATATTCCGAAGTGCCTATCCCTGTATGGATGCGTTTGTGCTTGGCATATTCCAACGCCTGTGCTGCAACTTCAATGTCTTTTTGTACTCCGCGCGTAAGTGCGCATATTGTGGGCCAGGTAACTGCTTTCGATATTTCCACAACCGATTGAAAGTCTCCGGGACTCGATATGGGAAATCCGGCTTCTATTACATCCACGCCAAGTTCTTCTAGTGCTTTGGCTACTTGAATTTTTTCAACCGTGTTTAGTTGGCATCCGGGGACCTGCTCGCCATCGCGAAGCGTAGTGTCAAAAATAAAAAGTTTATCCATAATAAAATCTGTCTGACTTCTCTCCTCAAAAAAAAGGGGGGAGGACCGCGACGGGAAACGGTGTTTTTAGTTTTTTAAAAAAGGTTTTTTATTATTTCTCAACATTTTGCCGCTACAAGAATGTGAGAGGTATTTTTATGAAAAAACCTTTCTCGACAATATGTGAGAAAGGTTTATCTGTATTTTATCCGGTTTGTTTACATATCCCAAGCTCACATTCTCTGACCGTGTAAGAGAAGAATAATACCGAGAAGGATAATTTGTAAACTGCTATTGTTCATCATTGTTTTGTATTGTGTGCAAAGATAGAATCATTTTTTGATATATCAAACAAAAATGTAATAAAAATGTTCGATAGATTTACGAATTAATAAGAACAGATGTTTTTTCTGAAGAAAATCGTTTTTTAAAATTGCTTTTTATTTTTAAATTTGATTGTTCATCCCTTCCCTCCCCCCCAAAAAAAAGAAAGAAAATATTTGCGTGCGAGTGCTGTTTGACAACTAAAAAATAAATATCAACGGATAAAACCAAACGTAAATAAATGTTATTTTTCTAGATATTTTCGATTATTTATGCAACAACAGCTTGGGATATGCATTTTTATTCTAATTTTGCAGATGTTTCGTTATAAATATACATATTATGAAAAATAAAAGACAACGACTAGGGGCAATCTCCGAGGTTTTACACCGTCAAATCATTGGTAGTCAGGATGAGTTACTCGCCATATTGAAAGACAGGGGATATGATGTTACACAAGCAACTCTTTCCAGAGATTTGAAGGCATTAAAAGTTGCTAAGACACCGCTTTCAAACGGTCTCTATAAGTATGTATTACCCTCTTCGATTAACCCCAACCTAAATGTATTAAAGAGCAAAAGCAATAAAGTAGCAATAGCTATTCACAGTATGGAGTTTTCGGGCAATTTGGCAGTGATAAAAACCCAACCCGGATATGCCAATGCCGTGGCATGGGATATAGATAACAGAGCCTCAGACGCGGTAATAGGAACGCTTGCCGGAGACGACACCATTTTGCTTATTCCGAGAGACGGAATTTCAAGAGAAGACATAATACAGTTGATAAACACTATTTTTCAAGAGAAATAATTTTTAAGAACAAAAGATTTAGAACAAAGAGTTTCGCAAAAGATGAATGACGACAAAAACCCAATTGTGGTACAAGTGGCAAGTGAAAAACACTTGCAATATGTGGAAACAATTCTCGACACCATTGCCGATGCCGCAAGAGTAAGGGGTACGGGAATTGCAAGACGAACCCCTCAATACATCGAACAAAAGATGAGAGAAGGCAAAGCTATTATCGCTTTGCACGGAGATGATTTTGCCGGATTTTGCTATATAGAGACCTGGGGTGACAAAAAATTTGTTGCAAATTCAGGACTTATTGTAGTGGAAAAATTTAGAGGAAACGGATTGGCAAAAAAAATTAAACAAAGAGCCTTTCAACTCTCCCGCGAGCGATATCCCGACGCCAAAATTTTCGGACTTACTACCGGTTTGGCTGTAATGAAAATCAATTCGGAACTAGGCTACCGCCCCGTAACATTCTCTGAACTTACCGATGACGACGCCTTTTGGAAAGGGTGTGAAAGTTGTATAAATTATGATATTCTCCTGCGTACTAATCGCAAGCATTGCTTGTGTACAGGTATGATATATGACCCCGCATGGAGCAAAAAAGAGACTGAAAATCAAAAATCAAACGAAAAATCGGACAGTAATCCGATGAAAAAAGTGGTAAAAGCTGTCGGGAAGGTAATTCTTCATAAAAAGAAAAAAGAAACAGAAGAACATGTGATGACCGACAAAATAACGATTAATTTATTATAACAGTATTATATTAAAAAAAACATATTTCTTACAAAAGGAATAACAAAAGGAATCATGAAAGAAAAAGTAGTTTTAGCATTTAGTGGAGGATTAGATACATCGTTTTGTGCCAAGCATTTATCGGTAGAAAAAGGGTACGATGTTTATACGGCAGTAGCCAATACGGGAGGTTTTTCTCCTGAAGATTTGCAAACAATCGAAGAAAAAGCATATAAACTTGGAGCCGTCAGGCATATTGCCTTGGACGTAACTCAAGAATATTACGACAAGAGTATCAAATATATGATTTTTGGCAACGTACTCAGAAATGGCACATATCCTATTTCGGTAAGTTCGGAGCGTGTTTTTCAAGCCATTGCCATTATCAACTACGCCAAAGAGATAGGTGCGCGCTATGTGGCGCACGGAAGCACCGGAGCCGGAAATGACCAAGTTCGTTTCGACCTGACATTTGAAATACTTGCTCCCGAAATCAAAATCTTGACCCCGACAAGAGATATGACACTCACAAGGGAGTATGAGATTAACTATCTGAAAGAAAACGGTTTTGATGCTGATTTCAAAAAAATGGAATATTCTATCAACAAAGGGCTTTGGGGAACTTCTATAGGGGGTAAAGAGACATTGAAATCGGAGCTTACATTGCCTGAGAGCTCTTATCCGAGCCAAATTGTAAAAACCGAAGAAAAGACGGTAGCTGTCTCATTCGAAAAAGGAGAAATTACAGCTATAAACGGCAAAAAATCGGATAGTAAAATAGACTTAATCAATCAACTGGAAGACATTGCCAATAAGTTCGGTATCGGGAGAGATATGCACATAGGCGATACCATTATCGGCATCAAAGGGCGTGTAGGGTTTGAGGCTGCAGCTCCCATATTAATAATAAATGCCCATAAAATGCTCGAAAAACATACCCTTACCAAATGGCAGCAATATTGGAAAGACCAGTTGGGTACTTGGTACGGAATGTTTCTTCATGAGGCACAATATTTGGAGCCGGTTATGCGCGACATAGAGAAATTTCTCGAAAACTCCCAACAAAACGTTACCGGCACAGTAAGCATTATTCTTCGTCCGTATAGCTACACATTGGTAGGGGTAGAAAGCCCGTTCGACCTGATGAAAACCGATTTTGGCGAATACGGAGAGGTAAATAAAGCTTGGACAGCCGAAGATGTGAAAGGGTTTACAAAAATTCTCGGCAACCAAATGAAAATTTTTCACAACGTGCAAAATAAAAACCAACAATGACATTGGCAATGTTGTGAAACTAAGCAGGGGCTGTCAATATACCATTAAACATTTGATTAAGTGCGTTTTATAAGGTAATTTAGAAATATAAATACAAGACTTTTTTAATAATTCAGACAGAACCTTTGCATTTTACAAAACAAAAATTAAGGTTAAAAGTGATATAAATCGTTAGTTTTATGCATACCCTAAGCATGTGCGATTCGAAAAAATAAATAATGATTACAAACCATCCGACCTATGGGCAACAAGAAAAATTTTGTATTGGACACCAATGTTATTTTACACGATTACAAATGCTTACACAATTTCGAAGAAAACGATGTTTATATACCGATAGTGGTATTGGAAGAGTTGGACCATTTCAAAAAAGGAAACGAGCAAATAAACTTCAACGCCCGGGAGTTTACCCGTGAACTCGACTTGATTGCAGACGAAGATTTGTTTACCAAAGGAGCGTCACTGGGCGATGGAAAAGGAAAACTCTTTATTGTAGCCGAATACGACTATCCTGATATTATTTCTAAATCATTTTCAGAAAAAAGTATCGACCATCGCATTTTGGCAATAGCATACACCCTTGCACAGCGAACCAAAAAATCGAAACCGAAAACAGTTTTGGTGAGCAAAGATATAAACCTGCGGATGAAAGCATTATCACTCGGACTGCCTGCCGAAGATTACATCAACGATAAGGTTACCAACATCAACATCTTCGACAAAAACAACGAAACATATACCGATGTTCCACCCGAAATTATCGACAGGCTCTATCATTCGCAAGAAGGGATTCCGGTCGAAGAATTTGCTTTTCATAGCGATATTGAGCCTCAAGATTGCTTTGTGCTGAAAAGTTCGCGTTCGAGCGTATTGGCGCGCTACATTCCGCAAACCGGAAATGTAAAACGAATTGAGAAAATCCGCAGTTTCGGCATCGAACCCCGTAACGCCGAGCAAACTTTTGCAATGAATGTTTTGCTCGACGACGAGGTAACACTGGTAGCCTTGACAGGAAAATCAGGAACAGGAAAAACACTGCTCGCCCTGGCCGCGGCACTCCAAAAAAGCGAAAGCTACAAACAAATATTGCTTGCGCGCCCCATAGTAGCTTTGGCAAACAAAGATTTGGGATTTTTGCCCGGCGACGAAAAACAAAAAATAGCTCCTTATATGCAACCGCTGTTTGACAATCTGAACGTCATCAAACACCACTATTCGTACCAAGGCAAAGAGGTGAAGCAAATAGAAGAGATGCAAAAAAGCAACCAACTCGTTATTGAGGCATTGGCATATATACGAGGGCGAAGTTTGAGCGAAACATTTTTTATTGTGGACGAGGCTCAAAACCTTACTCCACACGAAGTAAAAACCATCATTACCCGAGCAGGAGAAGGAACCAAAATCGTATTTACCGGCGACATCCAACAAATAGACTCCCCTTATCTGGATATGCACTCCAACGGCTTGGTATATATGATAGACCGCATGCATGGACAAGAGGTTTTTGCCCACATCAACCTCCTCAAGGGAGAGAGAAGCTACCTTTCAGAGCTGGCAAGCAATTTATTGTAGTCTCTTATCCGTTTTTTTTTGCGCTTTGAGGTTAAAATCCAATTGACATTCCTGTAAAAGCCCTTGCATACAGTAAGTAGATTCTTTCATTAAGCAAAAATATTTTTTCTAATCTCACTTTTTTTTCCGAACTTTGCAGACTTAAAATTTGATAAACTCAATCATCATTTTTAAGAAAAATAATTGTGAAAGAAACAAAGTATATTTTTGTTACAGGCGGTGTAAGTTCTTCTCTTGGTAAAGGTATTATTGCAGCCTCGTTGGGAAAATTATTGCAAGCGAGAGGATTCAAAGTAACCAATCAAAAACTCGACCCCTACATCAACATCGATCCCGGTACCCTCAATCCTTACGAACACGGCGAGTGCTACGTAACGGTAGATGGACATGAAGCAGACCTGGATTTAGGGCATTACGAACGTTTTTTGAATGTTCAAACCCACCGAGCCAACAATATTACCACCGGACGCATTTATCAAAATGTGATAAACAAAGAACGTCGGGGCGATTATCTGGGCAAAACCGTTCAAATCATCCCCCACATTACCGATGAGATAAAGCGAAATATCAAACAACTGGGCAGTAAAGGCGAATTTGATTTTGTCATTACCGAAATAGGAGGAACGGTGGGAGATATAGAATCACTTCCCTACATAGAAAGCGTACGTCAGCTGCGCTGGGAGTTGGGTAAAAACAGCTTGCTCATCCACCTTACCTACGTGCCATATTTGGCAGCCGCCAAAGAGTTGAAAACAAAACCTACGCAACACTCTGTAAAAATGTTGCAAGAGCAAGGGGTACAAGCCGATATATTGGTACTCCGTACCGAACACGAGATTTCATCTGAATTGCGAAAAAAGGTGGCTCTGTTTTGCAATGTACAGCCCGAAGCAGTTATGCAATCCATCGACGTACCTTCCATCTATCGCGTGCCACTCAATATGCAAAAAGAAAAATTGGACGAAGTAGCGTTGATAAAGATGGGATACGATCTGTCGAAAGTGGCAGAACCGAATTTGATAAAGTGGACCAACTTTGTCGAAAAAATGGAAAATGCAACAAAAGAAGTACATATAGCACTTGTAGGAAAATACATACAACTGCCTGATGCCTATAAATCCATTATAGAATCCATTTCGCACGCTTGTACCTACAACGACAGAAAAATGAGACTCGAACTGATACTTTCGGACAAAATTACGGAAGAAAATGTAGATAAGAAACTGTCAAAAGCAGACGGAATCATCATAGCCCCCGGATTTGGACAGCGAGGGATGGAAGGAAAACTAACTGCACTGAAATATGCCCGCGAAAGCAACATCCCCTGTATGGGAATATGTATGGGGATGCAATCGCTCTGTATCGAATTTGCTCGCAACGTATTGGGGTACGCCGATGCCAACAGCACCGAAACAGACCCAACCACTGTTCATAACGTGGTGGACATTATGGAAGAACAAAAAAACATACTGAACCTTGGAGGCAGTATGCGTTTGGGAGCGTACAAATGCAAACTTAAAAAAGGGAGTAAAGCCTATCGGATATATGGTAAAGAGAGGATAAGTGAACGACATCGGCACCGTTTCGAATTTAACAATCAATATAAAGAAGATTTTGAAAATGCAGGATTAATGTGTACCGGACTGAACGAAGAATCTAACTTAGTTGAAATTGTAGAATTAAAAAATCATAAATGGTACATTGGAGTGCAGTTTCATCCCGAATATAGCAGTACGGTCATCAATCCACATCCTTTGTTTATTGATTTTATCAAAACAGCCATAGACGAATAGTTGAAAACAAAAAAGAGAGACAATCTGAAATATAGTGTCACAAACACCTTGCAAAAAATATTATCAGATTATTCAATAAATAGAAATATTAAGAAATTATGGATAAAAATACGGTATTAGGATTTGTTCTGATAGCAGCCATTGTCATCGGTTTCTCTTGGTTAAACAAGCCATCTGAAGAAGAACTGGAAAAAAAGCAACGCTACAACGACTCCATAGCATGGATACAGCAGCGACAAGCAGGAGAACAAGCAAAACTGGACAGTATAAAATTACTACAGGCAAACAACGACATCAACTCAGCCGATAAAGATTCAACGCTGACAGCACAAAAAGCCGATGCGTTTGGTGCATTCAGCGCTGCTGCATTTGGAGAAGAAAAGTATTACGATGTAGAAACAGACTATCTTAAAATCAGGTTCGCAAATAAAGGAGGACGAATTTATTCTGTACAGCTGAAAGACTATAAAACACACGATTCGCTCCCTTTGGTACTGTTTGATAAAGAAGAAAGTACTTTTAATTACATACTTTCGACTAGTAACAACAGGGTAGTCAATTCATCCGATTTGTATTTTGAACCTGTTGGAGAACCCACCAAAGATACAGAAGGAAACAAAACGTTTACTTTGAGACTGAAAACCACCAACCCCGCTGCTTATATCGATTTTATCTATACCATTCCGGCAAAAGATTTTATGGTAAAATACGACGTGAAAGCAACAGGTATGGATGCCGTGATGCCTGCCGGAATCAATTCACTGGAACTGGTATGGAAACAAAAAATTCGCCAACAAGAAAAAGGGCGCAAATTTGAAGAACAATACTCCGCTTTGCATTATAAATATTTGTCGGACGATGCCGAGAAAATAAACAACTCCAAAGATGCAAGCGAAAACATATCAAATAAACTGAAATGGATTGCCTACAAGGATCAATTCTTCAGCACAATATTAATTTCGGATAAGGAAATATACTCTGCCTCCCTCACTTCAGAAGTTGAGAAAGTAGCTACCAATCCCTACCTGAAATACTATAGCGCCGATATGTTGGTGCCTTTTGACATTACAGGTAAAACCGTAACAGGATTTCGCTGGTATTTCGGGCCCAATCAATACAAGATTTTAAATGCTTACGATAAAGCACTACCTTCCGACCAAAAACTCAAATTACGCTCGCTCATCCCGTTGGGATGGGGCATTTTTGGTTGGATCAACCGCTTTGCCATTATCCCGATGTTTAACGTATTCAGTCTATTTGTAGGCAACTTCGGTATCATCATACTGTTAATGACCATTGTTATTAAAATGGTACTATTTCCGCTTACTTACAAATCGTATATGTCGAGTGCCAAAATGCGTGTGCTGAAACCTGAAATAGATGAGATTAACGCGCGTATTGCTGCCGACAAGCCTATGGAACGGCAAAAAGCGACTATGGATCTTTACTCCAAAGTCGGTGTAAGTCCTATGAGCGGATGCCTCCCTATGCTGTTGCAAATGCCCATCCTGTTCGCCATGTTCTATTTCTTCCCCTCTTCGTTCGAACTTCGCCAAGAGAGTTTTCTGTGGGCAAAAGACCTCTCCTCGTACGATTCATTCATCACGTGGAATACGCCAATCCCGTTTATCGGAACCCATTTGAGCCTGTTTACCGTATTAATGACCATTACCAGCATTGTCTCCACCAAACTGAATATGGCAACTACCCCTCAGGCTACCGACCAGCCCGGCGCAGGCATGATGAAGTGGATGATGTATTTGATGCCGGTAATGTTTTTCTTCATTTTTAATGATTACGCATCGGGATTGAGTTACTACTACTTTCTGTCCACGCTGATTACCATTATTCAAACCTACGCCATTCGCGCCACGGTTGATGAGGACAAAATATTGGCAGAACTTCATTCCAAACGCAATACTAAAAACCCCAAGAAAAAAAGTGGATTTATGGAAAGGCTGGAAAAAATGCAACGTGAACAACAAAAAGCGTTACAACAAAGAAACAAAAAAAAGTAGAGACAAACAATAAACCCAAAAGCCACAATCACTCTCAAAAACCATTGGGGAAGTTATTGTGGTTTTTTATTTTTGTAAACTCCAAAACAGACAAAGCAAATACTGTTTTCTACGTTATTTAACAGACCATTTTATCCACAAAAAGCACATATCACAAACAATAGAGTACCAATGAAATTAGCTTATTACATACTTTCCATTCTGACTGTTTCGATTGCGGTCGCCTCTTGCAACAATCATTCAGGGCGATACAAAATACAAAGAACACAAGAGAACAGTAGCATCAATATCAAAATAAAGAGATTTGATAAAGATTTAATACAATTTGACACAGCAAACGCTACTGACTATACAGATAAATTATATCAAAAATATCCCAAATTTGTGCCGGTTTATATCGGTAACATATTGGATGTAAACAGTAGCAATACGGCGGAAGTTGGCCAACTTTTTGCACAGTTTATTTCAGACAGCACCATCCAAAGAGTTAATCAAAAGACGTTTGAAATCTTTGCAGACGTATCAGATATCGAGAGCGACTTGTCTCAGGCATTTTCCTACATAAACGATTATTTCCCTCCAATACCCCTACCCGATATCTACTTCTACGTGTCGGGATTTAACCGTGCCGTAATGATAGAAAATGGAATATTAGGCATTGGTACTGATTTCTATCTGGGAGCAGACTACCCTCTTTACAAAGAGTTTACATACGACTATTTGCTTTACAATATGCGTAAGGAGATGGTTTCCATAGATATAGTGTCGGTCGTATTATTTAATTATTTTGTTTTTGATGGAAAGCAAAACAGGCTGATGGACAACATGCTCCATAGAGGAAAAATACTCTATCTGCTGTCGTCCTTTATGCCCGATAAAAAAATGGAAGACATTCTCGGTTACTCTCTACAGCAGATGCAGTGGGCAGAAAAATACGAAAATAACATCTGGAAAACAATTGTAGGACAAAAAGACTTGTTTTCGACCAATATGCAGCTTATAGGAAAATATCTGAATGATGCACCGTTTACAACTCCCGTTTCACAAGATTCGCCGGGAAGATTGGGGATATACATCGGTTGGAAAATAATCTCGGAATATATGAAAAACAATCCGTCAGTTACGTTACAAGAACTGATGCAAAACGGCGATTATCAAAAAATATTGGAGCAATCGGGCTATCGCCCTTAATCTCTGTTGAAACAAGTTTGCTATTCCTATGAAAAAGATAGACACATATCCCGAGTTAGAACAGATATTATCAAAACACACAATCCGGAATATTGCGTTTCAATCGTTGAATCTGACAGGCTTTGAGAAGTTGCTTGCAGATAAAAACTTCATCAAATGTCTATTTCTCGATTGCGAGATGACGGAAAATATGAGATTGCATATTTACACTGAAAATTATATATTCCCCCGTTTGGATGTCCCTTATTCGGTATATCCTCCCGAACTCTACAACAAAAATCTACTTTATGGAGGGTATGACTACCGCACCCCCGAAAGTTACAAGCAAACCTACGATAAAACAGTGTATGACTACTACCGCAAAATGGGTGTAGAAACACGAAACATCAAAGAGACACTGGCCCGTTCGTTGCACGACCACTCGATAAACGACGCATTGAATGCTTTTTTGGAACATTACGAAGAGAGAAAGATTGTGGCAATTATGGGGGGGCACAAATTAGGACGAGACGATGTGATGTTTCTACAAATAGCCTTACTCTCCAAACAATTGGCAGAACAGGGATTTTTGATGGTGTCGGGAGGCGGGCCGGGCGCAATGGAAGCTACCCATTTGGGAGCTTGGTTTGCCGGAAAATATAATGACGAACTGGCAGAGGCATTAAAAATACTCGCAAAGGCTCCACATTACGATCATCCGGAGTGGATAGCCACAGCCTTTCAGGTATTAGAAAAATACCCAGAGACGAAATTCAAAAGCTTAGGCATACCCACATGGCTCTACGGACACGAACTTTCTACCCCTTTTGCCACCCATATTGCTAAGTTTTTCGAAAACAGCATTCGCGAAGAGGGGCTGCTCGCAATAGCCAAAGGGGGTGTTGTATTCTCGCCCGGGAGTGCAGGTACTATGCAGGAAATTTTTCAGGATTTAGCTCAAAATCATTATGAGTCTTATGGATATGCCAGCCCTATGGTTTTTCTCGATTCAAAATACTGGACTGAAGAACGTCCCGTTTTTCCGTTGATAAAAACGATGGTGGAAAGAGGAGACCTACATCATATCGACCTGCAAATATATGATAGCAACGATGATATTATAACATATCTAACACATTTCTCTACAAAACAGCCTTAGCCTATATGAATGAAAAACACTTAAAAATTACCGATTGGGCAGAAAATGACCGCCCCCGTGAAAAACTTATGAACAAGGGAAGTAGCGCGCTTTCTGATGCCGAACTACTAGCCATATTAATAGGCTCGGGCAATAAGAATGAAACAGCAGTAGAGCTATGCAGGCGTATTTTGCGCAATTCTCAAGATAACCTGAACGAGCTAGCTCGCTTATCTGTCGGTGAATTATGCAACTACAAAGGCATAGGCGAAGCAAAAGCCATCGCTATAGTGGCGGCACTCGAACTGGGAAAAAGAAGACGACACGCCATTTTTTTGGAAAAAAAGCAAATCCAGGAAAGTAACGATGTATTTGAACTCTTTCAACCGCTTTTGTCAGACCTCAAACACGAAGAATTTTGGATAGCCCTTTTAAACAATGCCAATAAGGTACTCGAAGTACGAAAAGTTACACAGGGAGGAATGCAGCAAACGGTGGTCGATGTCCCAATGATATTGAAACTGGCGCTCGAAAAATCAGCATCGTCTATGATTGTGGCACACAATCACCCCTCAGGACAACCAAACCCAAGTGAGGGAGATAAGATTGTTACAGAACGTATCAACACAGGATGTAAAGCTATAGGCATACGTCTTTTGGATCATGTCATTGTGGCAGATGGTAAATATTACAGCTTTGCAGACGAAGGGAAAATATAATTTCAACTGATTAAGCTACTTCCCAAATTTTGGGCTGGTTTGACTCAAAGTTGAGGTGTTTTTTTTATTAATTCAACTTTCGCAAGTTCAATTCAACCCGCTTTCGTTAGGTTTTTTAAATTCAATCGCCTTGTAAGTTCCTCTTTTTCAACAAACAACCTCTTTACTAATATTTAGATTTCGATATTGAGAATTTCGGACAAATCGGCCTCACTCTCGCAGATGTGCAATCGGTGGTTTGCTTGGTAGAAACAATAAATTATTTTTAATAAAAACAAGGTGTAGATTTGTAATTCGCACCAGAAGAGGATGCAAATGATGCCTAAACAACTGATTAAATATATTTTACAAAGCGTTTTAGATACATAAATGCAAGGCTTTTCTAATAATTCAGATAGAACTTTTGTATTTTACAAAATAAAAATCAAGATTAAAAGTGATATAAATCATTAGTTTTATGCACGTTATCTACTTTGCCGCCTTCAACTTGAAGTATTATTATACATCTACGCTTCGGCAGCTTGCATCTGACGCACTTAATCTTTTTTCAGCAACCCTTACTTAGGATTTGCTGAAAAAAGCCTCACATTCTATGCCGGCAGTTTGAGATATTTATATTACTTTTTCCAAAAAGCAGGTGTAAATAGCATTAATACGGTATAAAGTTCCAACCTCCCTATCAACATAGCAAAAGTAAGTACCCATTTTCCAAATTCGGGAATGTGTGAGAAAGAACCGGATGGCGAAAGCGAACCAAACCCCGGACCGACACATCCGACACAAGTAATCATCCCCCCAATAGATTCGGTCATATCCATTCCCGACATAGCTAAAACAAATACTCCGATAAATATTACGATTACATAAAGCAATACAAACGCGAGTATGCGCGTTACGATATCATCTTTGATTACGTGCTTGTTGTACCTTATCGGTATAACTGCCGTGGGGTGTACCAATCGTTTGAATTCGTAATAAAAGGCTTTGGTCGAAATAATAATCCGGACTACTTTAATTCCGCCTGCCGTAGAGCCTGCAGAAGCTCCGATCATCATAGTACCTGCAATAACAATCCAAGTTACAGGAGGCCAGTGCATATAATCTACCGTAGCAAATCCGGTGGTGGTAAGCATTGACGATATCATAAATATTGAGTCGCGCCAATACTCTTCTAATGTAGCCAACGAAATATTGTCAAAATCGATGATGGATATCAATATTATCAGTGAGAAGAGAAGGGTGATATACAGATAATATTTAAACTCTTCATTTTCTTTGATTTTAGAAAATTTTCTTTTAAATCCGAAATAGAACAAACTAAAATTAACCCCTGCCAAAATCATAAAGATGGCTATAACATATTCGATGTATGCAGAGTTGAAATAGGCGACACTTGCCTGTTTGGTAGAAAACCCGCCGGAAGCAATGGTAGTAAGCGAGTGGCAGACGGCATCAAAAACACTCATTCCGCCAAAGTACAGTAAAACGCTCTCTATCAAGGTAAGCGCTATATAAATTGTAAACAGCCGTTTAGCGGTTTCGCTTATTTTCGGATGTATTTTATCTTTGGTGGGACCGGTGGTTTCTGCCGCAAATAGTTGCATACCACTTATCCCGAAAACGGGTAGTAGCGCCAAAGATATGACAATGATGCCTAAGCCTCCCAGCCATTGGGTTAAGGAACGCCAAAAGAGCATCCCGTGCGAAAGTTCTTCAATATTATTGAGAATGGAGGCTCCCGTGGTAGTAAAACCGGATATGGTTTCAAAATAAGCGTCGGTATATGAGGGAATACTTTTACTCAACCAAAAGGGTAAGGCCCCTATCAATGAAAACACTACCCATACAAAGGTTACAATGACTACCCCCTCCCGTTTGCCTACGCGGTCGGGGGCTCTACGCCCCAATAACATAAAAACAATCCCGACAAGTAATGCTACAAACGAAGCTCCTGCAAAAAAACGCCAATCGCTTTCATCAAACACCAACGAGACAAATATAACGGAAAACAGCACTACACTTTCAACAAGTAGCAGTCGCCCTATCACACTCAGTATTAATCTGTAATTTATATTGGAACCGGAAAACATAGGATATTATTTTTCAAATATAGTTGGGTTATAACATTTTTTTACTGCTCTAATTTTACAATCAAGTAATACAAGAGTATAGTACAAACTATTGTACTACAAACAATAATCTATAAGTATTTGACAGAAATACTATTTGAATTTGTAATAAGTATAGATATATTAAAATCACTAAAAACGTATTTTATTTTTGCCAAAATGCCGGGGTAAAAATCATCAGAACAGTATATAACTCTAATCTCCCTGTAAGCATCACCAACGCAAGAAACCATTTACTAAACTCCGGTACTTGTGAAAAATTGCCCATCGGACCAACCGTTCCCAGACCGGGCCCGACCCCCCCAAGACAGGTTATCATCCCTCCTACCGACTCTAAAAATCCCATCCCCGAAAGTGCCAATACAAAAACACCAAACGCAGCAAAGACTACATACAGAAGTATGAAGGCTGTTACACGTGTCAATATATCTTCCGACACAACGTGCTTATTGTACTTAACAGGGATAATAGCCGATGGATGTATCAACCGTTTGAATTCGTAATAGCAGGCTTTGGCGGCAATGGTAATACGTATCATTTTAATTCCTCCACTGGTAGAACCGGCAGAAGCTCCCGTCATCATCACAAAAAGAAGTATTATCCAAGTGAAAGGTTTCCACAGCATATAATCTGCCGTTGCCATTCCGGTAGTGGTCATCAAAGAAGATATTGTAAAAAATGCATCGCGCCATGCTTTTTCGATACCACTCCTGGTTATATTTTTGTAGTCGATGAGCGATAAGGCTGTAATCAGCGAAAATACAATTAACAGCAATAAAAAATAGCGAACTTCTTCATTTTCTCTGACTTTATTGAAATTCCCTTTGTAGACCAAATAGTAGTTTCCGAAATTTATACCCGAAAGTACCATAAATATTGCTACCACATATTCTATGTAGGGAGAGTGGTAATATCCGATACTGGCTTGCTTGGTAGAGAAACCACCTGTAGCAATGGTTCCAAACGAATGACATATCGAATCGAACAAATTCATCCCTCCAAACAACAAAAGTACGGTTTCGGCAAAGGTCAAAAGCACATAAATGAAGAAAAGCCTTTTGGCTGTTTCGTTGATTTTCGGATGAATTTTATCTTTGGTGGGTCCACTGGTTTCGGCAGCAAAAAGTTGAGTACCGCTAACTCCAAACATCGGGAGCAGCGCTAGTGAAATGACTATAATCCCCAAACCGCCCACCCAATGGGTAAGCGACCTCCAAAAAAGCATTCCGTGCGAAAGTTCTTCAATATTATTCAGTATAGAGGCTCCTGTAGTAGTAAAACCGGAGATGGTTTCAAAATAGGCATCGGCAAACAGAGGAATACTTCCACTTAACCAAAAAGGCAATGCTCCAATGACAGAAAAAACAATCCAAGTAAACGAGACTATCATTGAACCTTCTCTTTTTCCCACACGCATTGGAGCATTACGCCCCAACAGGATAAAAACAATACCCGTGAGCAATGCTATGGCAGAGGTAAGCACAAAAAAATATCCGTCTTTTTCTCTGTAAATTAATGATATAAAGAGTACCGAAAATAATATTGCACTTTCTACCAAAAGAAGCCTGCCCATTGTTTTAGCAACCAACTTATAATTGATTTGAGTATTTGCCAACATATCTCTCTAGCAGCTATATGAATATATTTATGTTAATTGAATAATGTTTCTACTTTTCGGATAGCGGACGAAACGCAAAAAACAATCACATGGTCGTCGGGCTGTATCAAGGTGCTACCATAAACAATGTTTCCTACTCCGTCTCTGACAAATCCGCCAATATTTACATCGTTCGGAAATTTTATATCCCGTATAGGCGATTTTGTTATTTTGGAGTTTTCTTTGGCAACAAACTCCACCACTTCGGCGTCTGCCGAAGTCAAAGTGCGTACATCCAGCACGTCTGCGTCTAAGGTAAGCTGGTATATGTAGCTCGCGGCAATCATTTTTTTGTTGATAATCGTACCAATGTCCATATCCTCCGCGAGTTCAATGTAGTCTATATTTTCTACTTCTGCCACCGTCTTTTTCACTCCGAGTTTTTTGGCTGCCAAACAGGTAAGAATATTGGATTCGGAATCGGCGGTTGTAGCGATAAAGGCATCCACATCGTGTATCCCTTCAGCTTTGAGTGCCTCCATATTTCTTCCGTCCACATTTATTATCAATGTGTCTTTGAGTTTATCGGCAAGCTTATAACACTTCTCCACATCACGCTCCAGCATTTTGCAGTTGATATCGCCCGAGAGCATTTGAATGGTCTTTTGGGCTATCCGGCTGCCTCCCATCACCATCATACTCTTAACCTGATATGATTTTTTACCGGCTTGTTCTTTTACATATTCCACATTATCTTTTGTGGTGATAAAATAGACAATATCGCCTGCAACAATTTCGTCCGGACCTTTAGGAATAATGGTTTTGCTCCCCCTGCTTATGGCGACAACCCTGTATTTGCCATGATCGAAATATCCCGAACTGAACGATTTATTTAATATATCCGAATTGTCTCTAACTTTAATACCCAAAAGTATCAAAGCTCCCTCTTGAAAGCTCAAATATTGCCGTAACCAGGTATTATTGATAGATTCTACAATTTCTTTGGCTGCCAATATTTCGGGACAAATAAGGTAATCGACTCCGAGCTTTGCAAAAAAATCTCTATTCTCAATTTCTAAATATTCGTAATTTTCTATGCGCGCCAAGGTGCGTTTAGCCCCTAAGTTGGAAGCAAGCATGCAGGCTGTCATATTTACACTTTCGTAGGGTGTAACGGCTACAAACAGATCTGCCTTTTCTACCCCTACTTCTTTGAGGCTTTGGATGGAAGTAGGTGACCCTGCGTGTGTAAGCAAATCGTACATCGACTCCATATTGTTCAGTTTACTGGCTGCTTCATCCATCAAAGTGATGTCCATATTTTCTTTTGAGAGCAATTTGGCAAGGTGGGTTCCGACCTCTCCTGCGCCGGCAATAATTATTTTCATCTCTGTCTATAGTTGATTTTTTAATTGTCAGACAAAACCTTTGATGATAAAACATCATTAAATATCGGAAATGACGATTATTTCAATCATATCGGTCTCATGAGTTATTTTCTATTCTATTTTTTATCACGTAAAACTCTTATGTCAAAACATCGTCGCTTGGCGCAACATGCCAATATTGATTCGTTTTATAAAGCTAACTTTCCACAAATTATTGTTTGCTCTTTTGATGAGTATAAAAAAAAACTTCAATGCTTTTTTTTATTCCTTCAGCATCCAATCCAAGTGTGGCATACAGCTCTTCGGGAGTACCATGTTCTACAAATTTATCGGGGATTCCTAAACGTAAAACATCAACATCATATCTGTTGTCTTCCATAAATTCCAACAATGCGCTCCCAAATCCGCCTTGTATCACTCCGTCTTCTACCGTTACTATTTTTTTGTGCTTTTTCCCTATTGAGTGTAGCATTTTTTCATCTAAGGGTTTCAAAAAACGGGCATCATATAGTGCTACGGTTATATTTTTTTCGTTTTCAAATATGTTTATCGCTTTTTCGGCAGCATTTGCCATAGTGCCGATGGTAACTACAGCCATGTCATCACCTTCTTTCAAGCATTCCCCCTCTCCTATCGGTAGTTCCTGCCAGGCCGCGTGCCAATCTATCAAATATCCTTTGCCTCTTGGATAGCGAATCACAAAAGCCCCTTTGTCTGGCAATTGTGCTGTGTACATCAACTGCCTCAACTCCAATTCGTTTCTTGGTGCAGCGATGGTAAGATGAGGAATACATCTCATATAAGCCAGATCAAACTGTCCTTGGTGGGTGGCGCCATCGGCGCCTACAATTCCGGCTCTATCCAAACACAGAACGACAGGGAGTTTCTGTATTGCCACGTCATGAATTACATTGTCGTAGGCACGCTGCATAAAGGAGGAATAGATATTGCAAAACGGCGCCATCCCCTCTTTTGCCAGTCCGGCAGAGAATGTAACTGCATGCCCTTCCGCAATGCCCACATCAAATACTCTCTCAGAAAAATATTTTTGCATAATGGTCATAGAGCAGCCCGAAGGCATCGCGGGGGTAATTCCCACAATCTTATCATTCTCTTTTGCTAATTCCAACAGCGTTTTTCCGAATACTTCTTGAAACAGTTGAGGTTCGGCATTGTTGTGGTTACAAGCCAACCGCTCTCCGGTTTCGGGGTCAAACTTGCCCGGGGCATGCCATACGGTAGCCGAATTTTCTGCCGGCTCATAACCTTTCCCTTTTTTCGTGATGCAGTGAAGCACTTTTGGCCCTTCGTAATTTTTGATTTCGGAGAGAATGCGAACCAGATTTTCCACATCGTGTCCATCGACCGGACCAAAATATCGTATATTGAGCGATTCGAATATGTTTTGCTTTTGTCGGGTAAAAAAAGTTTTTATACTGTTATTAACCCTGATTATTTGCTTTTTTCTTTCATCGTTTACTAAATTTCTTTTTTTGAAAAAGTTATATATCTTGTACCTCAATTTATTGTATAAATGAGAAGTGGTAATATCTACTAGATATTGGGTAAACCCTCCAAATATGGGGTCAATAGCCATTTGATTGTCGTTGAGAATAATCAGTAGATTATTTCTATCCATAGAAGTATTGTTCAGCCCTTCAAAAGCAAGCCCTCCGGTCATTGCGCCATCTCCTATTACCGCTACCACTTGTCTTTTCTCCCCCTTTATCAACGATGCCACCGACATACCCAACGCCGCCGAAATGGAGGTGGAAGCATGTCCTACACCAAATGTATCGTATTCGCTTTCAGATATTTTGGGAAATCCACTTATCCCGCCGAGTTTTCGATTGGTATGAAACACATCTCGTCTTCCTGTCAAAATTTTGTGTCCGTAGGCTTGATGCCCGACATCCCAAACTATCCTGTCGTACGGTGTATTAAATACGTAATGTAGTGCTACGGTAAGCTCTGCCACTCCCAAACTCGACCCTAAATGTCCCGGATTTTTTGCAACTTCTTCTATGATAAAATGCCTCAATTCTTCACTTACAACGCTCAATTCTCCTTTTTTCAGTTTTTTCAAATCGTCGGGCGAATTTATTTTCTCTAAATATGGATAGGTCTTTTGTATCGTCATTTTCAAGCAATAATTTGAGTACAAAAATAATACATTTTTATCAGGACTTCCTTTTTTTTAAATGTTTATTGGCAATTGGCATAAAATATGTACGTATAGTGTTTAATAAGAACCCTCAACCAACCAGCCTAATTATAGCATAATCAAAAACAATTTAAAACTATTGAAACATTGCCTTCTTCACATTGAGTTAAAATACAAAATTAATACATTTCACAAAACTTCTTTTGGCAGGAATAAAAATAATACTATTTTTGTAGGTTCTAAAAACACAAAAATATGAAGAAAATTTTAGTCATTTGCTCAGTGTTGTTTTTGGTTGTTACTCTAACAGCGCAAAACTCCGCGATCAAAGGCACAGTAATTGATCGTGCGACAAACAATCCTGTTTTGGGCGTAACAATAACTTTAGTGAAACAAGAGCTAAATACGGTTACAAATACGACAGGCGGATTTACATTACAAATGCTCAAAGCTAATGATGAGATACTCTCATTATCGCATCCGAAATATGTAGAGCAAACGATAAATATAAAAATTATCGATGGGCAAACTTTAGATTTGGGAGAAATACTGTTTGACAAAGACCCAAAAATTGCAGATGTGGAATCGGCGTACCTTGGTTTTCAGCGTGAAAACAGTTTTGAATTGAGTGCCATCGATGAATCCACACAAAATGAGGATGCCGACCTTGCAGGACAAAACTTCAGTACGCTGGCTACTTTGTCCAACGACCCTTTCCTCTCGGAAGTGGGTTATAATCTATCCGGATTCCGCTTTTCACCACGCGGCTATAAAAACAAATACGAACAAACTTATCTGAATGGCATTGAGTTCAACTCGCTTATGCGTGGTAATTTTAATTATTCGATGATTGGCGGAATGAATGATGTTACGCGAAATGCTACCACGCAAGACTATCTGCAAGCAAGTCTGTTTTCGTTCGGAGATTTAGCAGGAGCACAAAATTACGACCTGAGAGCCGGCAGCTATGCGCGTGGCAGCAAGATTACCGCCACCTATACCAACCGCAACTATCAACAACGATTAATGTTCTCACATCATACCGGTTTTAACCGAAACGGTTGGGCGTTTTCGGCACTTATAGGTGGACGCTATGCCAACGAAGGCAATATAGAAGGGACATTTTATCATAATATCGCCTATTTTTTAGGAGCAGAAAAGCAATGGGACAACGGACGCCACAGCCTATCCCTCTCTACCTTTGGCTCACCAGTGCAACGCGCCCAACAATCCGCTTCAGTACAAGAGGCTTATGACATCAAAGGGGATAACCAGTATAACTCTTACTGGGGGTATATGCCCGATGGGTCTAAACGCAACCAACGCGTAGTTACAAGTTACGACCCAACAGTTATCCTTTCACACGTATGGAAAATCGACAGTAATCAAAAACTGACAACAGGCATAGCCTTCAACTACAACCGCTATGGTTCTACGGCTCTCAACTGGTTTAACAATGCCGCCGATCCTCGCCCCGATTATTATCGCTATTTACCCAGCTATACTGCAAATACGCACAATACACTTAATCCAACTTATCAACGCGATGCAGAATTTTGGAGTACATCAAGAAGCCAGGTTCTTTGGGGAGATATTTACGAAGCAAATGCCTATAACAACACATACGGCGCAAACAAATCGGCTCTTTACATCATAGAAGAACGACGCAACGACGCATTGGAAACAAGCTTTAACACTACTTTGCAAAAACGGCTGCGCGAAGAAATAACCCTTACCGCCGGAGTAAATGCACGTTACACACTCGGTAAAACTTTTGATGCCGTAGCCGACTTGCTTGGAGCAAACTATCTGCTTGATATAGATAAATACGGCGAACGCGATTTTCCCGGAAATGAAAACGTTAAACAAAACGATTTGCTTAACCCCAACCGCAAAGTAACAGAAGGTGATATTTTTGGTTACAATTACAATACTGACATCAAAAATGGAAGTGTTTGGGCGCAAGTGCATCACAATTACGAACATTTAGAACTGTTTTATGCCGGTAAACTCTCCGTCAATTCGTTTTTTCGCGATGGTAAAATGCAAAACGGACGCGCTCCGCTTACCTCTTATGGCAAAGGAGAAGTACACACCTTTATAGATCCGGCAATAAAAGCGGGCATCGTATATAAAATAAATGGTCGAAATCTGATTTCGCTTAATGGAATGTATAAGTCCCAAGCTCCATTGCCCTACGACGCTTACACGAAACCCCGTATATCCGACGAAGCCGTACCAAATCTGAAATCCGAAAAAATCTCTACCGCCGATTTAAACTATGTATTTACTTATCCTAAAATAAACGGTAGAATTTCAGGATTTTATACCAACTATACGGATGGGGCATCTAAAATTTCTTATTACAATGACTCTTATGGTACTTTCGTACATCACAGCATCTCGGACGTAAGCAAGCGAAACTATGGCACCGAAGCCGCCGTTAAATACAACGTGTGGAAAAATATCACTCTTTCTATGGCTGGTACTTGGTCTGATTACAGATACACATCCAACCCAATGGGAACAGTACGTTACGAAAATGGCTCCGGTGAAGACATCAACGAAGGAGTTGCCATCAAAGATTACCATGTGGGAGGTTCGCCTGAAATTGCCGGAACCTTTAGCGCACAATATTTTTGGAAATACTGGTGGTTTGAAGTGAGCATAAACGGTATTGCCAACAACTATTTAGACCCTTCGTACATTCAACGTACGCCGTCAATCATCACTGCGGTAAGAAATGCTGCTACCAATGCCGGATATGACGATGCACAGCGTGAGGCAGTTGTTGAAGATTGGCTACGACAAGTGGAATTGGACAATACCATAACAATGGACATATCTGTCAGTAAATTGATTTATTTCAAAGGTGGAAAACAATTAAACATAAACCTTAATGCGGTAAACATTCTCAATAATACAAATGTGAGAACGGGCGGATATGAACAAGGACGGATTCCATTGTACAACGATGAAATTGATTTGAGCAATCTAAATAAATTCCCCGCTAAATTTTATTACATGCAAGGATTTAACGTATTCTTAAATGTTGGTTATAAATTCTAATAAAACATATTTATGAAAAAATATATTCATACCATAAGTATTTTATTGGCTGTCATATTGGTATTAAGCGCTTGCGACAAGCGAAGTTCCGATACTCCGGATATTGAAATCCCTACATACGAAACAAACAGCGATATCATTACAATAGCAGAATTAAAAACAAGGAGTGAAAGCTATCCATTGCCTGTTTTAGCAAATGGCTATGTCAACAAAGCAGGAAATTTTGAAGTAAGAACGATTGACAACACAAATTTAGCCATAAAAGGAGTAGTAACCGCTAACGACGAAAGTGGAAATATTTACAAGCAATTTTATATTCAGGACGAAACCGGCGCCATCACAATTGGCACAAACCTCACCGGTGTATTTTCACTTTTTAGAGTAGGTCAGGAAATTATCATTGAGTTAGACGGGCTGTGTATTGGAAAATACGGTGGTTCTTATCAAATAGGGAGTAGAATCCCTTATATTTCGTACAACGTTGATGGCACGGTTAAAAATGCAAGCATAGGGCGAATGACACCAACCGAATTTTACACCCATGTATTCAGAAACGGAATACCCGATTCTACAAAAATTACAATTCCAACATTAACCTCGGTGCCTGTCATAGATGAAAGCAATAGAAGCACGCTCGTAAAATTTGAGAATGTAAGTTTTGAAAACGGTGGTAATAATATTTTCGCCCAGAAAGGTTCCAGTTATGGCAACACAAATCTGACAGTAGCCGGGAGCGCTTTATTGGTCAGAACAAGCGAATATGCCAACTTTGCCGCTGATACCATACCCACCGGAAAAGGCTCGGTTATTTGCATACTCGGGAAATACAACAACACCACCCAATTAACAATTAGAAGTAGAAAAGATTTACTCTATTAAATAAAAACATAAAAATAACTAATTTTATTTACTTATGAAACTAAAAAATTTGTTCATTGCAGCTACTGTACTATTATTTACAGTAACAAGCTGCGAAAAAGAAGACTCCGTTACCGGCATTTCTATTAGCCCCGAAACCGCTACTCTGACCGAAGCCGGAGCAACAACCACCTTAACAGCCACATTGGCTCCCAGCGGAACAAAAGCAGATGTCGCTTGGACAAGTTCAAACACCGCAGTAGCTACAGTAAGTGGCAGCGGACTTACCGCCACAGTTACCGCAGTAGGCGCAGGAACAGCCGAGATTACCGCGACAGCCGACATCTTTACAGCCAAAACAACTATCACAGTGGATATTGCCGGCAGTGGAGGCGAAAATAATGGCAGCGAAAATGCCCCTTACACAGTGACGGAAGCTATCGCGAACCAAGATGGTTTAGCTTGGGTTGAAGGCTACATCATTGGATATGCTTGGGCAGGAAGCAGCGCCACAGAGTTCTATTTTACTACGGATACTTGTACACAAGCTACAAATATCATTATTGCCAATTCAAAAACAGAAACTGGTAACGCCAACATACTGCCGGTTCAATTACCCTCTGGCGCTATTCGTACCGGTTTGAACGTAAAAGACGTAAAAGCTAACTTGGGAAAGAAAGTAAAACTTTACGGCTCTTTAGAAAAATATTTTGGCCAATCCGGCCTAAAAGCTGTATCGTATTATGAATTGGAAGGAGGCAGCACAGGAGGCACAAAACCTGCTGACACCTCAGGCGCAATATTAAACGAAACATTTGCATCAGGACAAGGAAGTTTTACTATCCAAGATATTACTATCCCCGAAGGAGGTACTTACGTTTGGATATGGGATAGCAACTACAAATATATGAAAGCAAGCGCATTTATCAGTAGCGCCAAGGCTTCGGAAAGCTGGCTCATCTCCCCCGCAATCAACCTTACTGGAAAAACAAGCGCTAATTTGAGTTTTGAACACACCGGAAAATACTTTACATCCAATAAATTGACAGAACAAGAAGTATATGTTTCTACAAACTACAGCTCGGGCGCACCATCTACTGCAACTTGGACAAAACTGACAGTCCCTGCGTGGCCTACAGGAAATGATTGGACTTTTGTAAACTCCGGAGATGTTAGCCTATCTTCCGTTGCTGGAAATTCAAGCGTACACATTGCATTTAAATATGCAAGCACCACAGCAGGCGCTGCTACTTGGGAAGTGAAAAATGTACTTGTAAAATAATTTATAAACATTTTTTTTACAACTTTTCCAACGTTTCGAACGTTGGAAAAGTTGTAATCCATCTTTCAATATGAACAAAACAATAAAATACATATCCATCATCGCTGTCATCGCTTTATTTGCACTATCGTGCAAAACCACCAAGCAAGCGCAGTCCACTACGAAACAAACCAAAGTTCAGGTTTATCCTATAGGTTTTTACAACCTCGAAAATCTATATTATCCCGATACTACGGTAAGCATAGACCATCGTTTCGACAAGGAATTTACCCCTAAAGGCTCCAACGTGTGGACTATGGAAAAATACGGTAAAAAGTTGGCGAATATGTCATTCGTATTAAACGAGATGGCTAAAGAATTGGGAGGGCTTGCTGCTGTAGGAGTTTCGGAAGTTGGCAGCCGCAAAGTATTGGAAGATTTATTAGCTACTGAGCTTCTAAAAAATAAAAATCTGAAAATAGTACACTACGAATCGCCCGACTGGCGAGGCGTTGATGTAGGACTATTGTATGACCCTGCGCGTTTCCATTATATTTCGAGCCGCACCTACCCTTTCCCATACACAAAAGGAGTAGAACAAAATATTACCGACACAACCTTTCGCACACGCGACGTACTGCTTGTTACTGGTAATATAGCAGGCGAACGCACTTCTATCTTGGTGAATCACTGGCCCTCGCGACGTGGCGACAAATCTGTTGTTTCGCGAGAACTGGCAGCCTCTGTATGTCGCCATATTTACGATTCTATAATGGCGATAAATCCCACTGAGCATGTCATTGTTATGGGCGACCTCAATGACGACCCCGTTGACCCAAGTTGCACAGTAGTGTTAAACGCTAAAAAAACAGTTGCCGAAGTGAAACCAAACGGACTTTACAATACAATGTGGGAAAAATACACGAAAGGCATCGGTTCTTTATGCTATCAAGGCAAATGGAATTTATTTGACCAGATAATTATCTCTGAAAATTTGTTGGGAAATGACATCTCCACATTGAAATTCAGAAAAGCGGAGATTTTTAATCGCGATTTTTTAATTCAGAAAACGGGCAAATACAAAGGATACCCTTTCCGTACTTTCAGCGGAGGATACTTTCAAAACGGGTATAGCGACCACTTCCCCACCCTGATTTATCTGACCAAAGAGGTAAACAAATAAACATTTAGACCTATCAAGCACATATTACGATATATCCCACTTTAAGTTACAGAAAAAAATCACACTATGGGTTTACTTTGAGGGATTAATTTTTGATGATTATTTGCACAAAATCTAATAATTTTGTGTTTTTGTAACAATATATTTATATTTGTAACTGTTTTGGCTTAAAATTTGATACACACATCTCCTGATAAGCAACAATTAGAAACACATAATATACTACAAATGATTTGTGATTGTGTTGTTTCAACATACAGGTTTCCGCAATAATAAAAATTCTTAAAAAAAACAGACATATGAAATCATTTAAAATTACATTTACCCTATTTGCTTTATTGGCATTTACAGGTTTTTCGGATGCACAAGTTGTAGATTCAACACTTTTTGCTACAGACAGCATCAAAAAGGCAGTTGTAGCCACCAAGACGGTGGTACCTCTTGACGCCGGCTTTTATCACTGGGATAGTCCCGTACTCAAACAAATCAACATCGACTCTATAAAAAGTCAAAAGAAAGATCTGGAGGCATATATGAAAGAGATAGAATCAATGGAAAGTACGCTAAAAGGGAATAAAAAAGAGTTGAAAATGCTCAATGACCAAGCTAAAGATGCCCAAAAAATGCTCAATAACGAGAGAAAAAACTACAACGATAAAACAAAATTTTTCAAAGAAGACGAAAAGCTTCTGAAAAAAGAGAAAGATTTGCGGGACGATGAATACAATCTTTTGAAAAAGGAGAGAAAATCATTGAAAAAACTTTCGAAAACGATGGATAAAGCAACCATTGACCAGAAAGAAAAAAGACTAGACGAAAAAGAAAACGCGATAAAAGTAGCAGAACAAAAATGGAATGACAAAAGAGACGCACTCAAAAGCAAGCAACCCAACTTATCGGAAGAAGAAAGAACGCTGGATCAAAAAGAGATGGAAATCTCTAATCGTAAACGCGAGCTTAAACGATACGAAGATGAAATTGATTTAAAATTCAAACAGTTAGATTTAGAAAAGCGCCAAACAAAGTTAGAGATCAAAAAAGCTAAAGCCGCTCTCGGAAAGTGATTTGTTCCCCGATTTGAGACACAATCAAAATAACGGAATATTCCTAAAATATAATATTTATATTTTAGGAATAGCCGTCTTATATCTCAATTGCTGCTTGATAACTTTGCATTTTACAAAGAATTAAAAAACCTAAGGTATATGGAAATATTTTCATCAGCAGATCCACTGTTAAAAACATTTTGGTTTATTGCCATTCCCGCCTCCGTCATATTTTTCATACAAACTATTATGACATTTATGGGTGCTAACTCTATGGATGGCATAGATGCCGACTTCGACAGCGACTTTAATAATGCCGAAGCTCCTTTTCAATTATTTTCGTTGAGAAACCTGATAAATTTTATGCTTGGTTTTGGATGGAGCGGAATCGCTTTTTACTCCTTAATAAGAAGTCCGATCTTTCTCATCATCGTTGCCATAGTAGCAGGAGTGATTTTTGTCTCGATTTTTTTCCTTATTATCAAACAGTTGCTAAAACTTTCGGAAAATAACTCGTTTGACATTCGAAAAACTCTTAACAAATCGGCAGATGTTTATCTTACCATCCCCGAAAAAAGAGGTGGAAAAGGGAAAATAATGATAAGCGTAAACGGTTCAGTACACGAACTAGAGGCAATGACCGATGGAGAAAGGCTGCCGTCAAACACATCGGTCAAAATTATAAAAATAGAAGACAACAATATATTAATTGTAGAAAAAAACTAAAACCTATGGACTCTATTACAGCATCACCCATACTGCTTGTCGTTGTAGCGGCAGTAGTGATATTCGCAACCATTTCTGCGTTAGTCTCGCGATACAAGCGATGCCCTTCAGACAAAATATTGGTTATTTATGGACGCACTGGAGGTTCTTCGGCAAAATGTATACATGGCGGTGGAGCATTTATATGGCCAGTAATACAAGACTTTGCATATCTCGATCTGAAGCCACTCTCTATTGAAGCCAACTTGACAAATGCGCTCAGCAGACAAAATATCCGTGTAGATGTACCAAGCCGATTTACCATAGCTATCTCCACCGAAGCAGAAAATATGAATACGGCTGCCGAAAGATTACTTGGTCTTACCTCCGACAAAATTCAAGAATTGGCTCAAGACATACTTTTCGGGCAACTCCGCCTAGTTATAGCTACAATGACCATTGAAGAAATAAACTCCGACAGAGATAAATTTTTGGACAACATATCAAAAACAGTAGATAGTGAGTTGAAAAAAGTTGGTTTGAAACTTATCAATGTTAATGTAACCGACATTCGAGACGAGTCGGGATATATCGTGGCACTCGGAAAAGAGGCTGCTGCCAAAGCCATAAATGAAGCAAAAATAAGCGTAGCGGAACAGGAAAGAATTGGAGAAACTGGTAAAGCCATTGCAGACAAAGACCGCGAGATAAATATTGCACTTGCCAAAAAAGATGAATTTATAGGCAAAGCCGAAGCCGATAGAGATACCCGTGTAAAAACATCTGAAGCCAACGCCAAAGCTGTTAAGGGAGAAAATACCGCAAAGGTTGAAATAGCTCAATCCGATGCGGAACGCCGTCAGAAAGAGGCCGAAGCACTTAAATTGGCGGTTGCTTCAGAAAAGGTACAAGAGGCAAAAGCACTCGAAGAAGCATATACAGCAGAGCAATTAGCAGAAAAGGCACGTGCCGAGAAAGAACGCGCTACCCAAAATGCCAATGTGGTCGTTCTCGCCGAAATCGACAAACAAAAAGCCATTATCGAGGCACAGGCACAAGCAGAGCGTATTCGTTTGCAAGCACGGGGCGAGGCCGACGCTATTTTTGCCAAAATGGAAGCAGAAGCAAAAGGGCTATTTGAAATACTCAGTAAACAAGCCGATGGCTACAAAGGGGTGGTAGCAGCTGCCGGAGGTGATCCTACTAAAGCTTTCCAACTATTACTGATCGAAAAACTGCCCGAATTAGTTAAAACCCAAGTAGAAGCTGTCAAAAATCTTAAAATTGACAAGGTTACCGTATGGGATTCGGGAAATAACGAATCGGGGAAAGGTTCGACAGCAAATTTTGTAGCCGGACTGATGAAAAGCGTACCTCCACTAAATGAACTTTTTAATATGGCAGGACTTAAACTTCCAACTTACTTAGGAGAAGAGGGTACTCAGCAACAAGAAGAAATTGCAAAAAAAACAGACAAAATCAATACTCCTGAAACTTTCAAACAGTCGGGAGAGGAAAATCAGATAACTAAATAAAATAATCCGATTCAAAACAGATATATATTTTTAGAATAAAGCAAATGAAAACTTCCGAAATAGACAATAGATTTGGAAGTTTTCGTATTGCTAAGCAGCTTTTAAAAAATGAGTACATATACAATTTGCTGATTGGCAATAAGATATTACTATCAACTGTAATTAACACGAAATCTCATTTATTTTGAAAATATAATACGCGAGAATAAATTCTCCCAATTATTTGCAAAAAGCAAAAAAAAGATTATCTTTGCACTCCGTTTTATACAAAGAATAGTTCAGTTGTGTAGTATAGTCTTGCCAAAAAATTGGAAACATTTGATTTTAAGCAAGAAAGAACCAAAGTCGGTACAACAAATATAACAATAAAAATGCGAAAATAGCTCAGTTGGTAGATCACGACCTTGCCAAGGTCGGTGTCGCGGGTTCGAGTCCCGTTTTTCGCTCAAGAGAAAAACATAGTATCGTTTGGCGAAACAAGAGAGTTTCGCTTTTTTTCTCTCAAAAACTGCCCAAATGGTGGAATTGGTAGACACGCTAGTTTCAGGGACTAGTGGCGGCAACGCTGTGCAGGTTCGAGTCCTGTTTTGGGCACACAAAGCAGAAATAATTCTATTTTTCTGACAGACATCAAACAAATATCTTGCGCGGGTGGTGAAATTGGTAGACACGCTACTTTGAGGGGGTAGTGCCGGTTACGGTGTGTGAGTTCGAGTCTCATCCCGCGCACTTTATTTTGTAAATAATTGAATTTCCTATTTTTACAATTTAATTTTTAATTTGTTGCGAAATTTACTGCAACAAAAACGTAACATTTTTTTACGGTGGTTATCACTTATCGTAAAAAAATGGCTATATTTCAAAATTTCACCAAGTTTGGGGCAGAAAAATATATCTATCTGCCTACCGTTCTTAAAGAGAACAAAAGCGGTTGGTTAACAGAATATTACATTGAACATTCCCCGACGAAAGAACTCGCCCGAAAAACAAATGCGTTTAACTCAACTGTTAAATTTAACTAAAAACTCCCGATAGCAATAATTATCGAGAGTTTTGTTGAGTGTTTGAAATTAATAAAGTTATTGGATAAACCTTTTTACAGTAGTTGCCATAGGTGTAGTGGAATGCCCTATCAATTTTGACAATGTTTTATCATCGGAATACAACGAGCCTTTCGAAGCTTTAGCATCACTGTCTGCCAATATTTTGGCAAAAGATTCCGGAATGCCAACCTTGATTAACACTTGCGTATAATCTGTTTCTGGAAGGTTGTTATACGGGATATTTTTTCCGGTTTGTTTGGAAATTTCAGCAGCGAACTCGCTTAATGTATAGGCTTCGTCACCTGCCAATTCGTACGTTTTATTCTCATGCCCTTCGCTTGTCAATACCACTGCTGCCGCTTCGGCAAAATCTTCACGCGTTGCCGACGAAATTTTGCCTTCGCCTGCACTGCCAATTACCGCACCCGCCTGTATTGCTCCTGAAATATTACCTGCGTAATTTTCAGTGTACCATCCATTTCTCAAAATAGTATAATCAATTCCTGACACAATTAAAGCCTTTTCAGTTATAAAATGTTCTGATGCTAAAGCCATATCGGATGTCGATGCACGCAATATGCTGGTGTAAACAATTCGTTTTACGCTGGCTTTTTTAGCCGCATCAATCACACTCTTGTGTTGCACCGCACGTTCCCCCACTTCACTACTTGAAATGAGCAACAGCGTATCCACACCTTTTAAGGCTTCGGACTGATCGTCTGCTTTCGCGTAATCAAAAGTGCGTATTTCAATGCCCAAATTTGTCGCTTTCTCGGGTGTGCGCGCCAATGCCACTAAATTTTCGGAAGCTGTTTTTTCTTTTAATTTTGCTACGACTATGTGTCCCAATTGACCTGTAGCTCCTGCAATTGCAATCTTCATTGTTTAAAGTTTATTAATTCGTTATACAATTTATTTTACTTTCTGCTATATGTAACAAGAGTTGTTACATATATGTTCAAAAAAAAAATTATTCAAAGAGTTTTATAAACATACTTAAATTTTTTTCTCCCAACACTTGCCTGTTTTTTTCATCTATTTCGACAAATAAGAGTGATAGATGGTGATTAATTTGCTTTCCGATGGGACATTTTATATTGGTATTGACATTTCTTTTTCCCAATATTTCTATGTGGTTTACTGCTGCATAAATATCCGAGAGCAAAATTTCTTCACTGGGTTTACTCAACTTGGCCCCGCCTTCTTTCCCTTTTTTAGTAATTACCAGACCGGTTTTAGTCAATACGCCTAATTCTTTCCTGACCATTACGGGATTTATGTTGATGCTCCCTGCGATGTAATCAGAACTCAACCACTCGTTTGCTTTAGCTCCCAAAAGCGTGAGTATGTGTATTGCTGTTGCAAATCGTGTATTGTTCATTCCAAAAGTAAAGGTAATGAAAAACTTTTAAATTGTAACAAAGGGTATTACAATTATCTGTTGATCGCTGAAAGAATTTATTTCAATTGACAACCGACAACCAATGTTCTGCGTTGTAACAATATGGGAAACCGAAGTTAAATAATTTTAATCTATGATTTTGAATCCTGTATAGGGAATCAAAGCATGGGGGATTTTTATCCCTTCGGGCGTTTGATTGTTTTCGAGCAACGCGGCAACAATTCTCGGGAGTGCCAATGCACTGCCATTGAGTGTGTGGCAAAGCTGAGTTTTCTTGTCAGCACCTTTGAACCGACATTTAAGTCGATTAGCTTGATAACTTTCAAAATTGGAGACAGAACTAACTTCAAGCCATCGCTCTTGGGCAGCCGAAAATACCTCAAAGTCGAATGTAAGCGCAGAAGTAAAACTCATATCACCACCACAAAGTCGGAGTATTCGCCAAGGTAGTCCAAGTTGCTCAACAAGTGTCTGCACATAATTTACCATTTCAGTAAGTTGGTTATACGAAGTATCGGGATGCGCAATTTGTACAATTTCTACCTTGTCGAATTGGTGCAGTCGGTTCAAGCCTCGCACGTCCTTGCCGTAAGAGCCCGCTTCCCGACGAAAGCAGGCTGAATAAGCGGTGTTTTTTATGGGCAAATCTTTTTCATCCAAAATTACATCACGATAAATGTTGGTAACCGGTACTTCGGCTGTAGGTATAAGGTATAAGTCATCCAACTGACAATGGTACATCTGCCCTTCTTTGTCGGGCAACTGTCCGGTGCCATAGCCCGACGCAGCATTCACTACGTAAGGCGGCTGAATTTCGAGATATCCGGCTTCGCGGGCATTGTCGAGGAAAAAATTAATTAATGCACGTTGAAGGCGGGCACCTCTGCCTTTGTAAACAGGAAATCCTGCTCCCGAAATTTTTACGCCCAATTCGAAATCGATCAAATCGTATTTTTTTGCCAATTCCCAGTGAGGCAAAGCTTCGGCGTGGAGTTGGGGTATATCACCTCCTTGTCGTTCAATTACGTTATTCTCAGCGTGTTTTCCTTCCGGCACAGAGTGGTGGGGCAGGTTGGGGATAGTTACTAGCAGTTCGTTGAGCTGGTGTTCTATCGTTTCACGTTGTTTGGTCAAATCAATTATTGCTTCTTTCAAAGCTACTGTCTTTTTTTTCAAGTCATTGGCATCCGATTGTTTCCCTTCTTTGAAAAGCTGCCCTATTTCTTTTGAGAGAAGATTCATCTCTGCCGAAAATTTATCGGCTTCGGTTTGAGTCGTCTTTCTTTTTTCGTCCAAGTCAATCACTTTCGTTACTATTTGATCTGCAGCAAAGTATTTCTGTTTCAGCCGATTGATTATTTCTTCCGGGTTTTCGGTAATGTATTTGAGTGCCAGCATACGGTTTGTTTCTATTTTACGGTTATGGTTTTTTTATTTTCAAAAAAATATTTTCTGTCGTTTCTTTTTTTGAATGGTGCAAAATTACAAAAAAACACTCGAAAATAATATTTAAGGGCAAAAATCCTCAATGCAATTTAGATTAAGCATTTTCGATAACAGTAAGCTTTGTTTAAATCGAACTTTTTTTATTATTTTTGCTTGGGAAAAAGTGTAACAGATGAATAGTTTCGATTTATTTATTTTTCTTCCCGTTGCCCTCGGACTGATCGTCGGTTTTTTCAAGGGGTTTGTAAAAGAATTGGTCTCATTTACGGCAATTATTGCGGCTCTGCTTGCCGCCGAAATGTTTGTATTTTGGGTTGCAGTCTGGGTGTCAGATTTTTTAAATGTCTCTGAAAAAACAGGAAAAACAGTTGCTTATCTTCTGATATTCACTGTTGTGCTGATTGCGATGTTCGTTTTGTCGAAGTTTATCCAAGCTTTGATAAAGAGAATCAATCTTGGATGGCTCAATTCGTTGGCGGGAGGAATATTAGGGGCTTTGAAATATGCTTTGATTATCAGTGTGATGATGAATGTTTTTGACGCACTCGACTCCCGTTTTCAGTTTGCCAAAAAAGAGAAAAAAGAGGAATCTGTTGGTTACTATCCCATTTTAAAGTTGGCACCTTCGTTGTGGAAAGAATCTAAAAAGATATACGACCAACAACAAAACAATTCAAAAGATTCTACAAAAACCAACATATCGTTTTACGATAACAATCGCTATGAAAAACCGATTACTCAATAATTTTTCAGAAAAAATGCTTGAATGTGGATGTGACGAAGCAGGACGGGGTTGCTTGGCAGGTCCGGTGGTCGCGGCTGCTGTTATTCTTCCTACCAATTTTGAATGTGCGGAATTGGACGATTCGAAAAAATTGACCGAAAAACAGCGTAATGATTTACAAAAAGTTATCGAAAAAGAGGCTTTGGCTTGGTCAGTAGCCTTTGTGTCTGAGGCAAAAATTGATGAAATCAATATACTGAGAGCCTCTATTCTGGCAATGCACAAGGCAATAGAAACGCTGAAAATTCGACCCGAATTTATCATAGTGGATGGGAATAGATTTTATCCATTCAAAGATATCCCCCATCAAACTATTATCAAAGGAGACGGCAAGTATCTTTCAATTGCGGCAGCCTCAATCCTCGCCAAAACGCATCGAGACGAGTTTATGATGCAATTACACGAAGAATTGCCCCAATACAGATGGGACAAAAATAAAGCTTATGCCACTCTACAACATCGTAAGGCTTTGAAAGAGTACGGATATTCAAAATACCATCGTTTGTCTTTTCGATTAAATGGGTAGCAATGTAAAGTTTGGATAGTTATTACACTTATTTTATGACAGTTATTTCTAAAAAAGTGAAATTATCTTTTTGTGCTACTTGTTATTATCGGCAATTTGAATCCATACTTTAACACCTAAGCTAAACTGATATACCTTTCGTTCTTCTTTTTACTGCCTGCCAGAATAGAGACAGGAAATAAGATAATCCAAAATCAAGAGCCGTTCTATCAGCGTATTGTACTTAACGGAGCAATACCTTTGTGAGTAGGGGTTATATATTTGATTGTGCCATCCGCATTAAATTCCATTTTGTCGATACACACTTCGCGATTAAAGCCTGCCGCGTCTCCCATAGTTATCCCTTTAGGGTAGTTGAATCGGTGATATACTATGTACCACTCGTCTTTATCGGGTATTTGAAGTACAGAATTGTGTCCCGTCCCATAAATAGCCATTTCGGTATCTTTCGCTATGACCAAATTGTTTCGGGGAATTGTGAAATTACCAAGTGGCGTATCCGAAATGGCGTACCGCACGCGGTAGTTTTCGCTTCGCGTATCATCCTCAGACCACATAAAATAATATTTCCCCTTTCTGTAAAATACATATGTCCCTTCCCTATACGTATTATCGGGTTTGAGTATGATTTCGGTTTCAGATTTTATTGATACCATATCTTCTCCAAGTTCTGCCCCTACCATAAATCCGTTGCCCCAATAGATGTAACTTTTACCGGTTTTGGGGTCGGTAAATACATCGGGGTCGATAACCTGCCCTCGATTGACACCTTCGGGGCGTTTGTCCAAAAGCGGTTTTCCCAAATCTACAAAAGGTCCGGTAGGATTGTCGGCTACAGCAACTCCTATTTTCTGTGCGGCAGTAAAATAGTAGAAATACTTGTATTCTCCTCCTATTTTTTTCTCCACAATGCATGGAGCCCAAGCATTTCGGTCCGCCCATTTTACATCTACCCCGAGTTGAATGATTTTTCCTTCGTCTTTCCAATCAACTAAATTATCGGACGAAAAAATTTTAAAATAAGTTCCACTCCATCCCGTGAAACCGTCACTGGTGGGATAAATATAGAATTTTCCTGTTTTTTCGGCATAGAGAATTTCGGGGTCGGCATAATATCCGTCCAACACCGGATTATTGCTTTCAACCGCTTCTACAAGATATTCCTCAGGCTTTTTCCCTTTTGGAGCGATGGTATATTTAACTGCCCCTTTAGAAAAATCAACAGCCTTAGTGGGCTTGATTTTGACTCCCTGAATATTAAAATCGGGATTGAAACGGGTTAAGTCGGTATTGTTTTTGACGGGAAAAGTTACTTTTTTGCTTGCTGTATCCACTACTATGTTCATTTTTTTCAAGAATGGCGATTGTGCCGATTCAAATACATCAGCCGGAGAAAACCACGCACTTTCCAAACGCTCTTTTTCCTTTTTGGTTATGGGGATAATGGTACCATGACGGGGATGAAAATCCATTGATATTTCATTATCCACAACTTTGAAATTTTCCAAATCGTTGCTCACGGTAAACTGGTAACGACCGCGTGTGTACACATCGTACATCAAAATCCATGAATCTGAATGGTTGAGTTTAAATACTCCCGAGCCTTCTACGCCATCTTTGGTTTGCTGCAGGTATCTGTCTTCCAATACATAACCGCCATTTACCCTGTCTGACACTGCTTTTTTTATTCCATTACCATTTCCTTCTGTTTTGAAAAAAAGATGATACTTCCCCTGAGCGTAAATAATATCTCCGTCGATACAGGATTTTTCTTGTGGCTGATAAAAAAGTTGTTTGGGTATTGTTTCTAAGGCCGTAAAGTCCTGATTGGCATAACAATAGAATATTTTATCATACTCACCCTTCCCTTCTTTCAGCATCGAAAAATAGACCATATATTTTTTGGCAACGGGGTCATAAATGGTTTGTGGAGCCCACACCCGCAAAACGTCTCCAAATTCATCGGGAAACACTGTGGGGATATGGATTGCCGTTGATTTCCAGTGAACCAAATCGTTGGATTTCATCAGTATCAACCCTCTGTTTGAACTCCATCCGTTGGCAGAAACCATATCTGTAACAACCATATAAAAAGTTTTCCCATCTTGGCAGCGTAAAATGTGGGGGTCGCGCACACCTCCCGTAAGACTTATGCTTTTGGAACTAACGATGGGTTTGTTCTTATTCAATGCTTTGTAGTTGAAACCGTCTTCGCTAAGAGCGTATCTGATTTGCTCCTCGTCTATGCGATTGCCCGTGAAATAGACAAAGAGGTATGCATTGTACTTACCGTCCCGTGCAAGCAGATTCTGCACACAGGCCGTATTGAGGAGCAGCAATATACCGAAAAATTGTAAAGAGAGTTTTTGATTTTGCACTTTCATAAATGTGTGTATTATTTCTTTATTTACCTAAATTGTTTTGCCTGTAGCCTAATTACAGTAAAAGAGTACGGTAGAAGCGTATATTTCAATGATCCTCCTGTTTCGATAATTTCGGAGATAGGTCTTGCTTTTTTATCTTGTGGCATACCCGACAATACACTTTTTTCTGCTGTTGGCTGAAAATATACGCTACCGTCAAATTCAACTTCTACGTTTGTTGCTGTTGGAAGAATATTGACCAATTTCAGAATATAATCGCCGGTTTTGCTCTCTTTTACTATCGAAGACGCTATTTGCTTTCGTACATTTTCATTTTTTGTAGAAAATATTGTTTTACTGTTTACATATATATCTCCCGAGTTTTGTCCGAAGAGTTTTTGCACAAAGTATCCTACGGTGGGTTTCACTTCGGCATTGTTAAAATAAATCAGATTGGGGTTCCATTGGGTGTGTCCCTCTTTTGCCAACATAGGGGCGTATGATGCCATACTTACAATATCTCCGTTTCTCTCCAGCGAAGTAAGGTAATGCGCCTCGGAAATTGCCGTTTCGATATTATTAGGGCGTCCTGGCAAGTGAGCGGCATACTCTCCGAGATATACTTTTGACTTGGAGCGATCGTACTTATCGTAATAGTCGTTGTTGTTGATAAACCATCCGGGGGGTTGGTAGTAATGTTCGTCCACCATTGGGACGTTTAGTTTGTTGGCAATTTTCCATCCTTCGATATAGTCTGTTCCTTCAGAAAAAGGACCTACTGTACCCACTACGGTAATTTCTGGGTACTTTTTCTTCACTGCGTTGTATATTTTGGTAAAACGTTCTTCAAAAATATCGTTGATTAAATCCTCATTGCCTATACCTACATATTTGAGATCGAATGGTTTTGGATGTCCTGCCTGACTTCTAATTTTTCCCCATTTTGTGTTGATGTCTCCATTTGCCCATTCTATCAAGTCCAAAATATCTTGAACGTAGTTGTCCATATCGCACATAGGGATGCCTCCTTGCTGACCCGGACCTCCGACAGATGAATTTTGACACGGAACTCCTGCCGCTAATACTGGAAGAGGTTCTGCTCCTATATCTTCACAAAATTGGAAATATTCGAAATAACCCAATCCCATCGATTGATGATAGCCCCAGATGTTACGATCGGAAGTTCGTTCTTCAAGTTTTCCAATGGTATTTTTCCATTTGTAAATATTATCAAGTCCATCGCCGTGTGCTACGCAGCCGCCCGGAAAACGTACAAAGCGAGGATGGATATCCGCAATGGCTTGAGCCAAATCGGTGCGGAGCCCGTTTTTTCTATTTTTGAATGTGTTTTGTGGAAAAAGCGACACCATATCCAAATCCAGAGTTCCTATATTTTGTGGAACAATTTCCAAATGGAGTTTATTTGCTGTATTAATAGCTTTTATCACGGCTTCGTATTTCTCCCATTGCGATGATTTTACCGAGATATCAGCCTGTCCGAATATATTGCCGGAGTCGTCAGCCAGCCTTATGATTAATTTACTGCCAAGTTTGCTATGATTTCGTGCGAAAAAGGATAAGTTGTATTTTTTATCCCCTTCTATATAAATACCGTCAAATCCTTCATTGGAAAATATACCTCCTATTTCTGATATTTTGAGTGTGGCAAAGTGCTTATTGTTGGGATGAATCGGCGAGAGAGTATCAATAGTAAAATCGATATTTTTTGCATTCCACGCTTTTTGATGATTCCATGATTTATCGCTGTTTCGCCTGTCCATCATCGTATATTCAAAGTCCCTGTTTTGAATTAGCTCGGCATATAGCCCTCCATCGGCGGCGTAGTTGATATCTTCAAAAAATGCTCCTATGAGCAAGTTGCTGATTTTTTTCGTATCGTTTACGTTTGCTTTTATGGTCATATTTACCGGTTTTAAGTCGGCAAACCGGATGGTATCATCTTTTGAACTCTGTTGGTAAAGATGTTCGCTGTAATTGGCAAGTTGAGCTGCTTTGATCAAGTTATCCACAACACTCCAAGCGACTTTGTGTACTGTACCTCGTTCCCTACTGTTGAGTATTTCTATTTCTTCACGCGTATCAACAAGCAACGTGGTAGGAATTTTTTCTGCCGGTGTATATGATTTAAAATCTTTTGTAGTAACTCTGTATACTTGATTTTCATCATCTTCGGTACTGAGCCACGTGATTTGATACTCCCCCTTTTTATCGGTATTGCCTATTTCTGGACGGAGGCAATTATTCCTTTTGGGCATTATTTCAGGGTAGGTTTGTGGTTGCCAATAGACCAAATCGGTAGAGGTAGCATGCGCAAAAACGTTGTCGTATTCGTTTACACTCCAAATGCAGTGCCATATACTGCTTTTATCTAGAAATAGTGAGGGAGAGAGCATTCTTTTTTCTCGTCCCCAACTTCCATAGTCACAAAACAAGAAACGGTGTTCCGCACCAATAGAATGCCAGTTTTTCCTGTCGATACTCCAAGCTAAATAGAGTCCGCTGTGTCCTTTGCTTTCGATAGTCGAATATCCAAGAATATAAGCAGAATCGGGGGGAGACGCAGATAAATTGAGAGAAAGAGATAAGAATAATAGAACTAATGTTCCTAATAACTTTAATTGTTTCATATTCAAACGGGTAATTTATTGAACTTCGACAAAGATAGAAAAAGAATCCTTATTAAAGGAGGACAAAAGTTTCATTGGGGAGGAAAGGTATGTTTAAAATCATTGTATTGATTTGTTGCAAAATGTATATAACCTTTACTTATATTTTTAACAATGGCACGCTATTTGATAGATAAATAGAGCAAAAAATAAAAGGTACTAAATAATTCTGAAAATTAACTTTTGACAACACTTCGAGTGTTCTATTCGAAATAAACCAACCTGAACCTCTATATATGACCCCGAAAGTCCGGCTCCCGTTTACAGAGTCGGGCTTTCACTTTTTAAAAGTTCTTTAGCGTTTTGCAGGGCGGCTTCTGTTATGTTTTGCCCACTTAGAAGTTGTGCTATTTCTACTTCTCTTTCTTGTGGGGTGAGTTTTGTTATGTGAGTGATTACGTTTTCGGCATCGTTATCCTTGTATACTTTAAAATGATGTTCTCCTTTTGAAGCTATTTGTGGAAGATGGGTAATGGTAATTACTTGCGTAGTAGTAGCCATAAATTGCATGATTTCACCCACTCTATTGGCTATTTCTCCCGATATTCCGGTATCTATCTCATCAAAAATGATAGTTGGAAGTTTTGCTCTTTGCACCAGCAGCGATTTGACGGCAAGCATCACGCGAGATATTTCTCCCCCCGAAGCAACTTCGGCAATAGGCTGTAACGAACGATTTTTATTGGCTGAGAAGAGTAATTGTACTGCATCATTTCCTTTTTCAGTAAACGTATCGGAATTGATTATCGAAATTTTTATACACACATCCGGTATTCCGAGTGCTATCAATTTATCGGTCAAGAAATTTTCGATGATTGGGATCGAGTTCACACGCGACTTAGAAAGCTGGGTTGCCCATGCCAACATTTTTCTGTTGGCTTGTACCAATTCATTTTCGGCTGCCCGCATGATATCGTCAAAATTTTCAATCTGGCTTAATCGGTTTTTGAATGTGTCGCGAAGTTCTATCAACTGTTCTACGTTTTCGACTTTGAATTTTTTTTGTAGCGAATAAATCAGATTCAATCGTTCTTCGACTTGCTGCAACCGTTGAGGGTTAAATTCGGTGTGGCTTTCGGTTCGGCTTATTTCGGTGGTAATATCTTTTACCTCTAGCAATATGCTCTCCAAACGCTCTGTCCATGCTGTGCTTTCGGGCAAATAATTGGCTATACGGTTCAATCCCAAAATAGTATCCCTAAGTAATTTAGATGCATTGGTTTCATCGTTGGCAAGCAAAAAATATACTTGTTGCAGTGCTCTCTTTATTTCTTCTACGTGTGCGAGTATTTCCTGTTCTTCTTCGAGTTCGCTTTGTTCCTCCTCTTGTAAACTTGCTTCGCTCAATTGATTGTATTGAAATTGGAGGTAATCCGAGTCGGTATTTTGCTGCTCAATTTCTTGTTTTATTTTTTTGAGTTCTTTTTCAGTATCCAACCGCTTTTGATACGATTGCAAGTAGCTTTCAGATATTGCTTGGTTTTGTGCGACAGCATCAACAAAATCGATCTGGTAGTTTTCTGTAATAAGTAGCAGATTTTCGTGCTGAGAATGAATGTCGATGAGATTTGTTGTTAAATCTCGTAATTGGACGAGCGAAACCGGCGTATCATTAATAAAGGCGCGGGACTTGCCGTTGCCGGTTATTTCTCGCCGTATGGTACACACCTCGTCATAGTCGAGTTCGTTCTGCTCAAAAAAAAGGTGAAGGTTGTCATTCTTTATTTCAAATCGTGCCTCTACAACACTTTTTATCTCTCCCTCCTTGATGGATTTGGTATCTGCCCTCTGCCCTAAAACCAAAGACAAAGCTCCCATAATAATGGATTTTCCCGCCCCTGTCTCTCCTGTAATTACTGTTAATCCATTTTCGAAATTAATGGTCAATTCGCTAATTAACGCATAGTTGGAAATATATAGGGATGTGAGCATATTGGTTTTGTAAATAGTGGAGGCGCAAAAAATTATGTAATTGAGTAATTGGTAAAGGAAGAAACATGATAGGCTATTTTTTGTTGATTTCTTCGTAACGGCTTATCCCTGTAGGATTGACATCTGTGAGTATTTCAATCACTTTCTCTTTTTCCTGCGTTGTTCCCTGTTTGAATATATTTATCAATTCATCGGTTTTGGCATCCAAAAAGGAGCTGATAACGATAGCCGATGGTCTTGCTCTATTTGCCTCTCGAAGCAGCTGAATATTATCGGCTATTTTTGCCCGTCCGTTTGTAGAGTTATCTACCATAATATCGAGTCCTAAGCGATGGTATTCGTAAAAATATTCTCGATATTTTTTGAACGCTTCGTCCATAATATTATTTATCAGGGCATATCTGTTTTTGTTATTTTCAAAAGCTTTCCAGCCTGTCCAATCTTTGCTTTGTGCCTGATTTACGATATTTTCGGCTTGTTGAAAATAAGGATTACCTCCAAAACGGGAAAAAGAATCCATATTGTAAGCTATAATCAGATAAGCATAATAGGCCAATGTGGCTGTAAGGCTCAAACTGATGTCGTTTGGATTAAACTCCAAAGGGTCGTATTCTTTGTATGTAAAATTGAAAGCATTGTCTTTGAAGTTGAGCAATGTGGAGTTGTAGGACGAATTAAATACCGGCCTGCGGGCTTGAACAATTATTTCGGCACCGAAGTTTTCACTTTCTACTACGTTCAAAATGATATTGATGGAGCAATCTATTCGTTCGTCTTTCGAAAAACTCAAATCTGTCCAACGGCGGTTGTTCATAAATTCGGCTATTGCTTTTTGCAGAGTGCTAAATACGGTTTTGTTTGTTCCTTGAATTTTGGACGAGTTAATTTGCACATTACAGTTGAGTTCCTGTGAAAAAGCGCTACAACTTGTAACAAGCAAAAAACATATAACAATTGCTTTTTTCATCTTACAGATTAATAATCTCATTTATAATATCTTCTGCTACTTCTTTTTTCGATTTTAGTTCAAATTCTTTTTTCTTGCCATCTTTATAAATGATGGTAATTTTATTGGTATCGTATCCAAATCCGGCATTTTTATCTTGAAGAGAATTGAGAACGATAAAATCAAAATTCTTTTTTATTATTTTTTTTGAGGCATTTGGTTCCTCGTTATCGGTTTCGAGTGCAAAACCTATTAGTATTTGCTCCGTTTTTTTTATTTCGCCGAGTTTTTGCGCTATATCTTTGTTGGCTGTCAATTCCAATGTCAGTTTTGATTTTTCCTTAATTTTGGTTTTGCTTTGAACTGTTGGTTTGAAGTCGGCAACGGCAGCAGAGAGAATTGCCACATCAACCCCATTAAAATTTTCTATACTTTTTTCATACATTTCATCTGCCGAGTGCACGTTTATTTGCCGTATATTTGGATGTTCGGCATCAATTTGAACTGGTCCTGCCAACAAGGTAACCTCGCCTCCTTGCAATGCGCAATACTCTGCCAAAGCAAAACCCATTTTGCCTGTAGAGTAATTACCTATAAAACGGACAGGGTCTATGTTTTCGTATGTAGGTCCGGCGGTAATGAGTATTTTTTTTCCTTTCAGGTATTTTGGAGCGAAAAATTCGTTGAGCCGGGCAATTATTTTTTCCGGTTCTTCCATCCTCCCCTTTCCTTCCAATCCACTTGCCAAGAATCCGCTAGTGGGGTAAATCATTTTACATCCTTTATCTTCCAGAGCTTTGATATTGTCTTGTGTAGCCTGATGAGCAAACATATCCAAGTCCATAGCCGGAGCTACAAATACAGGGGCACGCGACGACAAGTAGGTGGTCAGCAATAAATTGTCGGCAATTCCACTATTCATTTTGGCAATGGTATTGGCGGTAGCCGGTGCTATAACGTAAGCATCTGCCCAAATCCCCAAATCGACATGGCTGTTCCAATCGCCGTTTTCGGGGTTAAAAAAATCGACAAGAATGGGGCTTCGGGAGAGGGTAGCCAATGTGAGCGGAGTAATAAACTCTTTGGCAAGTGGAGTCATAATCACTTTTACGGTGGCTCCTCGTTTTATCAGTTCTCTCACGAGTATTGCCGATTTGTACGCGGCAATACTGCCTGTTACTCCCAGTAATATTTTTTTTCCTTGTAACATTCGTCTGTTGGCTTTGTTTGGTTGCAAATATACAAAATTTCAGGCTGAGGTCGATTTAAAAAACAGAAAGTTTCTTGTTTCAATAAATGCAACAAGAAACTATTTTGTTATAGCTGTAAAGGTAATTCTATTTTTTAAGTTTATCTTTTACAGGATTACGATAATAGATTTTATCCTCGGCAAATTCTTGAGTGGCAAGGAGGGTGGGTTTAGGCATTTTTTCGTAAAAGCGGGATATTTCTATCTGTTCACGATTTTCGAATACCTCTTCGATGCTGTCGTTATAGGAGGCAAATTCTTGCAATTTTTTGTCTAGCTCTTGTTTGAGTTCAACGTCTATTTGGTTTGATCTTTTACCGATAATGGCAACAGTCTCGTACACATTCCCCACATTTTCGCTCAACGAGTTCATATCGCGAGTGATAGTTGAGGTGGGAGCGTTCATTTTTCTAACATCCATATTTCGAATTAAATTTTAATTACTTTTATCTACTTCTTTTTTTGCCGCTTGAAATATTTTGTTTGCGTCTTTTATGTATTTTCCTTCGGGAAATTCATTCGTGTAGTTATAATACTCATCTACTACCGATTGAAAACGGTCTTGCTTTTTTTCGTCCAAACTAATAGAGGCTTCTTGATATTTCGATTGCAGAATCAAAATCATAAACTCTTCCCGATACGAATTGGCTGGATATTTTTTCAGTCCGTTTTCGGCGGTAATGGCAGCAGCATAGTAGTTGTTGCCCATATACGTTCCTAAGTTATAATAAAGTTTGGCATTGAGATAATATTTCTTTGCCAGTTTATTGTTAAGTTCGTCCATCAGTTTGAGGGCGTCTTTGGCTCTTTCGCTATCGGGAAATTCGTCCAAAAAATTTTGCAGTGCGTTTACAGCTTTATGGGTTGCATCTTGAGCGAGCCGTGTATCGGGCGAATCTTTGTAGTAGCAGTATCCTACCATATATTTCGCTTCTTGAATAAACCGTCCTTTCGGATATGATTTTACATATGTTTGGTAATAATCTGATGCCGAATAGTAATCTTTTTGCTCCAAATAGGCTTTTGCCAGATAGTTTAATATTAGTTCGGAACGGTCTGTTCCTCTAAATGCTGTTGAAACATCGTCAAACAATATAATGGCTTTGGCATATTTTTTAGCTTGAAAATACTCCACCGCCTTATCGTATTTGAGTTCGCTATCGGTACTTTTTACAATTTTTTGATACTCCCCACAAGAGACAAAAGCAAATGTAAAGAGAATTACAATAAAAGAAATTTTTTTCATATTTTAAAATCGAAGTGCAAAATTAGTGATTTTGCGGGGAATACAAAAATTTATTTTCTATTTTTAAGTTTCGCAGATTTAACTTTTAAATATTTGGTTATTATAACGATAAACTTACTATATTATTTTACAAAGTATTGTTCAAATCCCGAAGTATATCTCGTTTTTATTTGACCATTTTTGTCGGCGTATATTAGATAACAGTCTAACTGTGGAATAGATTTACATACGGCAATGCTCTGTTCGGTTCCCAGCACCATAAATGCGGTGGCAAAAGCATCTGCTTCCATACAGGTGGGAGCTATGACGGTGGCACTTAACAGGTGATGCTGTACCGGCATTCCTGTATGTGGATTGATGGTATGGGCGTATTTTTTGCCGTTTTTGTAGTAATATTGGCGGTAGTTTCCCGATGTTGCCATTCCGACATTGCTTATTGCCACAATGGTTTCTAATGTCCTGTTTTCATTTGTAGGATCATCTTGGGGAGCATCTATACCTATGTGCCATTTTTCCCGATTAGGATTTACCCCTTTACATCTTACTTCGCCTCCAATCTCAACCATATAGTTGATGCATCCATTATTGTCGAGCAGTTGGGCAATCACATCAACCCCCTGCCCTTTGGCAATGGCGCTTGCGTCCAACAGCGTTTTGGGGCTTTCTTTGAGCAGTTTGTGGTTTGTCAAACTTATTTTTTTGTATCCTATATAAGGCAAAATGGTATCTACGTTGGGTAATGTGGTGTGTTCAAGTTTACCGTATCCAAACCCCCATGCGTTTACTAATGGCGCTACGGTAATATCAAAAGCTCCTCCTGTCTTTTCAGACACTTGATAAGCCATACGGTACATATCTTCAAAATAGGTGTCGGTATTTACCGAAGGGTCGTTTTGGTTAATACGCGAAATGATAGAATTGGGTTCGAAAGTAGAGAGCGAGGCGTTAAATTCTTGAAGTTTTTGTTCTATTGTTGCTTTCAGATTTTTACCGTTTGGATTTTTGTATTTTATATGATAATAAGTACCAAAAATTTTTCCTTCGTTTAGAATGTATTGAGTATCCGAATGTTTGCACTGCAAAAGATATATTGCAAAAACGACCGATAGAAAGTATTTAATTCTCATCTGCTTAAGATTTATTTTTATTTGTCAGATGAAATCCTTGACGATTAAGATAATAATTATTTTGTGTGTTTATCGGCTATTTTTTATATATAAGCACTTTGTCTATGCGGTTTCCATCCATATCCATAATTTCAATAGTGTAGTCCATATATTTGATATTGTCGCCCAATGAGGGGATCTCACTAAAGAGTTCAATCACAAAACCGGCAACAGTAGAATAATCTATTTCTTCAAAATCGACTACAAAATCTTCAAAAATACCGGTCAAGACTTCAATGGGAGCGTCTCCGTTGACCAGAACAGAATTATCGTCCCGAATCAAATAATCGGGTTCGTTTACTTCACCTTCGTCCAAAATGTATCCGACCAAACTTTCCATAATATCATGCAGGCTTATGATGCCTTCAACATCACCGTACTCATCCACTACGATGCTGAAATGTGAATTGCTTTGTCTCAATTGCTCCAATACTTTCGGAGCTAGCGTATTTTCATGGATAACGATTGCCGGGGTAATCAGGTCTTCGACTTTAAACGTTTTTTGTTCTGCCAATGCTTTGTAAAAATCTTTAAGAAAAACAATCCCTTCTACTTTGTCTAATGATTCAAGGCAACAAACCACCTTGCTGTGGGGCGATTCTGTAAGTTCTTTTCTGATGACCTCTTCCGTATCGTTCAAGTCTATCCAGTAAACTTCGGTGCGGTGTGTCATCAGATGTTTGGCTTTTTTGTCCGAAAAGTAGAATACTTTTTCGTGAATCTCGTTTTGCTCTTTTTCGATAACTCCCTCCTGCGATGCCAGTTTTATCATATGCCGCAGTTCCGATTCGGTAAGGTGTTCGGTTTGCTTTTCGATACCAAGCATTTTATTAACAAAAGCGGTTGATCCTGATAGCAGCCTGACAAAAGGATAAAAAATTTTGCTAAACAACGATATGGAAGGAGATATTTTTACAGCAACTTTTTCGGGGTTGCTCAAAGCCAATGTTTTGGGTACAAGCTCTCCAAAAACGATAGAAATGTATGTGATGATAAAAATGGTTAGCACCAAAGCTATTTCATCGGCATAAGGATACAAGAAACTAACTTTTTCAAGTAAAGGAGAAAAATGCTTAGCGATATTGGTTCCTCCGTAAAATCCGGTAATGATGCTTATCAGCGTAATCCCTACCTGTACGGCAGAGAGAAATCTTTCCGAATCTTGAAGAAGTTGAATGGCAATGGTGGCACCTTTACTTCCTGTTTGCCTGTATTGCTCCAGCCTCGTTATTTTACTGGAAACCAGAGCGATTTCGGAAAGTGAAAAAAAACCGTTGAGAAGTATAAGGACGAGAATAATGGTTATTTCCAAAAACATGTTGATTGGTTTATTCTTTTCGACCGATATGTTTTAAAAAAACAATCGGCAGGAGAATATGTTTAGTTGAGGACAAAGATACTATTTCTATGTGGATAATTATTGCTTTTTTTTGTATAGTGGGGTATTTATTTAAGCAATGAACGTTAATCGAGAACCTCGAAAACATTCGTCAAAAGCGCCATTGTCGAAAACCAGTTTTCCATTGACAAATGTTTTCTCTATTATCGAATCAAAGGTTATTCCCTCAAAGGGAGACCACCCGCATTTGTAAAGGATATTCCCTTTTTCCACTATCCATGGTCGATTCGGGTTTACCAATACCAAATCGGCATAATAGCCCTCTCTGATATATCCTCTTTTGTCTATTCTGAACAAATCGGCAGGGGTATGACACATTTTCTCCACCACTTTTTCTATAGTAAATTTTCTTTGTTTTGCCAATTGCAACATCGCGATGAGCGAGTGCTGTACCAGCGGTCCTCCGGACGACGCTTTGTAACAGTCTGCCGTTTTTTCTTCAATACTGTGAGGAGCATGGTCGGTAGCAACCACATCTATCAAGTTCTTGTTTATGGCATCAATCAGCGCGTCTCTGTCCGATGGTTTTTTAATTGCAGGATTCCATTTTATCCGGTTGCCGTATATTTTATAATCTTCATCTGTAAACCATAAGTGGTGTACGCAAGCTTCTGCTGTTATGTTTTTCTCCGTTATTGGCTTGGTGTTGTCCAAAAGGGAGAGTTCTTTTTCGGTGGAGAGATGAAGTATGTGCAGACGAGTGTTGTATCGGTGCGCCAGCTCTACTGCAAACGATGAAGATTGATAGCAAGCCTCTGCTGAACGTATTAATGGATGAAAATCTACTTTGATACAATCGTTAAAAATATGTTGAAAGTAGCGTATGTTTTTTTGTATGATTGTTTCGTCTTCGCAATGTGTGGCAACGAGTACGGGCGACTCCGCAAAAATATTTTTTAACGTTTCGGTATCGTTTACCAACATATTGCCGGTGGACGATCCCATAAATACTTTAACACCGCATACATTTTCTTTGTTTACTTTGATAATCTCCGCAATATTGTCGTTGGTAGCTCCCATGTAAAATGAATAGTTGGCTAACGATTTGGAGGCAGCCAAATCGTATTTTTGCTCCAGCAGCTCCAATGTGGTAGTTTGAGGTATTGTATTGGGCATTTCCATATAGGAGGTTATTCCTCCTGCCACGGCAGCTTTGCTTTCGGAATAGATATCGCCTTTGTGTGTCAGTCCGGGTTCCCGAAAATGCACTTGGTCGTCTATCACTCCGGGAAGAAGATAAAGCCCTTCGGCATCAATTATTTTGATATGGTTTTCTGTCGGCAATTCGTTGTCGGCTCTTATCACTTTTTCAATTTTGTCACCGTTTATTATCAACGAACCTTTAAAAGTCTGACTTTCGTTTATTATAGTCGCGTTTTTTATGATTGTTTTCATTCTTTGTTTGCAATTATCGGTTGCCAAATAATACGACACAGACGGTTATCTATTGTTACTCTTGTTTTTTTGTGGATATTTTCGAAACAGACTACTCAATTTCAAATCAATAACTCCCAAAAATGCTTCTCCAAAAATTCCTCCGCTCATTTTGGATGTACCCAATTCTCTATTGATAAATATGATGGGTACTTCTTGAAGTTTAAAACCACATTGGTAAGCCGTAAATTTCATCTCTATTTGGAAACCGTATCCTTTAAACTTAATTTTGTCTAGTTCAATGGTTTCCAGCACTTCTCTGCGATAGCATTTAAATCCGGCGGTGGTATCGTGTATTTTCATACCCAAAACAAGACGAACATATTTGGACGCGAAATACGACATTAAAACCCTGCCGATAGGCCAATTGACCACATTTACACCGCTCACATAGCGGGAACCGATAGCCACGTCGGCTCCTCCACCGGCACAGGCGTTGTAGAGTTTTATCAAATCGTTCGGATTATGCGAAAAGTCAGCATCCATTTCGAAAATGTAAGCATACCCTTTTTCCAATCCCCATTTGAAACCGGTAATATATGCCGTGCCTAATCCGAGTTTTCCTTTACGTTCAATCATATACAATTGTTCGGAAAACTCTTTTTGCAACCGTTTTACAATATCTGCAGTTCCGTCTGGCGAGCCATCTTCTATAACCAGAATATGGAATTTGTCTTCCAATCCAAAAACTGCCCGAATGATGTTTTCGATATTTTCTTTTTCGTTGTAGGTGGGAATAATGACAAGTCTTGATGTCATAACGGTTTGTTTTATGTTTTATATAATGTAGGAGCGTAATTTATGTTAATCAAAAACATATAGTTGCGAAGGAGTTGTACGCTCCAACGGTACGAGTATGGGTTTTTCTTCTGTTTCGGGCAAATTATCCGTCCAATGTCTTGTTATAGTATTATACGCTATCTCGGGCAAATTATTATCTTTACTCAAATGACATAAAAATATATATTTCCATTTTTTCGTAAAATGGGTACTTAAAAATTCGGCGGCTTGCCGATTGCTCAAATGTCCCGTATCTCTCTTTATGCGCTCTTTTAGGTAATGAGGATAGGTGCCGTTTGCCAACATATCGTCATCGTAGTTGGTTTCCAAAACAAGATAATCGGCAGACATCAGATAGGGGGTAACATCATCTGGTATGTAACCCAAATCGGTAGCTACAACAAAAGTTTTTTCTTTGTAACCTATTTGAAACCCAACACTCTCGGAGGCGTCATGCGATACCGAAAACGATTTTACTGTGATATCTCCGATAGTTACAATTTCGCCAACAGCAACGAAACGGCGGGAATTTCCCAGTTTCTGAGTTACTCTGTAGTTGCGGTTTATCCCATTATGAATTTTTTGCGTGGCGTAAACAGGTATGTTGTGTTTCTCCCCAAGTACTCCCACAGCTTTGATATGGTCGGTATGATCATGCGTTACAAACACGCCCCATATATCCCTAAAATCGAGTCCCATAGTGCGTAGAAAGTGTTTTATACGCCTTATGCCTACTCCTGCGTCTATCAATATTCCATACGAGGCATTCCCTATAAAATAGCAATTTCCACTACTCCCGCTTGCCAAACTTCGAAATCTCAACCTATCCATCTTATTTATTTTGTACAAAAATATATGATTTTCCAAAAATAACCGCCATTCGTTACACTAAAATAATAATGGAAATAAAATAAATCTACTTTACACGTGATGTTGCCCCACAAAGATAAGCTTTTTATGCAACTTTTACAATGTAAACAAAGTAAAATGTACCCAACCAACAACAATGTAAAACACACATTTTTGTAAAAACCAACAAACGATTGCGTGTTATTAATCACTGAAATTGCCACATATTATCGATCGAAAGATTATTTACATATTAATTTTGCAACAACACACATTACAATTTTACAATTTAATTAACCGATATTTATGAAAAGTACTCAAGAAACACCTATCAAGCTCCTCCTTATTTTTTTATTTATATTAAATAGTTTGAACATATCAGCCGGTTCGTTTGTAGGCAACAGAACCGATTTTAGAGATGAGTCCATCTACTTTGTGATGACTACCCGATTTTACAATGGAGATAAAACCAACGACGTGCAATGCTGGGACGGCAAGCAATACAACGAAACCGCCACTGGCTCCGACCCTGCTTGGAGGGGCGATTTTAAAGGATTAATCGAAAAATTAGACTATATCAAGGCACTCGGTTTTACGGCGGTATGGATTACCCCGATAGTACAAAACGCCTCCGGATACGATTACCACGGTTATCATACGCTCGATTTTTCTAAAGTGGACAGCAGATACGAATCACAAGACGTAAGTTTCAAAACACTGGTAGATGCCGTACATGCCAAAGGGATGAAAATTATACTCGACATTGTGCTGAACCATACAGGAAATTTTGGTGAAAATTATCTGTGCAAAGAATTTATCCGAAATTATGCCGCAGACCAGAGCCAATTGGAAGCCTGTATGGCACCATACACCCAAAAGGATGGAGGGTTGTTACCCGACAATTACCTCTCCTTACCAAGCGGACAGCAATATTCGACACGCTTGGCTCTAATGAAAAACACCGATGGAGTCAATCATGACAACAAAAATTTGTGGCACCACTACGGGAACTTCAATTGGGACGACATCACCTGCCAATGGGCACAGATAGCGGGCGATTGTGTTGATTTAAACACCGAAAATCCACTGGTTTACAATTACCTGATTCAATGCTACACCCAATTTATCAATATGGGCGTTGATGGATTCAGGGTAGATACCGAACGTCACATAAACCGTTTGGTCTTCAACAAAGTTTTTAATCCGGCATTTTTACAGGCAGCAAACAGCGCCGGCAAATCCAACTTTTTTATGTTCGGCGAAGTTTGTACCCGCGATCGAAACGTCATTTACCGAAACACTCCTCCTATGTCCACCCCCTACTACACTTGGGCAGACACAAAAAACTACGCGTGGAGCAACGACCAATCGGAGTGGACATCATTGGTTTGTATGACCGGCACCGAAGGTTTTACAACAACAACCAACCAAAAATCCTGCATTCAGAACTACAACGACGACTTGGACGAATCCTCATGGCGATCTTCTCACAATTCCAACAACGCGTTTCTTGATGGCAATAATTATCATACTCCCGATTACTCGCTATCTTCAAAAATGCACGTAATAGATTTCCCTATGCACTGGAATTTTGAAAACACCGGTAGCGCTTATGGAGTCCGTTTTGACGATAAATTGTACAACGACGCAACTTTCAACGTAACTTATGTTGACTCTCACGATTATGCGCCTGACGGAGCCCCGGAAAGTCAGCGATTTGCAAAATCACAAGAAACGTGGGCAAAAAATCTAGCTCTTATGTTTACTTTTAGGGGTATTCCCTGTATTTACTACGGAAGCGAAATCGAATTTAAAAAAGGGTGTATTATAGATAAAGGTCCAAACATGCCACTACGCGAAAGCGGAAGGGCATATTTCGGAGGATATATCACAGGTAACATCAAGGTCAATGATTTTGCGGACTATACCAATGCAAGCGGAAATATTGCTGCTACGCTTTCACACCCACTCTCGTTGCATATCCAGCGGTTGAACAAAATACGCATGGCAATTCCGGCATTGCGCAAGGGGCAATACAGCACTGCGGGCTGCAACGGCGACATGGCTTTTAAAAGAAGATACACCGATTCAAGTACGGATAGTTACGTACTTGTTACTATCGGAGGAGGTGCCACCTTTTCTGATATCGAAAACGGCACATACACAGACGCCGTTACAGGAAACACCATAACCGTAAGCAACAGTACGCTCAACGCCGACTGCTCCGGAGTTGCAAATATGAGAATTTATGTGCTGAGTACCTCAAAAACGCCGGCGCCGGGCAAAGTAGGGAATGACGGAAAATATCTGTACACCTCATCTCCGGTTACCGTTACCGAATTGACTTACGATGGCAACCAAGAAATCCTCGAAGATGCCACCACGCCTCCCGTTGAGCCAGGCAATATATACAATCCGTCTTACAGTAGCGATAATATGACCGTATTTTTCGAAGCACCGGCAAGCGGATACAACAGTGTAAAGGTATGGTGCTGGAATAGCACCACCAACTTCACGGGAGGAAACTGGCCCGGAGCGGCAGCCGAACTCATGGGGACAACTGCGAACGGAAATAAAATATGGCGCTGGGATTATGGCGTACTCCCCACCGGAAATATGCCTACAAAGATTATTTTCAACAACAACGGAAGTCCTCAAACTCAAGACTTGAATTTTACCAACGGAGGTTATTACAAGGTGGACGGGCTGGAGCGCATAATCGAAGCCAGCACCGCAATAAATTATTTGTACGAATTATATAACGGGATAAAAGTTTATAAATCAAACCACGACATTGTAATAGAATCAAACAGAGAAACAATCCTCCCTATCTTCTCCATTAATGGAGCATTGATAAAACATATACAAATATCCAAAGGCATCAACACCCTTGCAGGGTTGATGAAAGGAACTTACATTGTGGCAGGAAAAAAAACAACGCTATAATCGAAGAAAAAATGGTTTTCTCAAAATAAAAACACAGACTTTCCTGTCGGAACAAACAAAGTCTGTGTTTTTTCATATTTCTTTAAAAATCAGAATCTCCCTCCTCAAAAGAGCGCCGTTTGTTACCGTTTTTCTTCTCCCAATGACAGTATAAGGGTTAAATTATCTCCAAATCACAAAAAATCCGCCTTTAGATACTTTTTATTCCCTATTTGCTTTCTATAGACAACTTAAGTTTATTGTATAAACTTAGATACTCTTAATAAATTGAGTATTTTTGACATAAATATATTTTGCAAAATAGTTTTTTCAAAAAAAATATGTCCGTTAAAATATTATTGCTACTTTAGTGGCTCAAATTAAACAATAAGGAAACATATGTTGACAATTGGCATTGCAGGCGGGACAGGATCCGGTAAAACAACCGTAGTCAGAAAAATTTTGGAACGAATATCGGACGGAGAAGTGGTGGTACTTTCACAAGACTCGTACTACAAAGACAGCAGCCACCTGCCACTTGAAGAGCGACTGGAGATAAATTTTGACCACCCCGAATCAATAGAATGGGAATTACTGATAAAACATTTAGACGAATTGAAAAAAGGAAACAATATAGAACAACCCATTTACTCCTACCTTACCTGCACACGGGCAGTAGAAACAATACCCGTAAAGCCTTGCAAAGTGATAATAGTTGAAGGAATTTTGATACTGACCAGCACAAAACTCCGAAAAATGCTCGACTTAAAGGTATATGTAGATGCCGATGCCGATGACAGGTTGATACGCGTTATCAACAGAGACATTGTGGAACGGGGACGTTCTGTAAATAAAGTGATGGAGCGGTACGAACAAACCGTCAAACCGATGCACGTACAGTTTATCGAACCCACCAAACGTTTTGCCGACCTAATAGTTCCGCAAGGAGGGAACAACAGCATTGCAATCGACATCTTGACAAAATACATTGAGAATAGACTTGGCTGACAAACCTTTTTTATATATTTACTTGAAAACACACATTCTTTACACCCCGAAATGACTCCCGACAAATTGCAACAAACATTATTTATTGATATCGAAACTGTTCCCCAAACCGAATACTTCAATCAATTACCGGAAGAGATACAACATCTTTGGGAAGATAAATTTACAATCTTACAAAAAAGGATGCCGGAAAAGTACGAAGATATTTTGAGAGCCGATAGAGGTTACGAAACAAGCGCAGGTATTTATGCCGAATTCGGAAAAATTGTCTGCATATCGGTAGGATATATTTATTTTAATGGAGGAATAAAACAGTTTCGGACAAAATCTTTTGTTTCAGACAATGAACGTCTGCTTTTGGAAAATTTTTCGTTATTAGTACAGCAATTTTTCAAAACACCGGAATATACATTTTGCGGACATAATATCAAAGAATTTGATATCCCGTTCATTTGCAGGCGTATGTTGATAAACGGACTGCAGCTTCCACCGGCTCTTCAAATCCACAACAAGAAACCTTGGGAATTAAATTTTATCGATACAATGGATTATTGGAAATTCGGTGACTATAAAAATTTTACATCCCTTAAGCTTCTGGCAACCATTTTTGAAATCCCTACCCCAAAAGACGATATTGACGGCTCACAAGTGGCAGACGTATATTACAAAGAAAAAAATCTGGAGAGAATATCCCGGTATTGCGAAAAAGACGTGGTCGCTACCGCACAAGTATGGTTGAAAATGAACAACCTTTCTCTAATTAAGTCGGAAAACATACATCACGTCTAAAAATATTGTATCTAAATGATAGATTTGAGGCATACATTGATTTTTGTCCTTTTGAGCGTCCTGACAAGCGGCTGTAAAAACCTTAACCAAAGTTCAAACGAAATTGGAACTAAGAACACCGAAACAATTCCTCAAGATACGCTGCGTATAGCAACACAATACGGAGCCACCTCCTACTTCTATTACAGCGACATTACTATGGGGTTTGACTATGAAATGATAAAAAACTTTGCCTCTTTTTTACACCTCCCGATGAAAGTACTTGTAGCAAAAAACGACAATGAAATGATTGCGTGGCTCCAACATGGGATAGTGGAGATAGCGGCGTATAACATGTTCGAGACCAAAGAACTGAAAAACAACTTTAACTTTGTTTTTCCCCAACAAGAGTCATACTTAGTCATTGTACAACACATTGACAGATACGCGGTAAGCAATCCATTGGAATTAGTAGGGAAAGAGGTATGGGTAAAAGAGAATACCGTACATCACCTACGCCTGCAAAAACTCAATGAAGAAATTGGTGGAGGAATCGCTATAAAACTGGCAGCAGACTCTTTGAGTACCGACGACCTGATGCAAATGGTCAGCGACAAAAAAATTAAATACACCATCGCTTACCGGCACAAAGCATTGCTCCAGCAAAACTTCGACAGTCGCTTAGATTGCAGAATCCCCATCGGTTTCAATCAACAAAATGGTTGGCTTGTTCGTAAAACTAATCAAACACTTACCGACACCATCCGTTATTGGCTTGCCCAAAAATCTACGGTAAATTTTACCGAAAAGCTATATACAAAATATTGGGACAAAAACCCTTATTTCTCCTATAAAAATCTCCATACCCCCAAAGGAGCCATCTCCCCTTACGATTCATTCTTTAAAAAATACTCTTCTATTATCGGGTGGGATTGGCGGCTACTGGCAGCAGTAGGGTATGCCGAATCCGAATTTAACAAAAATGCAACCTCATGGGCGGGAGCAAAAGGAATTATGCAACTTATGCCTCAGACAGGTAGAGAATTTGGCTTGAATGAAAGTAACTTTACCGATCCCGAAAGCAATATTGCCGCCGGCGCAGAATATATCAAAAGCTTAAATATGATTTACCGCCGGATAGAAGATAAAGAAGAACGAATCAAATTTATACTTGCCAGCTACAACTCGGGACCGGCACACATTATAGATGCAATGGCATTAGCCGAAAAATATGGAAAAAATAAATATATTTGGTACAATAATGTAGAATATTATCTCTCAAAAAAAAATGACCCCGAATACTATAATGACCCGGTGGTAAAATACGGTTTTTTTCGCCCCAAAGAGACCTTACGCTACGTCCCTTTTGTGATGGATACCTACCAACAGTATATGAATAAATCGAGAAAATAGAATAATTTATCTTCAAAAGCACACTTTCATACCATTCTTTCGTCCTACCCCCCCTTAGACAAACGGTAATTTTTCATAAAAGCATCGCTTAAAAGCTGCAAAAAACCTGTTGCATATCAAAACTCACAGTAATTAAATCATTTTTTGCCTTTCATTATTTCTATCAACAAGTATATTTGCAAAATTAATCTGTTTAAAAAATAGTTTGTTTCAAACGAGTTTCAAAACCAACAACATATATTTTTATTAGGAATAATACCACTTAATTACCACAAAAAAAACACAAAACATTTATGTCATGAAAAAATCTATTCTTTTTCTCTTTTTTGCATTGCTTGCCACTTCAATACTAAACGCCCAACGGATAACCGAAAAGTTAGACCGAGGCGTATTGGTTGTAAACAAGGGTGGCAACCAATTACTTATATCGTGGCGATATTTTGCTACCGACCCCGAAGATATCTCGTTCAATATCTACAGGCAAATAGGCATTGCTACTCCCGTAAAACTAAATGCCGAGCCCATCACGGGCGCTACCAATTACCTTTGGACGGTAACTGGCACCGCTTTGAGTGTGCAATCTCGCTTTATCGTAAAACCGATATTAAATGGTGTGGAAGGCGATGAAGGAGGTTCGTGGATACTGCCTGCAAATAAGTCGGCAGGTGCCATCGTACGCGATTTTAATTTTGAACCATCTCCGGCTGGATATACCAAAATGACAATGAAATTTTGTTGGCCCGGAGATTTAGATGGCGACGGACAATACGACTATGTAATTGACAGACATCCCGGAGGCGTTATCGAAACCGAAGAAGATAACACCAGTACTACTTTGCCTGTTTTTATTGATGCTTATAATAGCAACGGGACTTTCAAATGGCGTGTAAATGCCGGTGTAAATGTAATTATTGGCTCCGGGCAGGCTGATATGGTTTCTGTTTACGATTTGGATGGAGATAACAAAGCCGAAGTAATGATGGCTGTAAGCGAAGGGACTACCTTTCCCGATGGTACTGTAATTAAAAATGCCGATGGTACCGTACATGATTACAATTCCGTTGCCGGATCGGCACCTCAGTGGATTGCCGTACTCAACGGCGAAACCGGAAATTTGATTGACACCGTGTCGCTATCGTTGTTTGACGAAATAAAATCTGACCGCACCGACAAATGGAAAGCAATCAGCGGACAATTTATCATTCAATATTTAGATGGTATACACCCATCGGTAGTATATCAATACAAAACGCGTAAAGCAACCGGACACTTTGTGGGTGGAACCGAAACGTGGCGGTTGATAGGCGGAAAATTAGTGAAAAACTGGGCGCGACGCTATCACAGAGAAGATACCGAGTACGAATCGCATCAGTTTCGTGCAGTTGATGCTGATGGAGACGGCAAAGACGAACTTGTACAAATCAGCTACACCATCGACGACGACGGCTCTTTGCTAAACATTATTCCCAATATTGCACACGGCGACCGCCATTGCGTTACCGATATAGATCCTGACAGACCTGGTTTAGAACATTTCTTTATACAACAAACCAATATTTTGGGAATGGGAATAAACGATGCTCTCACAGGTGAAATTATTAAAGCAAACTACCTGTCGGCAGTAGCCGATGTAGGGCGCGGAATTACCGGAGCATTTGACCCTTCACTGCGTGGTTTGCAATACTTCTCGACTATGGCAAGCAACGCTATGTACGACAGTAAGGGTAAACTTACCGATTCGAAAGGAAGTTTTCCCGGAGAGGCATTGTGGTGGGGAGCCGGCTTGTCGAGAAACGAAGCCGATGCCGTAGGGAGCGACAAAAATCCGGTTATTGAAGCTTTCGACCCCGGTTCTAAATCAATGGTTCGTAGTAAAAATCTCTACAAAATGGATGTAAGCGGTGCACCAAAAGATTATTATGTATCAGCGCCCAACGGTGGACGCGGAGCATTCTGGGGTGATTTACTTGGCGACTGGCGCGAAGAGTTGATTTACGCACGTAGAGACACTACCGGTTTTGTTATTATGGCAACCGATGCCTATACCACCCACCGCCAATATTGCCTGATGCAAAATCCCGCATATCGTATTCAAACTACCCATCGAGGATACTACGAAACTGCCGATGTTGATTTCTATATGGCAAACGATATGCCATTGCCTCCGGTAGCTCCCATACAAACCGCCGATGTATATCTTGTTTCCGAAAATAGCATCCAAGCACCGTTACACGATGGGAAAAGCGTAATGCTTGACATTCGAAATCCCAACGGTGATATTACAATTGCAAACAATACATCCCTAAGTCGTCTGTGGTTAATGAATCCGAAAGGACACAACTATACAATAGGAGGAGCTGGTAAATTTACTGGAAATATGGATATTGTCAAATCTATGCAGGGAGACGTGATACTCAACGGGAACCATGATTTTACGGGTATTACCCGTATATCGGAAGGACGGTTATTGGTAAACGGAACATTGGCAGGAAAAATTCGACTTGACGCACGGGGTGTAATTGGTGGAAATGCTACTCTCAACGGAGGGATAACTCTCGAAACCGGATTGAATATTGAGGGAGGACGCATTGAGCCGGGAAATGGAACAGAACTCGGCACCTTGACTATTTCCGGAAATCTGAATCTACCCGGACGGAACAATTTGGCTTTTGATATTGACCAAACCAAACCGGAGTTTTCCGACAAATTAGTTATTCAGGGAGATTTTAATGTTACCAATACCAATCACAGTATCGTAATCAAACCTCACTCACCTATTCAAGCAGGTGAAATGACCCTTGTTACGTTTACCGGAACAACAAACGCCTCAAAAAGTAATTTCAAAGTGCATGGGCTTGAAGGTGTCGTTTATTCGTTAAATTTCGAACTGAACGCTATAAAATTGATTGTATCCACACCTCGTCAGGCGGATGTGATATCGTGGAACGGCAATGTAAACTCTACTTGGGACTATGAAACCAAAAACTTTCTGAAAACTTCGGTTGAAGATATTTTTGTACCGAACGATTCCATTCTTTTTACCGATGCTGCAACCAACAAAAATATCGTTATAAACGAAACTTTACCCGTGAAAGGAATCAGTTTTACCAACGATACCGATTACAAAATAAGTGGCGAAGGAATAATCAGCGGTAGCGGAGGCTTAATAAAAACAGGTACGGGAAAACTGTCGCTGCTCACCGAAGAAAACACATTCACGGGAGCTGTGGATTTTTCAGATGGGATACTCGAAGTTTCGTCTATCAAAGACGGCGGCTTACCCAGCTCTATCGGAAAATCAGAAGGGACGGCATCTAACTGGATTATGCGTAACGCTACTCTGCAAACAGCATCGCAGATGGCTACCACACGACATATGACAGTAGTAGGCAAACTTACCGTAAATAACCCGACAAGCACCAACAGCATCATGATTGGCGGTAACATTATCGGTAGCAATATCACGCTGGAATTGACAGGGGCAGGAGCTTTGAATTTGCAGGGAACCAACTCATTCAGTAAAATAATCGTAAAAAGTGGCACCTTGGCTTTAGGCTCTGTCGAGGCCAATACTACCGCTTTGGGTTCGGCATCAATATCGCTCGAAGGGGGTACACTCCAAATGCGTGATGCCAACAGCACAAGTACTGTCGGGCCATTTGCCAACGCAATAGATGTACCCGAAGGCAAAACAGCCACATGGAATGTTCCTATGCGATGGAATTTTACTAACAAACTAACAGGGAAAGGGACAATCAACATCAATATTCCTTACGTGCGCTCCGAATTCAGAGGCGACTGGTCTGGTTTTGAAGGTACTATCGGAATTGCCGGTGGCAGTGGTGGTGGAGACTTCAGAATAAATAACGATTACGGTTATTCTAAAGCTACATTAAATCTGATGGCAAATGCAAATGTATTTCATCTCTCGACCGGAAAATCCATCAAACTTGGTGGTTTAAAAGGAACTACTGGTACGTTGGGAGGCAGTAGTACCACTTGGGTAGTGGGTGGCAACACTATGGGGAGCAACACATTCGGAGGAATAATCAACGGGACAAATTCAGCCCTTACCAAAGAAGGTACAGGTACATTGATATTGAGTGGAGCAAACACCTATACCGGAAATACAAATGTAACGAGCGGAACGCTCATCGTAACAAATACCACAGGGAGCGCCACCGGTACAGGCAACGTAAGTGTATCAAATGCAACCATTGCCGGTACAGGTACAATAGAAGGAACGTTGGTGGTGGGTGCAAGCGGAGTGATCATGCCCGGTGTTTCCGCTACTACAGTTGGCACGCTGAAAGCAAGCAAAAATGTAATCCTTACCACTACCGCTACTGCTATAATGAAGGTTTCAAATAGTGCTAACGATGTGCTGCGAGTAACCGGTACACTCTACCTCAACGGTACGCTCGACTTACGAAAATTAGTCGGCAATTGGGAGGCAGACAAAAGCTACCAATTATTTAACGCTGCGGCTATATCGGGAAATTTTACACAAATTTTACCCGAAACACCGGGTGAAAATCTTGTTTGGGATTTGACTCAAATCGACAAAGGTATTATAGCGGTAATAGCCAATACAGCGTTGTCTAAAATAGATGTACCGGGGGTAAATCTGTATCCACAGCCTGTAACTGATGTGTGTTTTATTGATTTTGGGTCGTTTGGAGAAGTCTTGAGGATAGAACTGTTTGATAAAACGGGTAAAATACTCTTGTCTGAAAAGCCAACTTCTACTACCAAACACCGTTTTGAAATAGGTAATTTAGAATCTGGACTCTATTTTGTGCGCCTTATTGGTAACGAAAACACTTGTGTAGTAAGAAAAATGATAAAAAAATAGGACTTAATCGCCTACCTCTTCTTTAGCTGTTTTTGCCGGCAACTTTACATTCCCTATACAAATATTCGTTTTGTGGGAAATAAAGTTGCCGGTGTTTTTTAAATATTTTTTCATATTGTAAATAGAAACTTTATCAAAATTCAATATAACTTTGTCAAATTATTCTTTGTCGAACGGCAATAACAACAAATATTGACACACTCAATATTCTTCAATCGTTTCATACATATTTTATTTATCACATGAAAAAGTATATTTTTTTCACCCTTATATTGTTGCCAACCACTTTATTTGTCTATCCACAATCTCCCGAAATTGGTGTAATGTCTTTCAATATTCGCGTTGATACAAAAAGTGATAAATCGAATAGATGGAAATACAGGAAAAAGAGAGTAGCAAAAACCATTTTGCTGAATGATATCGACATCGTGGGGCTGCAGGAAGTGTTACACAAACAACTGACAGATATAGAATATATGCTCCCCGAATATACCTGGGTAGGGGTAGGACGAAAAGATGGCGTTAAAAAAGGAGAATATGCTCCTATATTTTATAATCACAACAAATTCTCGAAAATTGATTCGGGTTATTTTTGGCTGAGCGAGACACCTTTTAAAGAAGGTTCTGTAGGCTGGGACGCGGCTTGTACACGTATTGCAACGTGGATTAAACTGAAAATAATAGATTCGGAAAAAGAAATTTTCGTATTGAATACCCACCTTGATCATAGCGGAGTAAAAGCAAGGGAAGAAAGCGCTAAACTTATTTTAGAGAAAATAAGCGTTCACACCCAAAAGAAAAATTTTCCGGTAGTAGTTATTGGTGATTTTAATACCCCTCCAGAAACTGAAACGATAAAAATACTAACAGACAGCACCAATCCTTTGCACCTTACAGACAGCCGGTACGTTTCACCTGTAAAAAGTGGACCTGATTGGACATTTCACAATTTCGGAATACTTCCGTTGGAGAAACGGGAAGTGATAGACTATATTTTGATAAAAAACGATGTTGAGGTCATCTCATACGAAACAATTGACGGAACAAAAACAACCGATTACCCATCGGACCATAATGCGATTGTGGCAAGATTGAAACTATAATTTATCCGGAGTCAGAAATTTTCCAGAAAGAAATTTTTCCCGTCAAAAACTCCGTAAGAAAATATCCCGACAAAATCTCCAAGGATAATTACAGTAGCTTTGGGGGTGATTTGTAGATTTAATTCAATGTGCCGGTGACCAAAAACAAGGTAATCTACTTGGTGGATTGCTGCATATTTTTTTGAATATTTTACCAAAAACTCATTTTCTTCCCCTTCGTATTTATTTTCTAAATGCAGTATTTTTTTTCGATTACTTTTTGACCAAGCGTAACCAAAATTTTGCCCAATTTGTGGAGGGAGCAGTCTGAATAGTTTCTGAGCTATCCGGCTGTGGAATATCTTACGAATAATTTTGAATCCGCTCTCCTCGGTATAAAGTCCATCGCCGTGCGCCAGAAAAAATTTCTTCCCCTTTATTTCCATCTCTTCGGGAGAGGTATGTACTATCAACCCTACTTCATCTCTCAAATAACCAAAAGTCCAGAGGTCATGATTCCCTGCAAAAAAATGGATTTCCACACCGCTATCCGACAACTCGGCTAATTTGCCAAGAAAACGGACAAAACCTTTTGGTACTACAGTTTTATATTCAAACCAAAAGTCAAACATATCGCCCATCAAAAAGATGATTTCGGCATCAATTTTCACCTTGTCCAACCAACGTACCAAACGCATTTCGTGTTCGTGTGGATTTTGAACTAAGCGGGAGCCTAAATGTGCATCGGAAATAAAATAAATCATAACAGACTTTTTTCAATCTACTATCAAGGAAAAAATTTATATTTTTGAAGAAATATGCAACTTACTTTTCATAAAATACTTATAACAAAACATAAGCCTATAAATACCCCAATTCCAACTTTGCCTCTTCCGTCATCATATCTTTATCCCAAGGAGGGTCGAATACAATATTGACATTTACCTTAGTAACTCCTTGTACGCTTTCTACTTTCATAATCAGGTCTTCCACTATAAAATCCACGGCAGGGCAATTGGGAGCAGTAAGGGTCATGTCTATCTCCACCACTCCGTTTTCTTGAGGTTCAATTCTGTATATCAAACCCAGATCGTACACATTGATGGGGATTTCGGGGTCGAATACGGTTTTGAGCATTTTAACTATTTTCTCTTCTTTTTCTAAAAATTCATTCATACCTTATCTTTTTGATAAAAAACAAATTTGGTAATGAAATGTTGAAAAACAAGGTTGTTTTTTACCTTTTTGATTGCCCGCAAAGTTTGTCAAACGGTTCAAAATCTGCCGTCAGCACACCGTTTATGGTAATTACGGTAGTTACTTTGGCTGTCGAACACAATTTATTGTCTCTTTTTCGATAGAGTGCCTGATGAAACATATATTTTATCCCCTCTTTCGACACATAAAGTTTAGAGGTAAATTCATCGCGGGGTTTTAGCGGGGTTTTGTAAGCGATCTCAATACGGGCTACCATAGTATCGATACCTTCGTCATGCAAATCCGAGAAACTTACCCCTTGTTCCAACAGAAACTCATGCCGCGTATGTTCATAATACCGCTGATAGTTGGAGTTGTTCACTATCCCTTGCAAATCGCACTCGTAGTCGCGTACTTTCAGGTCTAACTCGTAAATGTACATCATCGTATTTTGTTGAGATATAAAATTGACTTATTTCTATATCGAAATTTATGTAATATTTTCATATGCAGACAGTTAAATTTTTCGAATAATTGTTAAGCCATCTCTTACGGGCAACATTATCCTTTCTATCCGTTTGTCTTTTGATATTTTTTGATTAAAGTGTATCATTTCTATCGTTTGCTTATCGTTGTCTCGAAGGCTGTTTGTCAGTACTTTTCCATCCCAAAGTGTATTGTCGGCAATAATGTAGCCTCCATCGTTTATTTTTGGTAAAATTTTTTCAAAACAGTCGATATATTCTCGTTTATCCCCATCGATAAAAGCCAAATCAAATGTCTCTTCAAGGTTTGAAATAATATCCAAAGCCCTTCCTATGTGTAGTTTTATTCTATCTGCAAAAGGTGATTTCTGAAAATTTTCCAGAATAAAATCTTCCAGTTCATCGTCTATTTCAATGGTATGCAGCACTCCATCTTTAGGTAGCGATTCGGCAATACAAAGCGCGGAATAGCCTGTATATGTACCTATTTCCAACACTTTTTGAGGACGTATCATCTTACAGAACATACTCAATACCCTTCCCTGATAATGTCCGGAACACATTCGTGGATTTATCATTCTTACGTGGGTATTCCTATTTATTTCGGCTAAATAATCGGGTTCGGGATCGGAATGCAGCAATATGTATTCGTCAAAATTCATTTTGTTTTTGTTTGGAGAGAGATGCGAATATTTTACACGTATTTTAGAACATGAAGTTTTTCTGTATCAAATATTTCTATAGCAACGCTTTGGAGTTGCTCTGCCGATATATTGTTTATCCTCTCTCTGACTTCGTCTGGCGAGCTGTATCTTCCATATCTCATTATACTTTTACCTAACGCAAGGGCTGTGCTCTCTTTATTTTCTGAAGATATTGCCATTTGCCCCGACAGTTGTATTTTGTACTGTTTCAGTTTTTTGTCTGAAATTTTATTTTCACATAATTTTTTGAGTTCTTCTTTTATCAAATTTTCACACTTTTGGGAGTTGTCAGGGTCTGTCCCAAAATATACAGTCCACCATCCGGTGTCGGAAAACGGCTGGTATATGGACTCCACGGAATAAACCAACCCATGCTTTTCCCGCAACGAAAGATTAAGTAAACTGCTCATACCCGGACCGCCCAGGATATTATTTAGCAAATACAGCGCCGACCTATCGGGAGAGTGCAAACTATAAGCCTCCCCTCCCATCAAGCAGTGTACTTGGTTTGTTTTCCGCTTGATGGTTTTGTGCGAAACGGGTTGAATAGAAGGTGTTAATCGTGGATAATCTGTTTTGGAGACACTGCTGGTGTTGAAATATATTTCGCACCACCGAACGAGTTTATCGAACTGTACGCCTCCAAGCGAAAAAAATACCATTTCGCTTGGTATGTAATGAGATTTGAAAAACGAATTTAGTTTCTCTACCGAAAATGATTTTAACTGTCGCTTGGTTCCTAGTATATTATGTGCCATAGAGTTGCCCGAAAACAACAATTCTTCAAAATCATCAAAAATCAATTCGGCAGGGGTATCGTTGTACGACTCTATTTCGTCTTGCACTATTGCAATCTCTTTTTTCAACTCTTCTTGTGGAAATTTTGAATGGGATACCACGTCTGCAATAAGTTCTACTGCCCTTTGAGTATATTTTTTCAAAAAGGCGGCATAGACTACCGTTTCTTCTTTGGATGTATAAGCGTTCAGCTCACCTCCCACGCTTTCGAGCCTTTCGATGATTTGTTCCGAATTTCGTTTTTCGGTACCTTTGAATAACATGTGTTCAATGAGATGCGCCGAACCGTGGTGAGGCTCGTCTTCGTCGCGAGAACCTACATTAATAATTACGCCACAGTATGAAACCGTGCCTTGAAACGGTATATGAACTATTCGGAGTCCGTTGGCAAGGGTATGTTGTTTATATTGATTCAAGTCTGCATAAATAAAAAGTATGCAAAGGTAATACTTTATATGCACATAAAAAAAGCTGCCGGAACCGACAGCTTTTTATCTTTCGACAAATTATACTTCCTATTTTTTTTTCTTAGATGATGCTTCCAGTCCGTTGATTGCCTGCTGCGAAACAGCATCATCAGGATTGATTTCAAGCACTTTGTTGAAGTAGGTTTTTGCCTGTTCCACATCGTTTTTAAGGTAGTTGTAATAACCTAAATACCGATAAGCCTCCATCAATTCATTTTTATAGTCGTCTTTTTGTGGAAGTAGCAATTCTACAGCCTTTTCGTAATACGGTTTTGCCAGCCCTTTTGACGTTTCAGGGTCAAGGGCAGCATTGGTTCTGGCACGCCAAAAATACCCCATATAATTATCCGCTAGTTTCTCGCACAACACGTTAAAAGTGCTGTCTGCCTCATTCAGATAAATAAATCTCAACTCTTTACTATTCACGGTGTCATTGCCGGCAATATAATAGGTTCTTCCCAGTGTAAATACATCACTGAGCGACGCATTGGGTATGGTGGTCAATTTTTTGAAATATTCTGCCGATTTTTGGTAATTTTTGCCACTTTCATATGATTTTGCCACATCTTTCAATATGTCAATTTTGGTTGTGTCGAGTTGGTAAGCTTTTTCGTAATAGACCGCTGCTTCGGTAAAATTTTTATCGTCAGACAATAGTTTTGCGTAAGTGGTATAATCTTGCGGAATGCAGTCTGTTGTTTTGGTAGTTTTGAAGAAGTTTGCCGCAATAGCCATAGCAGAGGCTTTATTTCCCAGTTCATTTTCGCAATACATTTTCAACCGGTTCATCACAAAATTATTTGGAGCTTTGGATATAGCATTCAGCGTTTGGTCGTATTTTTTATTGAAATAAAGAATTTTAGCGTATGTTTCGTAATCTTTGGAAGTGGGGGTAATCACGTTCAAATATTTATTATACGCCTCCAAAGCTTCTGGATAAAATCCTTGACGAGTTGCTAGATTTCCCAGTGTATTGAGTGCGGCGGCATAGTTTGGATCAAGTGAGATGGCTTTGTTCAAATATTCCATAGCTACTTGCGTTCTCACGTTTTCGTAAACTTGCCCCAATTTTAGATAAGCCAATTTAAAATTGGGATCAAAGTAAATAGCGTTTTCCAATTTAGAGGCGGCTTCATTTACCATTTTTTTAGTTTCAAGCTGTTTCCCCTCAAAAATATAAGAGAGTGGATTCTTTTTATCTATTTTTTTAGCTTTTGCCACATAAGAGTCTGCGTCGGCAGTTTGATTATTTATTGCAAATGCCTCGGCGATGGCAAGCTGCATATTTATGTCTTTTTTGTATTCTTTGTTTTTTGATATGGCTTTCAAAGCTTTGGCATCGTTGTTTATAGTAGCTATTCCTACACTGTTGTATAGGTTAGCAGGGTCTATTTGCAATCCTTTATTGTAGTAATATTGTGCCGAGTCTTTTTTATTGGTTTTCAAATATATTTGACCCAAATAATAACAATCCATAGCATCCATATTCCCTGATAAGAAGTAAAGTTTAGCCATTTCGTAATCATCAGCGTCGTAATAATCGGTTGCTAACTTATTGCCCGCAAAAGAGACTGAGACTAATCCCAAAAGCAATATGAACATCAAACTTTTTTTCATTTTTTCCATTTTTAATTTAATATATTATTCTTTTTTTATTCTCTATTGATAACTACTTTATTGACCGGCATCGTTACTGGTAGCAATCCGGCACGCAATATTATCCTCTGCCCTTTATCGCCGGCTACAAAATTAGTAAAACCTTTTGGAAGTTCTCCTCTCGGATCATTTAAAAGTATATAAATATCGCGTGTGAGCGGATACTTCATTGTGTACATATAATACTGATAAGGCTGAACACTGTTTGTTCTGTCGGGATGTTCGCTTGTCGATACTCTCATTACCTGTATTTTTTTGTTGAAGTCTTGCGAAATGGAATCGTATTCGTTGCTGATGAGGCTTACCCCTATCAACCCCATAGCGTTAGGCGTTTTCGATATATACTCCACCACTTCTCTGTTTAAGTTTAGTGCATTGAGATTTTTTGATAGTGGCTTGTCTCGACAAACAGAGTCGGCAATATATCTTACAATGCTTGAATTGGTATTGTCAAACACTACCTGTATATTGCCCAAAGTAGAAGAGGGATAAATTTGATTCCAATTTTTTACTTCCCCTGTCAATATTCGTTTCAAATTTTGCACATTGATGATAGAGTCAGGATTAGAAGGATGAATAATCACGGCGACGGCATCAATAGCAATCCGTATCGAATTGGGCCTAAACGTTTTGTCTCGCAAATATTTCAATTCTTGGGCGCTAAGTGGGCGCGCTGTTACCGCCAATCGAACCGAATCCTCTAATAGCATTTTTACCGCATCATTTTCGGGGGCGTACACCACGTCAATTTTGGCGGGATAAAGCCCTTCAAATACTTCGGTTTCGGAACGCATGACGTTAGCCATTGTTTCATCCACAGCTATTTTAATGTAGCCGCTGTGGAGCGTGTTTTCCGAGTTTTTATCTTTTTTCTCTTTTGTACAAGACAGCATAAACACACTCACTAGTAGCGTAAGGATAAAAATTGGTTTTTTCATTAAATTTATATTTTATGTCGTTTTCTTTCAATCAAACTCCAACTTGATGTTGGGAAACTTCTTCTTTAGTATTTCCTTTTTTATTGAAGTGAAAAATTGTAAATCTTTGAGGCGAATGATTTTTAGAGTCGGCATCTCGTTCAGAAAATTGGGTAAGTCTTGCAAGTATTGATTTCCTGTCAAATCGATACAAACAAGCTTCGTACAGTTCAAAATTTCTCGTGGAATACCTGCTACCCGATTGTAGCTTACATCCAAACACATCAAACTGGACAGTAGCCCCACCTCTTTCGGAATCGCGGTAAGCTTGGGTGTTTGAAACGACACGTCAAGATACCGCACACTGTCTCCGTATTCCATCGCCTCTTCCATAGTGGTTGCTTTTTGCGGCGAATATAAATCAGGACAGCAGTTTGAGTCCATTTCTTCCTGTTTCACGTTTGCCTCTTGTGGGGCAGAAAAACTCTGCTGCTGTGCGAAAATCGGCACCGAATACAAAACGAGGATAATGTATAACGGTATTTTCTTCATAATCATATGTTTTTCGGGTTAAAATAAAATTATTTGATACAAAAATAGTGCAAAACTGTAACATGTCTCACATTATTATGAAATAAATTTAAAAGATATTATTTTGGAGATACGGCTTTGTTGTAATTTAACAGCCGAATTAATTTTACTATCTTTGCAGAAATAAAAAAGTATTTTTTCAGTTTAAGATAATAGTATGGGAAAGATAATTGCTATTGCCAATCAGAAGGGGGGGGTAGGGAAGACGACTACCGCCATAAATTTAGCGGCGTCGTTGGCTGCGCTCGGGAAAAAGGTATTACTTATTGATGCTGATCCTCAGGCAAATGCCTCTTCCGGCTTGGGGATAGATGTGAGAAAAGTAGAATTTACTGTTTACGAGTGTCTTATTGATAGTTTTCCTCCAGACAAAGCCATTCAAGAGGTAGAAGTACAAAATTTGTACGTTCTCCCTTCGCACATAGATTTGGTGGGGGCGGAAATAGAGCTTCTCAATTTAAACAATCGTGAGCGGATTATGGAAAAAATGCTTGTCTCTATCAAAAACGATTACGATTTTATATTTATAGACTGTTCGCCATCATTAGGGCTGATTACAGTAAATGCGCTTACCGCCTCCGACTCTGTCGTTATTCCGGTTCAAAGTGAGTATTTTGCTCTCGAAGGGATAAGTAAACTCTTGAACACCATTAAAATTATTAAAAGTAAACTCAATCCTAAATTGGAAATCGAAGGATTTATTATGACAATGTACGACAATCGCCTACGTTCGGCAAACCAAGTTTTTGCAGAGGTCAAAAAGCACTTCGACACACTTGTGTTCGATACGGTCATATACAGAAATGTGCGTTTGAGTGAAGCTCCCAGTCATGGGCAGCCCATTATGCTTTTCGACCCCGAATCGCGTGGAGCCGTTAATTACTCAGAGCTAGCAAAAGAGTTAATATCAAGGCAATAACAGCAAATATTCAACGTTGAAGAACTTGCGGATTTATCCGTTTTAAAAGTAAAAAAATATGGCTAAAAACACAGGTTTGGGGCGAGGTTTGGGAGCGTTGATAGACATCAACCCCGATTCAACAAACGGTTCATCTTCCATTCACGATGTAAGAATCGACTTAATAACGCCCAACCCTCAGCAACCACGCACTAGTTTTGATGAAGAGACACTGACCGAATTGGCAACCTCCATTCGCGAATTGGGCGTAATATCTCCCATCACACTTCGCAAAAACGAAGATGGCACCTATCTGATTATTGCTGGTGAAAGACGATACAGGGCTGCAAAATCGATCGGATTGGTAACCATCCCTGCCTACGTGAAAACAGCTGCCGATGAACAGGTAATGGAAATGGCACTGATTGAAAACATACAAAGGGAAGATTTAAACTCCATTGAGATTGCCCTTACCTTTTATCGCTTGATGGAAGAATATCGTCTTACCCAAGACCGCCTGAGCGAACGTGTGGGAAAAAAACGGGCAACCATTGCCAACTACCTCCGCCTGCTCCGCCTTCCCGCAGAAATTCAAATGGGAGTTAAGGATAAGAAAATGGATATGGGACATGCCAAAGCTATTCTCGGATTGCCCGACCCTGAGCAGCAATTGAAACTATACAATCTTATTCTACAAAACGAATACTCGGTACGAAAAGTAGAAGAAATGGTGCGAAACTATATGGAAACCGGCTATTTTGAACAAAAAAAGCCGGTTTCCAAATCGAGCCAAACCAACGAGATAAAAGAGATAAAAGAGTTACAAAGCCAACTAAGTTCTATTTTCAAGACAAAAGTTAAACTAAACTCCGATTTACAGGGGAAGGGAAAAATAACCATTCCGTTTGCCAACGATGATGAACTAATGCGTATTATGCAACTGTTAGACCATATTTAATCTTGAAAAAGCTGTTTTTCATACTATTGGCATTGACGCTAATCCTTGTGGAAGGAAAATCTCAAGAAATTGCCGATTCTGTCTTTCTTCAACAGCCGGATACCATAATTAATGTAGAAACAAACAATATTGTATCTGAAAGCATCATCGATACTTTAAAAATAGATACAATTTCTTCTGTAAAATTTCAGCCCGATCCCGTAAAAGCCATCTGGATGGGAGCCATTGTTCCCGGCTACGGTCAAATAGTAAATAAAAAATACTGGAAACTTCCTTTTGTTTACGGAGGATTTTTAGGATTTGCCTATGCAATATCTTGGAACAATAGTCGTTATACCTCTTATAAAAATGCTTACAGAGATATTATTGACGATGACCCTGCCACTAATAGCCATATAGATATTTTGCCAAAAGGCTATACAATAGACACGTTTCCCGGTGGAATCACAGCTTACGAGAAAGCGCTTAAAACAAAGCAAGATTATTTTCGCCGTTACAGAGATTTAAGTATAATACTCTCTGTCGGATATTACGGTTTGGTACTTCTCGAAGCGTACGTAGATGCCCATCTGTATAATTTTGACATATCGCCCGATTTAGTGCTGAATATACTCCCTTCCCGTATTCAATTGATGAATGACTCACGCAGCGCATACGGGCTGCAATGCAGCCTGAATTTTTAATTAACTATTTTTCTCCGAGATGAAATCGATAACCAATATAATTTTTAAACGACATTTTGTACTACTTTTACTTTGTATCATAGCTTTTGTATATGCGTCCTCTCAACAACCTGCCACAAAAATAACGTCCAATACACTTATCAACGACATTGACACCGAAAATCTGGACGATGAAAACGAAAATGAAAATGAATCGGATACCGTTGTCGTTGTACCCGACGATTTCGACAGTTCATTAGACTTTTTGCTCTATTCTTGGGCAGTAGATAGAAATACTCCATCCGAATGTTTGCAACAATTAAACCCTATAGTTATAGACGATGAATACAAAAACAGACTGAAAAAATTACCCCATATCATCGAAATGCCTTTCAACTCTGCCGTAAAATCATTTATCGAAGTCTATACACAAAAAAGACGTAAAGAGGTGGAATATATGCTGGGGTTGAGCAAGTATTATTTTCCTATTTTTGAGGAAGCGCTCAATGCCGCTAATCTTCCGCTCGAACTCAAATACCTACCCATTATCGAATCGGCCTTAAATCCAACTGCCATATCGCGTGCAGGAGCAGGAGGACTTTGGCAGTTTATGATTTCAACGGGTAGAATGTACAATTTGGAAATAAACTCATTGGTTGACGACCGATTTGACCCAATAAAATCGACTAATGCTGCCGTAAAATATTTGAAAGATCTGTACTCTATCTATGGCGACTGGAATTTGGCTATCGCAGCGTACAACTGTGGACCGGGTAATGTGAATAAAGCAATAAGGCGATCGGGAGGGAAACGCGATTTTTGGGAAATATATTCCTATTTGCCGCGAGAAACAAGGGGTTATGTCCCTATATTCATAGCGGCAAATTATACTATCAGATACCACAAGGAACACAATTTATGCCCGACTAAGGTACGATTGTCTTCTTTTACCGATACTGTAACCGTGAATAACCGCATATATTTCGATCAAATAGTTTCGGTACTCAACATTCCCATTGAAGAATTGCGCTTACTCAATCCACAGTACAAAAAAGACATCGTACCCGGAGACATCAAACCCTACTCCATTTGCCTGCCCATTAATTATGCCAGTCAGTTTATTGATAAAATGAACGAAGTATTCGCATACAAATCGGATGTTTTTGCAAACCTGAGACGAGATGAAACTACCATACCGGAACAAAGTAGAGCTGTTTCAAGCAAAAAAACAACTTATCATACTGTTAAAAGGGGGCAAACGCTAAGCGGGATAGCTAAGAAATATGGCGTGAGCGTATCACAACTCAAAAGTTGGAACCGGATGGGTAAAAAGACAAAAATATTGAAAGGACAGCGGCTTGTTGTCGGAAAGTAAGATGACAATAGGCGTCCTATTATTTTTTTTTAGAAGACATTATACCACCTATTTTATGGAAAAAATATATTATTCTATTTCGGAAGTAGCCACAATGTTTCAAGTAAAAATATCTACGCTACGATTTTGGGAAAAAGAAATTGAACAGCTAAAACCCAAACGGAATGATAAAAAGACACGATTTTATTCTAAAGAGGATATTCAGACTATAAAACAGATAAGATATCTGATTGATGACCAAAAGCTTACACTTAAAGGGGTAAAAGAAAAACTTAGCGAGAAGAAAGATATTGTCGCCAAACAACAAGAATTAGTCGAACGGCTAAAAAATATCCGTAAAGAACTAAAAAGTATTGAATCTAAAATTTAGTAACACACATATCCACTTTTTATCTATGTCTTCCATAAAATACGAGATAGCCACCATCGAAAAAATGATTCATATTTACTGTCGAAAAAAGCATAGTACTGCAAAGGGCAGACTTTGTGAAACCTGTAATTCGATGCTTGCATACGCCACAACAAGATTGACAAAATGCCCATTTGGAGATGAGAAAGGGGCTTGTGCCGATTGCAAAATCCATTGTTACAACAAGCAAAAACGGGAGGAGATGAGAGAAATCATGCGGTTTTCGGGACCGAGAATGCTTATCTATTATCCTAAAGATTTTTTACTCCATATTTTTGTTGATAGAAAAAAGAAAAAAAGATAATACGCTTCTTGCAACTAAAACCCAAAATCATCTATAATTACTTTTTCTCTCTTCTCTTCTTTAATGGTTATCGTATTTTGTTTTGTCAATCCTTCTACATAAATGGCTTTATACGGTTTGGCCGGGCATACATATTCACACCCTCCGCATCCCACACAAATATTTATATTGGTATTGGGAATGGTCAGATTTCCTTTGTATGGCACCATAAATACCGCTTGGGTAGGGCAATGCTCGGAGCAGGCTCCGCACTGCGTCTCTTCGGTAAATACGATGCAGTTTTCAATCACAAACTGTACCTGCCCCATCTGAGTATGATGTTTTTGTTCCTTGTCAAGTTTAGATAAGGCTCCTGTGGGGCACACTTGAGTGCAAATAATGCAGTTGTAATTACAAAACCCTTTGTCAAAATTCATCACAGGCTGCATTATCCCTCCAATGCCGTATTCAGTAAACGCAGGTTTCAGAACATGAGAAGGGCATCTGCTGACACATAGATGACATGAAACACATTTACTGTCAAGTTTATCAAAAGTAGTGGCTCCGGGTGGAGCTATCGGAGTTTTTCGCACCACCGGTTTTTTGTTGCGAAATGGCTCCGTTGCTGTATTGCCAATAGCCTTAGACGTAACCAAAGCTATTATTGCCGCAAATACAGATAAAAAACGTCTCTTCGAGTCATCCAGATTGTGCTTTTCTACCTGTTGACCCATCTTTTCTTTTAATGAAAAAGAATAGCTCATTGCATCAAATTTGCAAACATCCACACAATCAAAACAATTTACACATCTGCTATAATCAATTGTTTTCGATTTAAAATCGATGCAGGAGGCTTTGCATTCCTTTGTACAGACACCGCAAAGGGTACATTTTTCGTTAAATCTTATTTTGAATAACGAAAACTTATTCAAAACCCCCAACAGTGTTCCTACCGGACATAGACTGTTGCAGTAAGTGCGCCCGTTTCTCCAGGCAAGTACGCCCACCCCTACCAATGTGAGCAAAGATACAATGGTGGAGAAAATACTCAGAGTGTAAACGCCGACTTTGTAAAAAGTATGATGGCCGAAAAAGGTAAAAATACTTTCTAAAGTATTGTTTCCCAATAGGTACGCTGGTCGAAAAAGATGTGTGGCGATACGTCCGTAAGCTCCGTAAGGGTCGAGCAAACCGAGTAAAAAGGTAAAGCCAAACAGAAAACTCACAACTGTTACCAGCAAAATAGTCCAACGAAGAGTGGTTTTTGCTTTACTGAAAGTATATCTCTTTCGCTTGTTTAATCGTTTCGAAAGCCAACCCACAATGTCTTGATAAACTCCCATCGGGCAAACGGAAGAACAATAAATTCTTCCGAAAATGAGGGTTACAAATATTAATACCGATACTACCGCTATGTTGAGGGCAAGGAGTGCCGGAATAAACTGGATGTTTGCCAATATCTGAAATTTTGGCGCTATAAGACTGGTAAAATCGAGAAAAAGAAGTGTTATTAAAATAAAAACAACCACAGAGATTCCTATTCTTATCTTTTTTAGCATAGACGTACTCGGTTCTACATCTTTATTTTTTTAACTTTCATCTTATCCAAGTTCATGGTTCCTACCTTTAGGCTTTGGGCTTTTGACAGATACGAAACCCTGTCGAGAGGCATTTCCCGTACTTGGTTGAAAAAATTGGTGGCAGCTGTATCTGCCGCAACAATATCTTGTGATACAAACAGTCCCTTGGCAAGTACCACATCGGTTTCGGATCTTCCTCTGGGACCGCTGGTTTTCATCAGTCTATACGCATCTACTACATTCAGCACCGGTTTTTTTTCGTAAGTACACACATCTGCAATACATTGTTGTAAATCATTTTTATGGAAATACCCTCTGTCCCATACTATTCCCATATAGTTTTTCATAGAAATTGTCATTTGTGCTCCTCCGTGGTTTTTCAAAATTGGGACATTAATCCATTTGTCGCAATTAATGATTGCCTCATGAATCATTGTGGATTTGAGTTTTACGCCTTGTGGAAGAGATACTTTTTTATAATAACTGTCCAAATGTGCCGGAAGCACTTTTGCTCCTGCCGATTTTGCAGCAGATTCTATCCCGCTGTTTTTGTAACATTTAGTCCATTCGTCGCAAGTATGGTCAAAAACCGTAACCTCTTTGGCTCCAGCCTTGAAACATTGGGTAATTATTTCGCTGATGAGTTGTGGATTGGTATTGGCCGCCAACTCAGGTGTCTTATCCCAACCTATATTGGGTTTTACCACTACTTTATCCCCTTTTTTGATAAATTTACCCATTCCTCCTATCTCGGCAACGGCTTTTCGGAACATTGCTTGCGGATCGCCTCCCAATACTGCCACCAAGTCGTATTTTGACGAGGTAGAAACAGAGTTTGTCTCAAATCTTTGTACCATCGTAGCCATTGCACTCGTATTTTTAACAGCAACAGCGGCGCCGGCAATTGCTATGGCTTTAAGAAAATTTCGTCTGTCCATAGTGATGCATTTTTTTTGAATTTGGTTGAGAAATATGACGTTTTGTCCTTTGATTTTCTCTCGTTACAAAATCCAGGGAAACTTAAAGCAACTCTCGTTATAAAGTGCGTAATCTGCGTTGCCATTGACAGCAAAAGTTTTTATTTGCTTTGCCTTTTGCAATAGTGATATGGCAAAATTTATAGTAGCTCCGGTCTTTATTCTGTCTTCTACCAGCAGTATGGTTCTGTCTCTAAAATCAAAATCAATGGGGGAAATAAGCTTTGGAATTTCAAATATTGCTTTTTGATTAATATCTCTCAAATTTATTTTCAATAGCCTATATTCAATATTTAAGCGTTGATTGATGATTGCAGCCGGAATTATTCCTCCGTTGGCAATGGCTACAATCAGGTCAAAGTCTTCATGAAATTTAATATCGCGAAATCGTTTCAGAACCTCGTCAAAGCTTTTTGTTTCCAACATGTCAAACTTTTTCTAACATTTTAAGAATAAAGTAGCCGGCAACTATCTGCAAAATAATTCCCGGAACACCTATTTTTATATCTTGAATGGCAAGTGAAAAATCTTTGGTCAGTATCCATTCCAATGCAGAGCCAGCCAATTGGTAAATAAAAACAGCAAATAAAATAGCGACAATGGATACATTACCATATTTTTTTGCCAGTAATGCCGCAGATACTGCCAACAAAATTGATTTTATCAGAATAGAAGGCAATGCTGCGACAGGTGGCATGCCAAACAGCAGACTGTTGATTACCGGAGATAATACGGCAGTTAGTACCCCTACATGAATACCATACTTGTAAGCTGCTATAAGGGTAAAAAAGTATATGGGAAGAAGAATTAATCCCCCTTGTGGGACGAGATGTGCTAACTGTGGAAAAAGTAAATTACCCAAAACAAAAATTCCGACAAAAAGATATGCTTTGATATCGTTCAGCGGTAACGTGTAGAGTTTAACAGTATTATTCATATCAATTGTTTTTTAGTTGAATCGCAAATATATGGACAAATTTTCAAAACTCCTCATACAGAAGTGTTAAAAAAGCAGATCTGTTATCTAAAAGACACATTGAGCCAAAATTACTATTCGTCCTCAATAGCTATCTCTCCCTTTAACTGTTGAAAATTATAACGGGTCAGCGATTCGTTGGAGTTAAAATTAATTGCTGTAAAAATTCTTTTTTGTTGTGTTATTTTAACAACGGTATCGGAATATATCCGTTGTTCTGCTGAGTTCCAATAGAGTCTTTCGGATTCGAACATCTCGCCCTGTATATTGATGGCACGAACTTTACCTTGCAGTTCCCAAAGTTTTTTTTGGTCGAAATAGCGTGCCTTGTTTGCATGGATATTGGCATCTACTACCAAATCTTCGTTAAAACGCTCAAAATGAATCCCTTTTGGGAAGTCCCAGTAGGGTTCGGGAGGGGTGTCGTAAACATCCCACTGCTTGGTGTAAATGCGGTAGCGTGTTACCCCAGAGTCTGAAATGACGGTAATGATTTCGTCGGCATGCAAACGGGGTAGGCTTTTATTCTCTTCTGCTGTTTTTGTTGTTATTTTTGTTGCTGTTTTTGGAGGCTTATCACCTTTGCATCCCGTTCCACAAAATACCAGAACAAGCATGGATAGCACCACTACCATATTTTTTATGCAACGGGAGGTTGGGAATGATTTCATTTGTTGCTGGCTCAACACTTATACATATCAAAGTTTTCTCTTAAAAAACCAAAGTTCATTCATCGAGGCGCTTATCGTAAGCTTAAAGTAATCTTCTCGCAATTTTGAAGTTGAACCGATTTTTCCGTATTCCAAAGAGGCGTTGATATAGCTTACCTTATTTGTAAAATTATCGCGAATCGGCAAACCTATTCCAAGACTTAAACCATAATTTTTGGGTAATTGATTTGCCCCCACTTTGTAATAAGGGCTAGATGTATTCAACCCAATGCGATAAATTACTCTATCAGATATTTTTCTGCCGTAAGGATTGGGAATGTATTCGGCACCGACAGCCAATCTGGAGGAATTGACAAGCGAGTCGGTCTTTCCGAAAAACAGCGCATCTCCCCAGGCTTGTGTTTTGTAGTCTATCCCTAACGACAACCGCCCGTCCAGCGTATAGTTCGCTCCAACGCCAAACATCTGAGGCAGTTCAAAGTTTTTCTCTTCGTTGAGGGTTGTGTTGTTCAGTACGGAAGTGAAACTACCATTCAGTTTGGTTTTGTTTTCATATATCAAGCCCAATGTTACATTGTGCCGCTTATTAAATGTATTGAAAAATTGCAAACCGTATCTTAGCCTTACGTCGGAAACGGTCAGCTGGTTATTGACAAAATTTGTGGATGATGAGCTGTTGCTTTCAACCTCTGAACGAGAGTTACTTATGTTCCCAAACAAATAGTAGCAATTTACCCCTAAAGATATATGATCGAAAGCTTTATAAGCCAACCCTGCATATACTTGCGAAAAGCCTCCGGCTCCAGTAAAAGTTTGTGTATAATATATTTTTTTTGGATCTTCACCCCCATACACAGGCATTGTTACAGAATCATTAGTCAAAAAATTGTATCCCAAAAAAGAATATGGGATCAACCCTGCGCTAATACCCAAATTTTTTGCCACCGGAAAACGCATAGTGATGTATTCCAAATTGGCATTTAAAGTTTGATTGGATAAAGTCCCCGACGAAAAACGGGAATATCTAAAGGAAGTGGCTACATCAAACATAAACGTCAAACTGTCCACACTACTGTATGAAGCTGGATTTTCTGGATTGATGGCGCCACTTGAGCGAGTGCCAATGGCAATACCTCCTTTACCTCGCGACTCTGTAGAGACACTTTCAGTTACATCTCCATATCCGAAACGGGTATATGGAGAGTTAGTATTATTCTGCCCTACAGACAGTTGAGAAACAGCAAAAAGAATAACAACTACAAAAAAAATTCTTATTTTATACATTAAAAGTTATTGTTGAGTGCGTAATAATAAAAAAAAACAGCAATATTTAGTTTGTTGAATAGAAGAAACTGACATAAAAGAAACTGAAAGAATGCTTTTTTATTGCTATGTCAATTCTTCTTTCTATAAAATCATTTTTTCTATCGGAATAACTAAAATACCTTCAGCTCCGAGTTTTCTCAATTTTCCAATAATGTCCCAAAACTCTTTTTCCCGTATTACGGCATGGAACGAACTCCACCCTTCTTTAGCCAATGGCATTATCGTCGGGCTTTTCATGCCTGGAATCACCTCCGTAATCTTTTCGATGTTCTCGGTGGGAACATTCATCAACACATACTTTTTATCCTCGGCAAGTTGCACAGATTCAATTCGAAACAGCAAATCATCGAGTATTTTTCTTTTATCGGCAGACAAATTTTTATGACCGATCAACAATGCCTCAGAGTGCATAACTGTTTCAACTTCTTTTAGCCTGTTGGTTACCAACGTACTGCCCGAGCTGACAATATCAAATATCCCGTCTGCCAAACCAATACCCGGTGCTATTTCTACCGAACCTGTAATGACATGTATGTCTGCATTGACTTGTTGTCTTTTCAGAAAATCTCTCAAAATCATAGGATAGGAAGTGGCTATGACTTTTCCCTCAAACCATTGAACGCTTTGATACTCTTCATGTTTGGGTATGGCCAGCGAGAGCCTGCATTTGCTAAATCCAAGCCGTTTTACTATGTCGGTTTCTTTGTTTTTTTCCACAAGCTCGTTTTCGCCAACAATACCAATATCGGCAATGCCGTCGGCGACAGACTGTGGGATGTCGTCATCACGCAAATAAAGAATTTCTAATGGAAAATTTTTTGATTGTAACAGCAACAGTCTTTTTCCCGACTCTATTTTTATTCCGGACTCGGTCAAAAGTTTCATCGTATCTTCATGAAGTCTTCCTTTTGATTGTACGGCAATTCTCAGCATAGTCTCTCTCTTTTAATTTTTCGCAAAAATACGATATTTTTGGGATATAAAAAAAGTCTGCTACGAATGCAGCAGACTTTTGTGTCTAATAACTTTGCTATAGCCAAATTATTTTACTACTTGAGTAGCAACTGAATCAACAGTAGCAACAACTGAATCAGCAGTAGCAGCAAGCGTGTCAACAACTTCAACAACAGTTGAATCTACAGTTTCTTCAGTAGTTTGAGCTTGTTTTGGAGTACATGCAGCAAATACTGCAGCTACAGCAAAAAATAAAAATACTTTTTTCATTTTCTTTAATCCTTTAAAAAATTTAACATGTTATAATCTATTCAATTCAATTTCGGGACAAAGTTATATCAAATATTTCGATATAACATTAATAATTATGGTTTTTTTTTGTTTTTTTTTTACCTTTCGGCATTTTGCTGTCATTTATTGACTAAAAAACATTGTATTATACATCGGAAATCACTACTTTTAACAACTTCCTGTACATTGTCAAAACCCTATTTTACAGAGATGGTATCGCCAACGATCGATACTGTCGAATCTACAACCGTAGAATCATTCGTTATTATAGTATCTACAGATACAATAGAGTCTTCTTCTACAACAGTTTGTTCTGTCTTTTTAGGTCCACAAGAAACAATAGCTACTGCAATTACTGCAAGGAAAAATACTTTTTTCATTTTCTTTAAAAAAACAAAATTAAATTAAACAATCGTTTTGTTCGAAAAACATTGCAAAATTACTATTTTATTGATTATACAAACAAATTATTTTAGTTTTTTTTGAATTATTTTAAAGTTTAACATTGCTAATAGCCTAGTATATTAAATATCAGTTAATTATACACATCTACATTTACTGAATACAAATATCGTTTTATACTTTTTTTGGGAGTTTTCTCAAATTCTCTTGGATAAATTTGTACTTTTGATACTTGTTCATACACGGCATTTATCCTATTCATTGCTCGGAGATTATCTGCCATTACTTTTTCTAATCCATCTTCATCCAAATGTTGGGTATTTGCGGCATCATAGTCTGGGTACACCAAAGCTACGAGCTTACCCTTGTCTTCAACTATAAGGCTTTCTGCTACAAAAGGCATATTGTTGAGTTTGGACTCCAACTCTTCGGGGTAAATATTTTGCCCATTGGCGCTTAGTATCATTGTTTTGCTGCGTCCTTTGATAAAGACATTCCCTTGCTCGTCCAAGGTTCCTAAATCTCCTGTGTGCAACCACCCTTGCGTATCGATAATGGCATCAGCAGCCTCTTGGTTTTTGTAATATCCCGACATCAGATTTTCGCCACGTACTATAATTTCTCCTATTCCTGTTTCGGGATCGGGGCAGTCTATCCTTGCCTCCATAATATCAAGTATTTTCCCTGCCGATTTAATTTTGAATTCACTTTTGTCCGAAAAGCTAATTAAAGGGGCACACTCGGTCATGCCATAACCTACGGTAAAAGGAAATTTTATTTTATGAAAAAACTCTTCCACTTCAACATTGAGAGGGGCTCCCCCTATGACTATTTGCGAAAAATTTCCACCAAAAGCGTCTATCAACTTTTTTCTTATTTGCGATAATATTGTGTGGTCAAGTAAAGGTATGCTGAGTACCCAGCTTATAAATGGTTTTTTGAGTATTGGCTGAATTTGTTTTTTGTATATTTTTTCGACAATGAGTGGTACCAAAAATATTACATTGGGGCGTATTTCTTCAAATGCTTTTAATAATATTTTGGGAGAAGGGGTACGACCTATAAAGTGTATGTGTGCTCCCACACACACTGGAGTCAAAAAATCGAATGCACACCCATAGGCATGCGCCAACGGGAGAAAAGAAACAATATTGTAACCCTGCTCAACCAGTTTGGTTCTAAGACCAAATGTAACATTTCCGGCCAAAGCGTTACCGCTCGTCATAACTCCTTTGCTAAATCCCGTGGTGCCGGAAGTATAGTTGATAGACACTATTTCGGCATTAGGCTTGTCGGCATACCTCACATCGTCTTTATGAAAGCCATGAACGTACTTTTCTTTGAATCTCAATTCTACAAATTGCTTTGTCAGTCTATTTTTATCCAGCAGCAATTCGCTATCGTTATGCCCGTTTTCCGACTTCGACAGAGCCTCTACCGGACAATTAAGCAAGCTGATAAGCAAAAAATCGTTTAGCGAGAATACCACCCTTACCGTATTCAGATGCTCCTCTTCCAGGTTTTCCCAAACGGTGTCGCTCACAAACATCAATTTAGACTCGGAGTGGTTGGCAATATGATGCACATCATGTGGGGTGAAATCTTGCAAAATAGGGACAATTACTGCTCCAAAGGTTACGGTGGCAATATAAACCGTAGCCCAATTTGCATTATTGCGTCCGACAAGCGCTATTTTATCATTAGGCTTTACTCCCGCTTCCTTGAATAATAAATGGAGCCTTGCAACCCCTACAGCCACCTCTTTGTAAGATAGAGTTACGCCCTCTCCGTAATTACTAAATGCGGGGAGATACCAGTTTTTTCGGAAACTATCTTCAAACAATCTTATGAAATTTTTCTTAATCATATAATTTATTGCATATTTAAGACTAAAACTACCTAGTAAGAACAACGAAATAACATAATGCAAAAATAACAAAATCACACAAATAGTCTAATATTGTGCATGCTAATTAGTGTTTGCCAACCCGCGTTCACATGTAAATAAAAAAATATTTTTGTTAAATACATGTAATGTTTTAAATTCTACATGTACATATGTGTTTATAAATCAACATAATAAAATATTCTGCCCTAAAAAAATACTCCACACAAATAGTACTATGTATTGCAAGGTATTATTAAAAATTATATTTTTGCAATCACTTCAAATTAAAACAGTTTTGCAATATGGAAAACAGGTATGAAAATCTTCAGAAATTAAATGATCTCTTTAAAAAGGGGGTGGTAAACGAAAGTGAATATATTGTCGAAAAAGAGAAAATATTAAATTCTGACAACGACACTGCTGTTTATACAGACAACAGCAAGTACAATATGTGGATGCACATTTCTCAATTGTCCAACATGCTAATACCTGGGGGGGGGATTTATTATTCCAATTGTTATGTGGATGTCGAGAAATGAAGACAAAACTGTAGATACAAATGGAAAAATTGTTTTAAACTGGAATATCAGCGTTATTATCTACATTTTTATCCTAATAATAACGGCTATAATCACCGGTCTCATCTTAATCCCTATGACAGACAAAACACAGAGCCCCTTACCGGCTTTAAGTTGGATTTTTGGAAATTTAATCATCCCTTTTGTATTCTTGGGTGTCTTGAACCTGCTCTTTGTTATTGTAGGTGCTGTTAAAGCAAGCAAAGGAGAAATTTGGAATTACCCTTTGAGTATTCGATTTTTTAAAACAAAATAAAACAGTAATAAATGATCAATCTGACAAACATTCACAAAACGTACTATACCGAAGCCACTTCACTCCACGTACTCAAAGGGATTGACCTGAATATTGACAAAGGAGAGTTTGTATCTATCATGGGAGCTTCAGGTTCGGGCAAGTCCACGTTGCTAAATATACTCGGCATTCTCGATAGTTACGACGAGGGAGAATATCGCTTGAATGGAACGCTAATTAAAAGTCTCTCGGAAAAACAAGCCGCATATTACAGAAACGAGCTTATCGGCTTTATTTTTCAGTCGTTCAACTTGATTAATTTCAAAAACGCGATGGAAAATGTAGCATTACCACTCTATTACAAAAACATAAGCCGAAAAAAAAGGAACATAATCGCATTGGAATACCTAGACAAAATGGGATTGAAAGAGTGGGCGGAACATTACCCTAGCGAAATGTCGGGAGGACAAAAGCAGCGTGTAGCCATTGCGAGAGCATTAATATCCAACCCCAAAGTAATACTCGCCGACGAACCTACCGGAGCTCTCGACAGTAAAACCACCGAAGAGGTAATGGAAGTTCTCAAACAAGTAAACGGCGAAGGGATTACCACCATTATTGTAACCCACGAAAAATCGGTGGCAGACATCACCAAAAGGGTAATACACATCAAAGACGGGTTGATAGAAAACGAAACAAGAAAATGAATACCATCAACGAAATATTAGCTACTCTTCGCCACAATAAATTACGAACGTTTTTGACAGGACTTTCTGTCTCATGGGGAATTTTTATTCTTATAATTCTAATGAGTGCCGGCAATGGATTGAAAAACGGCGTTACAGGCAACTTCAGCGACAGGGCTGTAAATACGGTCCAAATATGGCCAGGAGTTACCTCTCTTCCCTACAAAGGGTTACAAAGTGGTAGAAGAATGAAACTTACCGACAAGGAAAAAACAGCGGTAGGCACACTCCCGGAAGCCGGGACCAAAACGAGTATTGTAGAAACAAACGCCACCATCACCTACGGTAGCGAATATGGCTCTTATCAACTCAAAGGTGTAGAACCCCAATATAGTGACATTTATAAACTAGAGATAAATTCGGGAAACGGACGTTTTATAAACACAATAGACATAAAAGAGAGAAATAAAGTAATCGTATTAGACAAAAAAATTGTAGAAACTCTGTTCAAAGACGAATATCCGCTCGGCGAATTTGTAAAAGTAGGGAATGTTATGTTCAAAGTGGTGGGAGTCAACGAAAAAAAAGAGGGGTGGGGAAGTTCGCAAGCCTACATCCCGCTCAGTACATCTCAAACCATATTTCAGCCGGACAACAACCTGAGCACCATAGCGCTTACCGTCAATGATTTGAATACCGAGGAGGCAAACGAAAAGTTTAACGACAAACTGAAAGCTGCAGTAGCCTCCACAATGATGTTTGACAAGAAAGACCAAAAAGCACTTTGGATATGGAACTCTCAGCGCGACTATATCGAAACGATGCAAATATTCAATGCCATTACCATTTTTGTAACCATCATAGGTATTTTAACCCTGATAGCCGGAATAGTTGGAGTAAGCAATATAATGTTGGTCTCTGTCAAAGAACGTACCCGCGAATTTGGAATAAGAAAAGCCATAGGGGCACCTTCATCCTCCATTTTGAAATCTATAATAATAGAATCGATACTGATAACGGCAACATTTGGATATTTGGGAATGATGGTAGGAATAGGAATCTCGGAGTTTTTCGGCTATATTCTCGATAAAAATGCGGCAGCGGCAGCCGGTGGCGATGGACCTCAAATGAGTATTTTCAAAAATCCCACGGTAGATTTGAATTATGTTGTATTTGCTACCATAGTTCTCATTATTGCAGGGGTATTTGCCGGATATATACCTGCACGCAGGGCTGTAAAAATTAAGCCGATTGAAGCAATGAGAGAAGAGTAAAAGGCAGCTATTATCCACTCCGACACATTCCACCAATAAGCAAAAAAAATGAAAGCAAACAAAAGAATAAATCCGATGTCCAAATTGAAAATTTTTGATCTGGATCGTTGGCAAGAGATTTGGCAAGCAATTACGAACAATAAATTCCGCAGTTTTTTAACCGGTTTCGGAGTATTCTGGGGAATGTTTATGCTGGTAGTCATGGTAGGCGCAGGAGTTGCACTCCAGCGAGGAATGCAGCAAAATATCGAAGGATTTGCTACAAACTCGTGTTTTGCAAGCGATGGAGCTACCTCAGAACCCTATAAAGGATTTAAAAAAGGGAGATACTGGAGTATGGTTAATTCTGATTTGAATGTATTGAGAAATAAAATCCCCGAAATACAACACCTCTCTCCCGTTTTATTCGGAGGGCGTTCCGGCAATGGGAACAACACCGTACACGAAGACAAAAGTGGTTCATTCAACTCCAAAGGGGTGCAGGCAAACTATAACGAAATAGACCGGTGCAAACTTACCTATGGACGATATATCAACGACATAGACGTAGAAGGAAAAAGAAAAGTATGTGTAATAGGAGAACGCGTGTATGAAGTGCTTTTCAACAAAGGAGAAAACCCCATAGGAGAAAACATAAAGCTAAATGGTATTTACTTTCAAGTGGTGGGTGTTGCAAAAAAATTGGCAAACATCAACATTGGGGGAAATACGGAAGAAACTGTCATACTCCCTATTTCAACAATGCAACAGGTTTTTAATCAAGGTAACAAAGTTCATTTTTTGGCAATCACGGCAAAGCCAGACGTAAAAGTGAGTTTTGTAGAACAAAGGGTGCAGGAAGAATTGAAAAAATTGCACGACATTGCTCCTGATGACAAAACTGGAGTTTGGACAATGAATATCGAAGACCAATTTACCATGTTTCTATATCTTGGGATAGGAATAGCCTCGCTCATTTGGATTGTGGGACTGGGTACGCTTGCCGCAGGAGGCATAGGAGTGAGCAATATTATGATGGTAACGGTCAAAGAACGCACCAAAGAAATAGGCATCAAACGTGCTTTGGGGGCTACACCGCGCAATATCATCACACAAATAATGACCGAAAGTGTTATTCTTACTTTGATAGCCGGCGTAGGCGGATTGATGCTGGGGGTCGGGCTGCTAAGCGCCATAGGTATTCTTCTCCAAAACGGCGACGGTTTCTTCAAAGATCCTCAAATAAGTTTTAGCGTAGGAGTTTCCTCCTTATTAATCATCGCCGCCATTGGAGTGCTGGCAGGGTATTTGCCTGCTCGTAAAGCAATGAATATAAAAGCAATAGAGGCTATTAGGCAAGAAAACTAACCTACTTCGAGTCTTAATTTTCATTAAAAAAGAAATTTTCTATAACTAAAAAAACAATATATAAACTCTCGACTTCTCCATTTCAACGATACAGGGAGCTACGGGGCAAAAGTTTTGACGATAAAAAACAAATTACAAACAAATGAAAAAAATTATTCGAATCTCATTATTATCCCTTTTGGGATTGCTCGTGTTGTGGACATTCTACTTTTTGTATAAAAAGTCACAGCCAAAGGTGATAAAATATCAGATAGAAACCGTAGGCACCGGTTCTATTGAGAAAAAAACCGTTGCAACCGGCAAAGTAGAACCCCGTAATGAAGTACTGATTAAGCCTCAAATGTCCGGAATTATTTCGGAACTTTACAAGCAAGCGGGAGACCATATCAATGCCGGAGATATCATTGCAAAAATCAAGGTAGTACCGGATATGGTCAATCTAAGTTCGGCAGAATCAAGAGTTACACGTGCAAAACTGACTTTTGATCAGTCAAAAATCAACTTTGACCGCGAGCAAGAACTATTTGAGAAAAAAGTGATTTCGAAAGAAGAGTTCGAAAAAACTACTCTACAATTTAACAATGACACCGAAGAATTGAAAGCCGCTCAAGACAATCTGAGCCTGGTACGCGAAGGAGTTTCGAAAAGTACGGCTGCCTACAGCAACACACTGGTGCGCTCCACTGTTTCGGGAACTATACTCGACATCCCTGTCAAAGTCGGCAATTCGGTTATCCAGTCCAATAACTTTAACGATGGCACCACGATAGCCTCCGTTGCCAATATGCAAGACATGCTGTTTGTAGGAAAATTGGACGAAACCGAAGTAGGACGCGTAAAAGAGGGTATGCCTATGACCCTTACCATTGGCGCGCTACAAGACAATAAAATGGCTGCTACGTTGGAGTATATCGCCCCCAAAGGGATAGAAGAGAGCGGAGCCATTATGTTTGAAATGAAAGCTGCCGTAAAGGTACCTGCGGGCATATTTGTCCGTGCTGGTTACAGTGCCAATGCCGAAATAAAATTTGACGAAGCCCTCAATGTGATTACCGTCCCCGAAAGTTGTGTAGAATTTAACAACGACAGCGCATTTGCGTATCTTCTCACAAAAGAAGAACCGCAAGAATTCAACAAGAAATTTTTGAAAATAGGGCTTTCAGACGGTATAAAAATAGAGATCAAAGAAGGACTTAAAAAAGGAGATAAAATACGAGGAGCGATAATAGACGATAAAAAGGAAGGCAAGTTGGATAACAAGAAATAGGATTCGCTCACCATCAAAAAGAAAAACAATAATGAAATCGAAAATAATATCCACAGCAATCAGTTTATTTTTGCTCGTATCAACTATCACCGCCCAAAAGACATGGACACTGGAACAGTGTATCAATACTGCTTTGGAAAATAACCGTACTATGTTGCAACAGCAACTGGCTCACAAATCAAAAGAGATTGCATATAAACAGTCGAAATACGATTTGCTTCCCGATCTGAACGGCTCAATAGGGCAAAGTTTCGGATTTGGCAGGTCGCTTACAGTTGATAATAACTACGTCAGTTCCAACTCTCAAACCACCTCTTTTGGATTGAATACCAGCTTAACGCTATTTGACGGAATGAGAATGAAATACAACATCGAAGCAAGACAAACAGAATTGCTGGCTTCCGGTGCCGATGTGGAAAAAGTAGAAAAAGACATCATTGTAAATGTATCTACCGTATTTTTACAAGTACTTCAAAACAAAGAACTTTTAAAAAACTCTGAAAATCAGCTGTCTATTACGAGAGAAAACCTAAGCCGAAGAAAAGAACTGATAGTGGCAGGCAAACTTGCCGAAGGCGAAATATATGAACTTACAGCCCAAGAAGCCAAAGAAGAACTCTCACGCGTAAAAGCCGAAAATAATCTGAATCTAGCATTGCTAGACTTGGCACAGGTGATGAATTTGGAGGATAACAGCAGTTTGGATATTACCATCCCCGAAGATATTTTTAAAAATGAGCTATCGGTACTCTCCGCCACCGAAGTATATCAAAGTGCCCTGCAAAATCGTCCGGAGATAAGAGGAGCGCAATACCGATTGCAAATAAGCGAAAAAAATATCGACATAGCCAAATCATATTATTATCCACGTTTGAGTCTCGGCGCCAATTGGGGAACCGGATATTACAAAATGAGTATTTCAAACAATAACCCAACATTTGGAGACCAATTCAAAAACAATATACAATCGGGAATAAATTTGGGATTATCCATCCCTATCTTTAATAAATTTCAAACACGCAGTCAGGTTGAAAACGCCAAGTTGACTATGGAAAATGCCAAAATAGAGATTGATAAAACAAAACTGGAACTCCGCAAAAGTATAGAGCAAGCCTACTACAACGCCATTGCTGCAAAAAATAGTTGGGAATCGGCAAAAATATCTGTCAAAGCGAGTGAAGAGGCTTATAGATTTGCATCGCAAAAATTTGATGCCGGAAAAACCAATCAGTTTGAAACCAACCAAGCTAAAACCAATTTGGCTCAAGCTCTCTCAGAACAGACACAAGCCAAGTACGAGTATGCATTCAGACTGAAATTATTGGAATTGATGAAATAAAAACAAATTTTGTTCTCAGTAAAGAAGAAGAAGACAGAAAGAGGAAGTATGAATATAGACAATATAAAATCGCAAATGAGGAGAGGATATTTGGAGCATTGCATACTGCTTATTCTCAAGAATAAGTCCGCTTATACCTCCGATATTATTTCCGAATTGAAAGAGGCTAAACTGATAGTTGTGGAAGGAACATTATACCCCCTGCTCAACAGGCTGAAAAATAACAATTTACTTGCCTATAAATGGGAAGAGTCTTTGCAAGGGCCACCACGAAAATATTATGAAATTACCGAAGAAGGAGATATTTTTTCGCAAGAATTGGAGAGGGCATGGGGAGAAATAAATGAAACAATACAAAAAATAAAAGAAAAAAACAAGACGAATGGTGTTCCGGAATCATCGTCTGAAAACAAACAAGACGTGTAGCTATGAAAAAAACACTTACCATTAACTTGAACAAAATCGTATTCAACATTGATGAGGACGCATACGATTTGCTCCAAGCTTATCTTTCAGACGTGAACCACCATCTCAACTCGGAAGAGGGCAAAGCGGAAATCATATCGGATATTGAAGCACGCATAGCCGAACTCTTTTCGGAACGTCTCGGGAAAAATAAAAATGTGATTATTTCTGAAGATGTAAACCACATTGTGAGCGTTATGGGAAAACCCGATCAGTTTTCGGACGACAAAAAAAAATACGATGAGGAAAAGCCGAATGAAACCGGTGAAAAAGCCAATACGAACTCAAGGCACTTTTACAGAGATATGGACAATGGACTGTTGAGTGGTATTTGCGCCGGATTGGCGGCATATCTTGGCTGGGATGCTACCCTAGTGCGAATCATTCTTGTTGTACTTGTATTGATAGGGCTGGGTTCTATTATCCCCATTTACTTGGTGCTGTGGGTCATTATACCCAGAGCGGAGACAACTACGCAAAAAATGGCAATGAGAGGCGAAGTAGTAAATATTGAGACTATCAAAAACAAGATGAACGATGCCAAAAACTACTTGGAAAGCGATAAATTTAAAGAGTCGGCAACCAACACCGGCAATAAATTTATGCAGTTTTTTCAGGCAATATTAAAAGTGTTGATTACCTTGGTAGGAGTTTTATTCACCGTTATCGGAGTAGTAATAGCCGGAGCGTTAATATTCAGTCTCGTTATTTTTCTATTTCAGCCTGAAATATTTATCGACATAGACCCCAATATATATCGAATACTCGAAGGAATATCTACAGAAAAGATATCGCTACTCATTCTCAGCATTTTATTTATTGTGGGCTGTCCTATTTTTGCTTTGGTCTATTGGAGTATTCGCGCTCGTACTACCGGCAGAGCCACTTCAAACACTCCATTTTGGATAGCATTGATACTTTGGTTTGCTGGAATATTTATGTTTTTAAGTGTAGGGGCAGAAACTTTCAGAGCATTTAAAACCAATTTTCAGAAGATAGATAACGAAAACTACTCCAGAAGTAACAATCCAAAATGGTTTGTAGAAAACAGAATCGCGACACATCCTTTTTATGCTATTGAAGCTTTGGGAGTTATGGATATTGAACTTACATACCAAAACGAAAAAACTATTGAAGTCTCTACTGTCAAAGAGTATTTACCCAAAGTCAAAACAGAAGTAGAAAACGGGATATTAAAAATATATTCTTCGGATTTGTTGATAAAACCCAAAATAAAAATCCGGATAGGAATGGACAGTTTGACCGCTCTGTATCTACAAGGGGCAACCAAAATCAACTTTAAGAATGCTTTCCCTATCAAAAATATCAGAATAGAAATGAGCGGGGCAAGCAAAGGAAATCTCAATTTTTCCAACGCCGAGAGAGTAAAAATGGAACTCTCCGGAGCCTCTAAATTGGAGATACGAGGCTTTACCAATCTACTGGAAACAGAAGCAAGCGGAGCCTCAAAAATAGATGCCAACGATTTGACTGCCAACCAAGCAGATATACGTTTGAACGGGGCAAGCAAAGCTATAGTCAGAGTTAAAGAGAGCTTTACAGGCAATGCTGATGGAGCAAGCAACATAGTATGTAAAGGTAATCCGGAAGTAAGAAAATCGGTAACGAGTGGGAGTTCAAATATTGATTTTCAGGATATTGATTAGATTATTATCATAAATTTAACTACAATCTGCTTGCTGCCTCACGCGATGTAAGACAGCAAGCGCTTTTTATATCTTCTCTTTCAAAAATTTTCCGGTATAAGAATTATCGTTTTTTATCAGGTTATCGGGAGTTCCTTCAAATACGACTTTTCCCCCTTTATCGCCTCCCTCAGGACCGATATCGATAATATGATCGGCACATTTTATCATCTCCATATTGTGTTCGATAATAATTACGGTATGTCCTTTGTCTATCAAAGCGTTGAGTGCCTTTAAGAGTACTTTTATATCGTGAAAGTGAAGACCTGTAGTAGGTTCGTCAAACACAAAAATTGTAGGTTCCTGTTTTTCGTTGGCAAGAAACGAAGCCAACTTTACCCGTTGGCTTTCTCCTCCCGAAAGCGTACTGGAAGATTGTCCCAACTTCACATATCCGATACCTACCTCCTGCAAAGGTCGAAGCCGTTTTATAATGCGTTTTTCGGTATTCCCTCCTTGTTTTTCGAAAAATTCGATAGCCTGACTTACCGTCATATCCAACACATCATATATATTTACCCCTTTGTAGAGAATATCCAACACATCTTGCTTGAATCGTTTGCCGTGACAGTGCTCGCATTCCAATACCAAATCAGCCATAAACTGCATCTCTATCGTTACCGTCCCTTCTCCCTGGCACTCTTCACACCTCCCTCCCGGAGTGTTGAATGAAAAGTGACCTGCCGTAAATCCCATTTGCTTGGAGAGCTGTTGGTCGGCAAAAAGTTTTCTTATCTCGTCATAAGCCTTTATGTAAGTAACCGGATTGGAACGAGAGGAGCGTCCAATAGGATTTTGATCTACAAATTCTATATCATGAATCAGATGAGTGCTCCCTTTTATTTCAGAAAATTGCCCTGTTTTTTCTGCTACGCCGCCGTACATCTTTTTCAAAGCGGCATAAAAAACATTTTTTACCAACGACGATTTCCCAGATCCGCTCACACCCGTAACTACCGTCATTGCATTCAGAGGAAATTTCACATCAATATTTTTTAGATTATTTTCTCTTGCTCCTACCACCTCAATGTAGTTATTCCACTTTCTTCGATAAGTAGGTATGGCAATATTCTCGGTATGTTGCAGATATTTAATGGTATAAGAATCTATGGTGTTTCTCCCTATATTCTCTTTCAAAGCATCTTCTATTTTTCCCTGAAATACTATATTTCCGCCCAATCTTCCCGCTTCAGGTCCAATGTCTATAATATAATCGGCTGCGCGCATAATTTCTTCATCATGTTCGACAACCAAAACCGTATTTCCTAAGTCTCGCAACTGTTCCAGCACTTTTATAAGTAGACGCGTATCTCTGGAATGTAACCCGATGGATGGTTCGTCCAATATATAAATAGAGCCTACCAAACTGCTACCCAAAGACGAAGCCAAATTTACCCGCTGGCTTTCTCCTCCCGAAAGTGTATTTGAAAGCCTGTTGAGGGTCAAATAGCCTAGCCCCACTTCCAACAGATAATTTACGCGACTATTTATCTCGGTAAGCAATCGTTTTCCTATCACAGCGTCATGGTCGTCCAACCGGATATTTTCAAGGAATACTTTCAGTTCGGTAATAGGCATCAAAACCAACTCTGTAATGGGCTTTCTGTCTATTTTTACGTAAGCTGCCTCTGGTTTTAGTCGAGAGCCGTTACATTTCGGGCAGGTGGTTTTTCCTCTGTATCGAGCTAGCATTACCCGATATTGAATTTTGTACTGATTGGATTCCAAAAATTCGAAAAATGTATTGATACCTCCAAAATGGCGATTCCCCTGCCAGAGCAATTGTTTTTGCTCTTTATTCAAATCCATATAGGGCTTGTGGATTGGAAATTGAAACTTGTCGGCATGATAAATCAACTCTTTTTTCCATTCGCTCATAATTTCTCCCCGCCAGGGCATTACGGCATCCTGATATACGGAGAGCGTTTTATTAGGTATAACTAAATCTTCATCGATCCCTATAACCCTCCCAAAGCCTTCACACTGGGGGCAAGCACCCAACGGATTATTGAAACTGAACATGTTTTCGCCGGGTAGTTCAAACTTTATTCCGTCTGTTTCAAATTCTTTCGAAAATTCAAATAGCTCAGTATTTCTATCATCCTCCGGCAATACCTGCAATATGCACCTCTCTTTCCCCTCATAAAATGCTGTTTCTACCGAATCGGTCAAGCGACTTATCCCCTCTGTGGTTTTATCTACGGTGAGTCTGTCAATGACCAAATAATACTGCTTATCCTCCGATATATTTGAGTTACCACCCAAAAGTTCTTGTATAGAAACAACTTCTCCGTCTATGGCTATTCGGCTGAAACCACTTAGGAGATATTGTTTTAGAGTCTCCCGTATGCAATCTTGATGTTTGCATGCCACGGGCGAAAGAATCATCATTCTTGTCCCTTCGGTATATTTCAATGCTTGCTGTACCACATCTTCCGCTTCATGCTTTTTGACTAAATTGCCGCTTACAGGCGAATATGTTTTCCCGATGCGAGCGTAAAGCAGTTTCAGGTATTCGTATATCTCAGTGGAAGTCCCTACCGTAGAGCGAGGATTGCGTGTATTTACCTTCTGCTCTATGGCAATTGCGGGTGGTATGCCTTTGATGTAGTCCACTTCGGGCTTGGACATTCTTCCCAAAAACTGGCGTGCGTAAGAGGACAAGCTTTCCACGTATCGGCGCTGTCCTTCGGCATAGACGGTATCAAAAGCCAATGATGATTTTCCTGAGCCCGAAAGCCCTGTTACCACAACCAGTTGATTGCGTGGAATTTCTATATCAATATTCTTCAAATTGTGGGTGCGAGCCCCTTTTATGATAATATTTCCTTTTTTCGACATATAAAATATATTTTCCCTTGTTTTCAAAAAAAAAGAATCTGCAAAGGTAAGGAAAATTTATCGGTTGGAGTTGATTCGCAGATGTGCAATTCCGTCTATTTACATTGGCTAAATTGTTTAAAAAATAATTGTCCGCAAAAACATCTCATTCTTATCAGTTGAATACGATAGGGGCTACAAACCGCTATCAGATTTTCACTCTGCCGAATGTGCCGACACAATTTCGACAAAGGAGATTTGACATGAATACCTTAATGTTTTGCGGAGAACTATATGTAGAGAAAAACACAAATCGCGTTTACTCAATTTTAGAACTTGAAACCTAGCGTACACACCAAGTTATTGGAATTTGAGGTTGAACTTGCACCAGGTGCTCCTTGATTAGAGTAAAAGTTTTCATTTCTTACCTTTAGGGCATAAGCCACATCTACAAACCAACTTGCCTCTCTGTAACCTACTCCCAACGAATAATATTGGGTATTCAGATGGTCAAAGTATTCGGTATTGGTGTGGGTAGTGTAAAATTGCAACTTTTTACCATCGTCATACTTAGGATTGGTAGCGCCGGTCGCAAACGCGTATCCTGCCCTTAAAGCTACGCGATTGTTTATTTTGTATTCGCCGCCTAACTTAATCAAGTGTCCTCCTCTCAACACTTCACTCATCCCGCTATTTTCCAATCTGTAGTTGGCGCTATTTCCATCTGTGTCAGAAAATTTCATACCGGGATAATTGGCGTAATTGTATTCGGCAGATATCAATCCTTTTTTTCCAAAAACATACGCCAAGCTACCTTGTGCCTGAAATGCACTTGACAGACTGTAGGTTTGACTTGCCGATACAGAAGGAATTTCCTTTTTTGTCGATTCTGAAGATTGCAGAGAAAAATCATTTGCCTCCGAAATGGTGTAAAATGTGGGAGTGTGTAACGCTGCTCCAACTCTCAAACTATTTGTAAGCAATGCTATGGCTCCCATCTTGAAGTTTACCCCTATCCCCGATTGCGACAAGAAACTTACTAATCTGTAATTTCCTCCATCGCTAAAATTTTCATTTACGATTGCCTCCAGATTATAATCAATAGAACTTATATTCAGATTGGCTCCTAAAAAGACCTTATTGCTAAAGTTTCCTCCCCAGCCAAATCCGTACTCATTAATAGAACCTCTTTCAAATAAATTATTGTACAAATTGATTTTCCCTCCAAAACCAGAGCTCCATGTGGTGTAATTATTGACATCAACACCGGGGTTAATCAAATAACCTTGATAACCCAATACCGAAAGCCATGGAGCAAAAGTGCCTATGGCATTCACATCGGTATAAGGGTCAAAGTTATCGCTAAATTGTAAATCTTCTTCTATCAAATTTGCATCGTACGTAAATTGCGCTATAAAATCTGTTAGAGAATGTCCTAAGTTTGAACCATTCAAGGAGATTGTTCTGTTAAAGTCTCTTACTTTGTTGTAGGTAAAAGAGAAATTGGAGCTTAACAATCCGATGCCTGTACTTTGAGTTGGCATAGAAAGAACGTAAGATATGTGGTTGAAATTTAAATTCAAGTCATTCTCTTTGGTTATGCTGGAATTCAGATTTGTAGT
>JBKECI010000071.1:0-50999 GCA_047974405.1 Paludibacteraceae bacterium | reverse complement strand
GTCAGATTATCGTAACGTCCGCCACCGGTAATGCTGCCTATTTCCACATCCAACGCTTTTACCTCGAATATGGCTCCTGTGTAGTAATTTAATCCGCGTGCCAGGGTTAAGTCCAAATCAATTGGGGTATCAATATTTACGCTTTTACAAAGATTAAAAATAGTTTCCAATTCTTCTACCCCTTTCAATCCGATTGTGGAAGGAGAAAGAATGATTTTCAATTGATTGAGTTTTTCGTGGTTAGAACCCGAAAGTTTCAAAATAGGTTGCATTATTTCAATGGCTTGGGGGAAAATTCCTTTTTCTGCCATTTCTTTATTTACATTTTCCAATCCGATTTTATCCATCTTATCGATGGCAACTGTGATGTCGGTAAGTCGCTCTGTTTCACCAATAATTTCGGCAATTCCCGAAAGAATTTTACGATTGTTGATTTTGATTATTGTGTTTATTTTCAATCGCTTATATATTTCGTCCACAATTTGTATCAACTCCAATTCATTAAGTAGCGAATCGCTCCCTACCACATCCACATCGCATTGGTAAAATTCACGGTAACGTCCTCGTTGAGGTCTGTCGGCACGCCAAACAGGTTGAATTTGGTAACGCTTAAAAGGGAATGTAATTTTATCCCGATTTTGTACTACAAAACGGGCAAAGGGAACCGTTAAATCGTAACGGAGACCTTTTTCTGAAATTTTAGGGGTAAGTTTAATACTGTTTTTTTGGGAAAGTTCTTCGTTGTCGATTCTCGAAAGAAAATCGCCCGAATTCAATATTTTGAAGAGCAGTTTATCCCCTTCCTCTCCGTATTTTCCCAACAGAGTGGATAGGTTTTCCATTGCTGGTGTTTCAATCTGCCGAAATCCGTACAAACGAAAAACATCTTTTATGGTGTCGAAAATGTAATTGCGGATAGACATTTCTTGCGGAGTAAAATCCCGCGTTCCTTTTGGTATGGATGGTTTTTGCATCGTTTTTATGTAACATGCCATTAAGATATTTGAATAATTTATTAATCTTAAATATCTTCAATTTCTAAATGGTAAAAAAGTTATTTTAAAATGAGTTACAAAGATACAAAAAATCTCTCTTTTTATTTCCTGCCAAATTTTTCTTTCATCGATTTTTCTAACCTCATCATTTCATCGCGGAGCTGTGCTGCTTCGAGAAATTCAAGTTTTTTTGCGGCATCCTGCATCGCCTTTTTTATTTTGGCAATAGCTTTCTCCAGAGCTGGTTGGGTCATATATTGCACTACCGGATCAGCTGCAACTTCTGCCGATTTTTCGGATTCAATATAGGCGTTGGGTTCTGTTTTGCTCAAGGCATTGCGGTCTCCTTTGACTATGGCTTGCGGTGTTATTCCGTGCAGTTCATTATATGACAATTGTTTTTCTCGTCTTCGATTGGTTTCGTCTATGGTGCGTTGCATGCTGTCGGTAGTTTTATCGGCATACATTATTACCCTCCCGTTTATATTGCGGGCGGCACGTCCGGCAGTCTGTGTGAGGGAACGGGTATTACGTAGAAACCCTTCTTTATCGGCATCCAAAATGGCAACGAGAGAAACTTCGGGTAGGTCTAATCCTTCGCGGAGTAGATTTACCCCTATCAGCACATCGTATATTCCCCGCCGTAGATCGTCCATAATTTGCACACGGTCAAGTGTTTCTACATCAGAATGTATATAATTGCAACGAACGCCATGTTGGAGTAAATATTCTGTCAATTCTTCTGCCATCCGTTTGGTAAGCGTGGTTACAAGTACACGCTCGTCAGCCTCTGTACATAGTGTAATTTCTTCCATCAAATCGTCAATCTGGTTCAGACTAGGACGGACGTTAATGATGGGGTCGAGCACACCGGTAGGGCGGATAAGTTGATCTATCACAATGCCCTCACTTTTTTGAAGTTCGTAGTCGGCAGGCGTGGCGCTTACATAAATGGTTTGTGGTGTCATCCTTTCAAATTCGGTAAATGTGAGCGGACGGTTGTCTTTTGCCGCCGGTAATCGAAATCCGTACTGCACCAGATTTTCTTTACGCGACGCATCGCCTCCATACATTGCCCGTATTTGTGGAATGGTAACATGGCTTTCGTCAATAACCATTAGATAGTCTTTGGGAAAATAATCGAGCAGGCAAAAGGGGCGGCTTCCCGCTGCACGACCATCGAAGTATCGGGAGTAGTTTTCAATGCCGGAGCAATATCCGAGTTCCTTTATCATTTCGAGGTCGTAGGTAACACGCTCGTACAGGCGTTTTGCTTCGTAATCTTTACCATCGATTTTGAAGCGTTGCACTGCCTCTTGCAAATCTTTTTCAATTAATAGGGTGGCAGATAAGATTCGCTCTTTAGTAGTTACAAAAATACTTGCCGGATAAATTTTATACGAATCAAAACTACTCAAAACCCGCATATCCGCCGGCTCTATCGACAGAATTTCATCAATTTCATCGCCCCAAAAAACGATTCGAAGCACATAATCGGCATAAGCCAAAAAAATGTCTATTGTATCTCCTTTTACACGAAAATTTCCTCGATTGAGTTCAATTTCATTTCGCGTATATAAGCTATCTACCAATGAACGTAAAAAAGCGTTCCGCACTAATTTTTGCCCTTTTCGTATTTCGATGACGTTGCTTGTAAAGTCGTCCGGATTACCCATGCCGTAGAGACATGAAACGGAGGATACCACCAGCACGTCTCGCCTTCCGGAGAGTAGCGAGGAGGTGGTGGCGAGGCGAAGTTTTTCTATTTCTTGATTGATAGAGAGGTCTTTTTCTATATACAAATCGGTCGTAGGCAGGTAGGCTTCGGGTTGATAATAGTCGTAGTAGGAGACAAAATATTCTACGGCATTTTCAGGAAAAAAAGATTTGAACTCGCTGTAAAGCTGTGCGGCAAGTGTTTTATTGTGGCTCAAAATCAATGTTGGTTTCTGAACTCTTTCTACTACATTAGCTATAGAAAATGTTTTGCCTGAGCCTGTAACACCCAGCAATGTCTGAAACGGAATGCCGGCATTGACACCTTCTACCAATTGTTTGATGGCTTCGGGCTGATCACCTGTGGGCTTGTATGGAGATTCTATCTTGAATTGCATTACAAAACTATAGCATAGTATAACTTTTTGGTTAAAAGGGTAGGGGGGCTGTATTCCAAATTTTCCCTTTCAGCTCCATCAACTCGTTCAGTTTCGCCTCTTTCAGTATTTTGTAAACTGGCTCAAATCCATCGCATATTTTATCTGGGTAATGGCAGTCGGAAGATACTACGATAGGAATTTTGAGCTCGCTAATTAATGGAAAAAAACGGATATCGGGATAAGTTAATCCTTTTTCGAGGAAAGATTTGGTGTTTATTTCCAAAATTATTCCTTTATTTTTTATCAGCTGTAAAATTTCCGAAATATTTTGAATATATTGTTTGTCTTGGATATCAAATTCTTTGTAGTTTCGCCCGTTTAGCGATATTTTGTCCATATGGCCTACAATGTTGAATCCTCCTTCTTCTATCATATCTCGTACGGCCCCGAAAAATCGGTTGGTCAGCGCTTTTATATCTCCATCGTAAAGTAAATCCACCCCTTTTTGAAAATCGTAAAAATTACCGTCGATACTGAAAAAGCTGCCAGAGGGGAGTTTATCTAGATAGTGTACCGAACCTATCATATAATCCAAATCGTCCGTTTGGTACAGATTATTATTTGTCGCTCCAAAAAAATCGGGGATATAATCCATCTCCAAGCCAATTTTGAGGTCAATATCTTTTAAGTACTTATTCTTCAGACGTTTAAACTCTTGCTTGTAGTAAGGGAGATTATCCAAATCCATATTCCACGAAGTGTGAAACGGAAGGGGGGAGTGCGAGGAAAATCCGTATTGTTTTAAGCCTTTGGCTATGGCAAATTGTACAAAAGTTTCCATCGAAGCGCGTCCGTCGCAAAATACATTGTGGCTATGATAATTAGTTCTAAATATCATCGGTTATCTTGTTACAATTACAATGATTAATAAACCATTTTCAAAATGGTGTCAAAGGATAATTTACTAAGTGAATCGGATGTTTTGGTCTATTGTTTGTCCGGTTTTGATGCGGATTGTTCTATGGCTTTTGGCGAACCCTCTTTAGGCATCAGTAGCATCAGTAGCAGGTAGAGCAAAATTCCTGGAAATCCGGCGGAGAACAGAGAGAGCAAAACGTAAATTATCCGAACAATTGTTGCATCAAAGCTAAAGTAGTTGGCAATTCCGGCGCAGACACCTGCCAGCTTTATCCCGTTGACGGGGCGAATCATTTTTTTGTTTTCCATTAAAGTGAAAATTTGGCGTTAAATCTCTACAAATATACATAAAATATTTTTATTTCATAATCAGCATCTGTTGTCGTACCGACTCTTCATGGATGGCAATCAATACGGTTTTCATAAACTCGTCACTCATACCCATCTTTATGGCTTGCTGTATGCGATTTTCTAATATTTCTTCGTATCGTTGTGCTTGAAGTATGGGCATATTGTGTTCTTTTTTGTATTGTCCTATCTCTTGCGATACGCGCATACGCTTTGCAAGCAGTTCCAATAGGTCGTTGTCGAGGCTGTCTATCTGATTTCGTAGTCTGTTCAAACTTTCGGTAGATTGTTTGGTGTCGCGGATAACGATTGATTCCAATATCAATTCGAGTACATCGGGAGTAATTTGCTGTGCGGCATCGCTCCATGCTTTTTCGGGATTGCAGTGAGTTTCAATAATTAATCCGTCGAAATTCAAATCCATAGCCTGCTGTGAAATGGGCGCTACTAGTTCTCTTTTCCCTCCAATGTGAGAGGGGTCGCAAATGATAGGCAAATTAGGTATTTGACGGTGAAGTTCGATAGGGATATGCCACTGGGGGAGATTTCGGTATATCTTTTTATCGTACGAGCTGAAACCACGATGAATGGCTCCAATCTTTCTTACTCCGGCGTTGTAAATTCGTTCGATGGCTCCTATCCACAAATCGACGTCAGGATTCACAGGATTTTTTATCAAAACGGGGATATCGGTTCCTTCTAAAGCATCGGCAATTTCTTGTACCGAAAAGGGATTAGCACTTGTTCTGGCTCCAATCCAAAGGATGTCCACATCTGCTGCCAACGCTTCGCGAACGTGTTTGGCTGTTGCTACTTCTACAGCCGTGTACATGCCTAATTCTGATTTTACTTTTTTTAGCCATTCCAATGCCGGTGTTCCTACGCCTTCAAATCCGCCCGGTTTGGTTCGGGGTTTCCATACTCCGGCGCGAAATATTTTAATTCCTTGTTTTGCGATGTCTTTGGCGGTAGTAAGTACTTGTTCTTCTGTTTCGGCACTGCATGGCCCGGCAATTATCATCGGACCCTCCGGATTTACTCCGGGTAATAATATTGATTCAAATTCCATAATTTTTCACTCTCAAACTCTTTCAAAAAAAAAGAGGAAAACCGCGAGAGGAGACGGCTTTTATGTGTGGTTTATAATTATTTGTAAATTAATTTATTCTGATATTTTAAATATTTTTCGGGTGTTTTATTCTTAGAATTACTTCTTGCAGCGTATTCTCATTTGCACACAGCGAAATGCGTACATATCCTTTGCCTTTGTCTCCAAAAATAAATCCGGGAGTGATAAATACGTGATTTTCATAGAGTAATTTGTCTGTCAGCTCTACTTCGCTGTTCCATTTATCCGGAATTTTTCCCCAAACAAACATTCCTACTTGATTTTTATCGTATTTACATTCTAAAATATCCATGATTTCAAATGCTTTTTCTCGCCTTTTTTTGTAAATACTGTTCATCTCGTTATGCCACTCCCTGCTAGCTTGCAGCGCTTTTGTCGCGGCTACCATCATAGGGCGAAACATACCGCTGTCAACATTCGATTTTACATCGAGTACCCACTTCACAAACTGCTCGTTAGAAGCCAGCATTGCCATACGCCATCCTGCCATATTGTGTGATTTGCTCATAGAGTTGAGTTCTATACAAATATCTTTGGCACCTTCTATCGAAAGAATGCTTAATTTTTCGTCATTTAAAATAAAACTATAAGGATTGTCGTTGCAAATGACGATGTTGTGTTTTTTACCAAATGCGACCAATTTTTCAAAAAGTTTTACGCTTGCACTGGCTCCTGTAGGCATATTGGGGTAGTTTGTCCACATCAATTTCACGTCAGATAACTCCATTTTCTCTAATGCCTCAAAATCCGGTTCCCAGTTGTTGTCTTCATCCAAATTGTAAGAGATAACATTGGCTTCGCAAATTTTGCTTGCCGACATGTAGGTGGGGTATCCGGGATTGGGTACCAGTACGCTTTCTCCCGGATTGACAAATGCAAGTGTAATGTGTAATACACCTTCTTTTGACCCGATAAGGGGTAAAATTTCGGAATTTGGATTCAGCGTTACCTCATACCATTTTTTATACCAGTCGGCAAAGCCTTGTCGTAATTCGGGAATACCTATGTACGGTTGGTATCCATGAACATTTGGTTTGTGTGCTTCGGCACAAAGTGTCTCGATGGCTTCGTCCGAAGGAGGCATGTCGGGGCTACCCACCCCCAAGCTCAGTACGTTTTTCCCTTGCGCATTCATTTCGGCTACTTCGCGTAGCTTTTTTGAAAAATAGTATTCAGAGACAGAATTCAGGCGGTTTGCCGGTCGAATGGCTTTTGGGGCAGTTTTTTGAAGAGGATGTTCTTGCTTTTTGATATATTGTTCTTTGGCTTCCATATTTATATTTTTTTTTGACCCTTTTTTATTTGTAATTATTCGACAAATATATTTTTAATGGTGGTTAAGACGGTGTAGGTGCCTCTTTGTATTCTCCCAAAATAATAAAATCTCCTGTCAGCGGACGTATTGCGTCTAAAGATTGCCGATACCTCACATAGTCGTCAAATGTGAGATTGATGTAAAATTGGTATTCCCATTCGCGACCCAAAATGGGGAGCGACTGTATCTTGGTAAGATTCATATTGTAAAAAGAGAGTACCGAAAGCACATGTGACAGCGAACCGGATTGGTGAGGGAGGGTAAAAACTACAGAAGATTTATCTAAAACAGAATCTTTGATTAATTCGTCAGCCAATTCGGGTTTGGCAACTATCAAAAAACGGGTAAAGTTTCGTTTGTTGGTTTCAATTTCTTCGGCAATAATTTTAAGTCCATACATTTCGGCTGCCAATTTACTGCATATGGCCGCTCTTCCTTTTACCTGCTTTTCCGCAATTTCTTGGGCTGCCAATGCCGTATCTTCACACTCTACGGCTATTAAATGCTTGTGTCTTTCGAGAAAATCTTCACATTGCATCAATGCGATGGGGTGGGATTGAACCTCAGTGATTGTTTCTAATTCTTGTCCGGGCAAAACTGCCAAATGATGTTGAATCCGCAGTTTGTGTTCTCCCACTATTTTACATCCGCTTTCGCGCATCAGATTGTGATTTTGCAGCAAACTTCCGGCAATGGTGTTTTCTATTGCAACAATCCCTATCAAATCGTTTTGCAGCATCACCTCTTTAAATAGCTCTTTAAAGGTAAGACATGGTACAATTTCTATCTCTTCACCATAAAAGAATTCTCTCGCCGCTATTTCGTGAAAAGCGCCACTTACTCCTTGTATTGCAACTTTTTTCATTTTTATTTCTTTTGTATGTGCTTATAAAAAAATCCTGCTTGAGAGCAGGATTTTATAATGTTTTTTATTTTTATCGTTTATTTACTGATGTTTTTTATTACACATAATATCCTGCTCTCACTTATTGAAGTAAAAGTAAAAATAAAAATATGTAAAACTGTAATGATTCATTGGTGGTACTAATTTTGAATGCAAAGTTAGTATGTTTTTTCAATATCCAAAGAAAAACTGATAAAAAATAAACAAAAACTTACGATATGTTTATTTATTGATGAAAAACAATAGCGAATAAAACAATTATTGGACTATATTATACTATTTAAGACTGTTAAGTATTTAGGTTTTCAATTATTTGATTGTTTATGACAGAGTACTATTTTTATTTTTTTAAAAAATTATAGTTGAGGTTGGTGTATCAATTGAACGAAATTATTTATCTTTGGACTTTCAATTAACACAAATAATAATAATAATTTATGACAAACGTTGCAGAAAAGAAGAATTATGCATTGCCGATAGCAATGATGTTCGCCCTGTTTTTTATGATATCCTTTGTTACCGGGCTGCCAAGTCCGATGGGGGTAATTGTTGCCAAGCAATTTGGAGCGTCCAATTTTGAATCACAATTAGGATTTTTAGCAAATTTTATAGCTTATGCCTTTATGGGGATACCTGCCGGTATGATGCTAAAAAGAATCGGTTACAAAAAATTAGCTCTAATGGCTGTTGCCGTAGGTTTTATCGGAGTCGGCATCCAATGGCTTTCGGGTCAGGTAGGTAGTTTCTCTGTATATTTGTTGGGAGCATTTGTTGCCGGCTTTTCTATGTGTATGCTCAATACCGTAGTAAACCCAATGTTGAATACTCTTGGAGGAGGAGGTAACAAAGGGAATCAATTGATTCAGTGGGGCGGTTCCATCAATTCTATTGGGGCTACCATTGTTCCTATATTGGTAGGCTATCTTATGGGTGATGTAGCAGGCAGAACCATCGAAAAGGCAAGCCCCGCCCTATTTTTGGCAATGGGAATATTCGCTGTAGCGTTTGTGGTATTATTATTTGTAGATATACCGGAGCCACATATGGAAAAATCGGTAATAAAAACCGTAAAAGATAAATACAGCCCCCTTTCTTTCCGTCACTTCATTTTGGGAGCCATTGCCATTTTTATTTACGTGGGCGTTGAAGTAGGGATTCCGAGTACGGCAAATTTGTTTATGACAGCTCCTACGACCGATGCTAACGCAGGATTGGGTATTGATGCAGGAACTGCAGGTATTGTGGTGGGCATATATTGGTTGTTGATGCTTGTCGGACGTTTGGTGGGAGCATCGGTAGGAGCAAAAATCTCCAGCAAAACGATGCTTACTTTTGTTTCGGCTTTGGGCATCGTATTTATGCTGTTCGGTATCTATATGCCGACTTCAACTACCGTAAATATGCCTGCCTTGACCAATACTTTCTCGTTTACAACGATAAAGGTACCTATAAACGTTATGTTTTTTATTTTGACAGGATTGTGTACCTCCATTATGTGGGGTGGAATTTTTAATTTGGCCGTTGAAGGGTTGGGCAAATATACTGCTGCTGCATCGGGAATATTTATGGTTATGGTTATGGGTGGAGGCATTGTACCGCTTATACAAGGATTCGTTTCCGACCATTTTGGCTATCTGAACAGCTACTGGGTAATGCTGGTTTGCTTGGCTTACTTGCTATTTTACGGCTTGGTAGGGTATAAAAATGTAAACACAGATATTTCAACAGAAATGTTATCGCAAAAAGATACATCAGAAAAAGAATAAACTATCAACAATATTTGCAAAACAGATATTGTTATCCATTTAGAAATCGAAAATTATAATAAATTATGGAATGGGCAAGTTAAAGTAATTTTACACAAGGTTGATAGTTACTTTGATTTGCCCATTCTGTATGTAATAAGAATAAAAAAAATAAAATTAAACCATGAAAGAAAAACCCTATGTAATAGGTATTGATATGGGAGGTACTACCACCAAGTTTGGGATTGTAGATGCACGAGGTTCTGTTTTATCGCAAGGAGCCATCAACACCGACGAACCCAATATAGATAGTTACATCAAAGAGTTAAAGTCGGGTATTAACGTATTGGTAAATGCCGTGGGGGGGATGGAACAAATAAAAGGAATTGGTGCCGGCTGTCCGAATGGAAATTATTATACAGGCAATATTGAATTTGCACCTAACTTACCTTGGAAAGGTATTGTACCATTTGCAACATTGTTGGAGGAGTCGTTTAATATTCCCGCAGCTATAACTAACGATGCCAACGCCGCCGCTGTGGGCGAGATGGTATATGGTGCAGCAAAGGGGATGAAAAATTTTATTATGATTACGCTTGGGACAGGAGTTGGAAGCGGTATAGTGATTGATGGTAAAATTGTTTACGGACACGATGGTTTTGCTGGAGAACTCGGACATGTGATTGTGGACAAAACCGGAAATGGACGCTTGTGCGGTTGTGGTAGGCATGGTTGTTTGGAAACATATGCTTCTGCCACCGGAGTAGCCCGCACTACAAGAGAGATGTTGGAAAAATCAGATAAAAATAGCCTTTTACGTGCTTTAAAATCAGACGATATTACTTCTAAAGATGTTTTTGATGCTGCCGTGAAAGGAGATGAAATAGCTCAAGAGATATTCCAGCATACGGGGAAAATTTTAGGTGAAACGTTGGCTGATTTTATTGCCTTTAGCGCTCCAGAGGCAATTATCCTGTTTGGAGGGCTTACTAAAGCTGGAGATTTGATTTACAAACCAATCTATGAAAATTTGGAGAAAAATGTTCTGAAAATTTGGAAAGGAAAGGTAAAACTCATTTTCTCGGAACTAAAAGAGTCTGATGCTGCCATTTTGGGGGCAAGTGCGTTAGCTTGGGAGCTGTAAAAGTAAATATAAAAACTGTTGTCATGATAAAAAAAGAACTGTTTTCCCTGTGAGAAAACAGTCCTTTTTTTTGACGTTGTTGTTTGTTTTTTATTTTTTTAATTTTTCTTCTATCTCCAATACATTTTGGCGAAAATATTTGTCGGTTTCCATCAAATCTTCTACTTTTTTGCAGGCATGCAGTACTGTAGCATGGTCTCGTTGTCCTATATATTTGCCGATGGTAGAGAGTGAGTTTTTGGTCAGTTGTTTCGAAAAAAACATAGCAATCTGCCTTGCTTGTACCACTTCCATTTTGCGTGATTTGGTAGAAATAGCATCTATAGAGAGTTTGAAGTAGTCACAAACAACCTGACGAATCTCTTCCATCGTATTTGTTTTTGAAGTAACCGACACTATTCTTCCAACAATTTTTTCAGCCAAAGCAAGGTCAATCGGTTGGTTGGCAAGGGTAGAGTGGGCGAGCAGCGATATGAGTACACCTTCCAAATCGCGAACATTGTCGGTAACGTTTTTGGCAATAAAATCAACTACCTCTTCGGATATTTCCAATCCGTCACGATAAATTTTATTTTTAAGAATATTTCTTCTCAGTTCCAAATCGGGCTTTTCCATTTCGGTCGAAAGTCCCCACTTGAATCTTGTTAGCAGACGGGGTTCCATCCCTTCCATACTCAAAGGAGAGCGGTCTGCGGTAAGGATGAGTTGTTTTCCTGTTTGGTGCAGATGGTTGAAAATATGGAAAAAAGTATTTTGTGTTCCGGTTTTACCGGCAAATTCTTGAATATCGTCAATGATGAGTACATCAATGGTCTGGTAAAAGTTCAAAAAATCGTTTTGCGTATTGTTTCTTACCGCATCGGTATATTGTATTTGAAATGTATTGGCAGAGACATAAAGCACTCGCTTGGTAGAGTCTGTTTTTTTTGTCATAACCCCTATTGCATTGGCGAGATGTGTTTTGCCTACCCCCGACACTCCATATACAAAAAGTGGGTTAAAAGCTGTTTTCCCTGGATTAGAAGCTATGCTCATACCTGCGGTACGTCCCAATTCGTTGCTTTTTCCCGCTATCAACGAATCGAAATTGTACGAATAGTTCAATTGAGGGTCAATCTCGGGAAGTTGTAATCGCTGATAGGGAGAAACTATTGTTGCTTTGTCAGCAGTTTTTTTTGGGGAGCTGCTAGGCGTGAATGCATTATTCGACCCTGGAATTTGTGTCTCTTTACCATTGGTTTTGTCAATAAGTACCCTATATTCCAAAACGGTTCCTTTGCCGGTAACGCGGGCAAGCGTCATTCCGAGCAAATCGATATATTTTTCTTCTATATATTCTACAAAAAATGAGCTGGGAACTTGCAAAACAAATACTTTATCTTTAAAACTAACAGCTTGTATAGGGGCAAACCATGTTTTAAAAGAGACTTCAGGGATATTATCGCTGATAATTTGCAAGCATTCATTCCACAACTGTTCGTGATTCATCTTTGAAAAATATAAAATAAAATGGGACAAAAAAAACGACCAAATAATGAGTCGAAGTTAATAGTTTATAAGAAAAAAATAAGAATTACCTCAATTGCAGCGTTGATTTGCGGTAACTTTTATTTTACAAATATCATTATTCTTTTCTATAAAAACAAACAGCATTTATTTTTGCAATTTTAAAAAATATTTAATTGATTGAAAAACAGAATGTTTGTTTAATTTGTTGATAGTTAGGTGATTTTATGGCATACAGGATAGAATCTGTTTGATAATAAAGCATTTGACATATTGTAATCAAAAAGTGTGATATATACATTTTAAGTATGATAAGTGTTTGTTAATGAGGTTTTTTTTTGATACATTTTTTTTTTTGACAGCCTTTTCTTATTTATAATGAATATAAATAGACAAGTGGGTAGTAGATGTTAAAATGAATAATTCCGGTTATTGAATAGAAATTCTTTTGCCGTCGTTAAATTCCACGACAAATGCTTGTGGAAATTTTTTTGTGATGGACTTTCTTATCTCATTTGCTTCTTGAATGGTACTGCATTTGCCGTAAGTGTATTTATACAACCCTTTTTCAACATAGTATTCCGTATTTTTCAGTCCTTTAAATTTAGCGGAATTACTTTTCAGTTTATTTTTGGTGGCAAATATCTGTACCTTGTATATTGTGTTTTTTTTCTTTGTTTTAGTTTTAGATGATTCACCTTCAATGCTGTCTTTTGTATCGGTTACCGGCAAATTTTTATCTTCTTTCACGTTGTCTGGTAGTGTCTGAGGGGTGGTTTGGGCGGGCTTGTTGCTATTTGAATCATTACTTTTTGCATTGGGAATGATTCCGGCCTTTTTGTCATGATCCTTTTTAAATTGCACAAATGCTCTGTAAAGTCCGGAGGCAATCTCTTTTTGACCTTTATCTGAATTTAGATAGGTTTCTTCGTTTCGATTAGATATAAACCCCATCTCTACCAGCACACTTGGGCAGGCCGACTTGTAAAGTACCCAAAATCCGGCTTGTTGAACTCCTCGGTTGTAACGCCCCAGTTTTACAAATTCTCTTTGAATCAAATCGGCCAGCTGTACGCTCCTGTCCAAATACCTGTCTTGCATCAGATCAAACATAATGTACGACTCTACCGACTGTGGATTGAATCCCTGATATCGGGTTTTGTAGTCATCTTCCAAAAGCATTACGGAGTTCTCGCGCATAGCTACTTCCAGGTTACCATCGGTACGGCTGCCGTTGGCGCGAAGGGTATAAGTTTCGGTGCCACGAGCCGACGAATTGTTGTTGGCGTTGGTGTGTACACAAAAAAATACGTCGGCGCTGTTTTTATTTACAATGTCTGCTCTTTCTTGTAGTGTGAGAAAAAAATCAGACTTACGCGTATAAATGACTTTGACATCGGAATGATTCTCTTCTATCATCCTTCCCAGTAAAAGTGATACGGATAGATTCAGATTTTTTTCCTTAGAGTATTTGCCTATCGCTCCGGCATCGTGTCCGCCATGCCCGGCATCTATCACTACTGTAAAAGTTCCTGCAGAAGCAATACCAGCAGAAGATACCGACAAAAACAGGGTAAAAAGAGATAGAAAGCAGATTTTTTTTACAGTTTTTTTCATCTTTGAAAAATCAAAATATTATGATGTAAATATATTATGATGTGCAGAGTTTTAAAATTAGGAATATACGGTTAATATAAGCATTTTATGTTTTTTTAAAAAAATATCCCAAAATAAATACTTAACAGGATAGATATAACGTTTAAAACCAACAAGGTATATTTTAACCTGATTTAGCACACAATTATTATTTTATAATTCTCACGCAAAATTACTAATTTTATTGTGGTAGAATAAATCTATAAGTTCTAAAATATCAAATTAATCATAAAAAAAAGTATAATTGTCGTCGAATTTTTTTTTTTTAGTTAAATTTGCAAGAATTTTTACTTTAGACTGCTTTATATATAAAATGCTTTTATATAAGTGTTTACATAGCATATTATCACATGCTTTTTTTGTTTTGGTACTTTATTTGTCTGCTACAGTTGCGATTTTTGCACAGCAAACAACGCCAAAGCCTGTTGCTACATTGAATAAAAATATTTCCGATACCACAAGAACGGTAAACAAAAACGATACTACATCCATACCAGTAGCTAAAGCCGATCCCAATCAAATAGACAGCGAAATATCTTATACTGCCACCGATTCCATAGAAATTTTTGGCGACGGCACCGGTTTTTTACACGGAAACGCAGATATTCATTACAAAAAAATCAATCTCAAAGCCAATCTTGTCAGGGTAAAGATGGATAGCAGTTTGATTTACGCTCAAGGGACTTTGGATACGCTGGGGGTTGTTACCGGCAACCCTATATTTACGGAGGGAGACGGCGAGCCTTACTCTGCCAAGCAACTAACCTACAACCTTCGAACAAAAAAAGGATATATACGACAGGCGGTAACGCAGCAAGGTGAAGCATATATTTTGAGTGACAGAACCAAAAAAAACGAAGAAGACGCCCTATGTATGGTGGACGGGAAATATACTACTTGCAGCGACCATGATCATCCTCACTTTTATCTTAGCCTGTCCAAAGCAAAAGTAAAGCCGGGAAGCTATATCGCAACCAGCTATGCCAATATAGTTTTACTCGATATTCCGCTGCCGCTCTATATTCCGTTTGGGTATTTTCCTTTTAACTCCAAATACTCTTCTGGCATAGAGATGCCCAACTTTGAAACCGACCATGAACGAGGGTATGGTTTGACCAATGGTGGGTATTATTTCGCCCTCAGCGACTATGCCGATTTGGATGTTACGGGAGATATTTACTTCAAAGGTACGTGGGGGATAGGTATCAGATCAAATTATCTGAAAAGATATAAATATAATGGAAGTTTGAATTTTACCTACCGCGAAGATGTTACCAGTGAACGCGATTTGCCCGATTATAGCAAGTATAAAAATATGAGTATCAGTTGGACACACTCGCAGAATCCCAAAGTGAACCCGTTTCGTACCTTTAGTGCCGGTGTAAATTTTTCGACAAGTGGATACAATCGAAGCAACATAAACAGTTATTATTCTCCCGTAAATGCCGAAAATACCAAAGGATCGAGCATCTCTTTTTCGCAGCGTTTCCCCAACAATCCGTTTTCGATTTCGGGTTCTATGTTGATAAATCAGCGCACAAGAGACTCCACCATTAGTTTAACACTGCCCAATGTCTCTATCTCAATGAGCCGAATTTATCCTTTGAAACGAAAGAATGCTATAGGAAAAGAACGCTGGTACGAAAAAATATCGCTATCGTATTCGGGTACAATGTCCAACAGCATCAATACTAAGGAATATTTGCTGCTAAAATCATCGTTGGCTGAAGATTGGCGTAACGGTATGCAGCACAGTATTCCCATTTCGGCATCGTTCAACATACTCAAATACATTACAGTTTCGGCATCGGCAAACTATCAGGAGCGATGGTCACTAAAGACGGTCCAGAAAAGTTGGGAATGGAACGAAGCAAAACGTACCGGCAAAGAGGTGCAAGAGACTGTTTACGGATTTGCCCGAAACGGTAGTTTTAATACGGGGCTTTCTGCCAATACTACGCTATACGGCTTTTACACCCCTCTCAAGAGTATTTTTGGAGATAACATACAAAAAATCCGCCATGTGCTTACCCCCAGCATCGGATTGGGCTACAATCCCGATTTTGGAGATCCTTTTTGGGGTGTATGGGATTCATATACCAAGCGTACGGTCGACCCCAAAGACAATACGAAGATAATTGAGGAACAGGTGTATTACTCCAGATTTTCCAATACCGTGTACGGTGGTCCGGGTAGAGGTAAATCGGGTAGTGTGAACTTTTCGTTGGGAAACAACCTAGAGATGAAAGTGGCCAACCCCAACGATACCACCAAGGCAGACGCCACCAGAATCATTAGTTTGATAGACAATCTTTCGATAAGCGGCAGTTATAATATGGCGGCAGACTCTATGCAGTGGTCCAATTTTTCTACATCACTGCGTCTGAAGTTTGGTAAATCGTACAACATCAGTTTGAGTATGGCATTCGACCCGTATATGTACGGCTTGAGCAGTTCAGGAAATCCGGTGAGAATAAACAAACTCCGATGGAATTACGGGAAATTTCCCCGCTTTCTTGGTACGGGAACCTCTTTTTCTTACACACTTTCAGACCAAACTTTTAAAAAGAAATCGGACAAAAAGAAAAAAATAAACTCCACCGACAATCAGAATGAAGAAGATGAGAGTTTCAAAGACGAAAATGTAAACGATAAATTGGTGGAAGGAGGAGACAAACAAAAATTGAGTAGCGGCGAGAAAGATGAAGATGGTTACGAAAGGGTTAATATACCTTGGAGTTTGTCGATAAACTATACTGTGCGATACAGCGACGATAACTCCAAATTTAATTATGAAAAGATGGAATATGGGCGGAAATTTACACAGAATCTGAATTTGTCAGGTAATTTACAACTTACCCCTGGTTGGCAAATATCAGGTTCTACCTCTTACGATTTTGAGGCAAAACAATTCAGCTATACCGTATTCAATATTACCCGTAATCTTCACTGCTGGACACTCACAGGAAGTATGGTACCTTTTGGTCCATACAAAACTTACAGTTTCAGAATAGGTGTAAATGCCAGTATGCTACGCGACCTGAAATACGAAAAGCAGGGAAGTAGAGGTGGCTACACGAACAATGTTACGTGGTATTAAGTTATAATAGCTCATTGCCATATGTTTTCTGTAAAAATTGGAGCTATTGTCCAAACAGTTAAATAACAAATAATTAAAATAAACAGATGAAAATTAAACCACAAACAGTAGTAGATGCCGAATACGAACTATACGTTGATGGCGAAAACGGACAGCCAGAACTGATGGAGCGCGCAACTCCCGAAAAACCTCTGAATTTTATTTACGGAGTAGGGATGATGCTTCCCAAATTTGAAGAGTATTTGACCGATCTGGAAATAGGGAGTAATTTTGACTTTACTCTTACAAGCGAAGATGCCTACGGAGAGTACGATGACGAGGCAATAATAGATTTAGACCGTTCAGTATTTGAAATAAGCGGTAAGCTGGACGAGGAGATGATATTTGAAGGAAACGTGGTGCCACTGATGGACAACGAAGGTAACCGTGTGCAGGCTCAAATAGTATCAATAGACGAGAAACACGTTCGAGTGGACTTAAACCATCCGCTGGCGGGAGAAACCCTACACTTTAAAGGCAAAATATTAAATACCCGCGAAGCAACCCAAGATGAAATAAACGCCTTGTTTGGCAGCGGTGGATGCGGATGCGGAGATGGCGGATGCGACGATGATGGTTGCGGCAGCAGCGGATGTGGATGCCACTAAGAGCTAATAGCAAGACATTGAAAAAGCGGTTTTGTATTGGTATGCAAAATCGTTTTTTTTTGTAAAAAATAGATATAACACGGCCAACAATAGTAAAAAAGCAACGCCACTCAGAGGTGTTTGAAAAAATAGGAGAAAATGATGAACAACTTAGACTACGGAGTAATAGGAAATTGCCGCACAGCGGCCTTAATATCGCAAAAAGGAAGTATCGATTGGCTTTGTTTGCCCGATTTTGATTCGTCCTCGGTATTTTCGGCGCTACTCGACCCGCAAATAGGGGGAAGTTTTGGATTTACCGTAGGCAGCGAATACAAAATCTTACAAAAGTATGTCAAAGATACAAATATACTCTCTACAACCTTTGAGGCACCCGAGGGAGCTTTTGAGGTGATAGACTTTATGCCCCGATACGAAGTGGAGTACAGCAAACACTACCTGCCTCCCGAAATTTACCGCTACATCCGTCTGCTTCGGGGAACTCCAAAAGTGCAAATAAATTACGATCCCCGTATGAATTATGCCCGCGAGCAAGTAGAGCACACCATTTTTAAAAACTATATCCGCACCGCTTCGGTGGAAGATGGAGAAGACAAAATATATCTTTATACCGATATTGACTTTGAATGGGTAATAAACGGTAAAAGTTTTGCCCTGACCGATGACTGTTTTTTTCTTCTCTCTTACAATCAAAAATTGGTGTCTGTAGATATCCACCGCGTACATTTGGAGTATCAGCGTACTAAAGTATATTGGCTCAATTGGATCAATAGGGGAAGGCGATATACTCAATACGATGCGATGATAAGACGTAGCCTGCTCGTACTCAAGTTGATGACCTATCAAAATTCGGGAGCAGTATTGGCAGCACTCACCACCAGTTTGCCCGAAACCATTGGCGAGAGCCGCAACTGGGACTATCGTTTTTGCTGGCTGCGCGATGCTTCTATGTCTATCGAAACCCTCCTCTTTATGGGATACGAAAATGCCGCCAAACAGTTCATAGGCTTTATCAAGCGTATTCTCAAGTCAAGAGACGATGTATATCAGATAATGTACGGCATTAGGGGTGAACGCGAGCTGACTGAAGAGACCCTCAATCATTTATCAGGCTACGAAAACTCGTTGCCTGTGCGTATAGGCAACGCCGCGTACTATCAAATACAAAACGATTCGCTTGGCTACCTGATGGATGTGATATACAAATATTACCTTTACTTCCCCGGCACACAAGACGATGTAGAGGAGATGTGGGAGATAGTACGCAATATAGTGAGGATGGTCATGGGCTCGTGGCAGAGCGTAGATCAAAGTATCTGGGAATTTCGTACCAAAGAACTGAACTTTGTGTTTTCAAAAGTAATGAGTTGGGTAGCGTTGGACAGAGCCTGCTCCATTGCCGATTTGGTAAACAAGTACGAATATGCCGCCAAATGGCGTGTCGAGGCAGACAAAATAAAGGAAGAGGTGTTTTCTAAAGGATGGAACGAAGAGACACAATGCTTTACGCAAGCCTATGAAAACAAAGATTACGACTCCTCGCTGCTCTTGATGCAGTATTACGGATTTATCGATGCAAAAGACGATAGGTTTGTTAAAACTGTCAAAGCCATTCGAGAAAATTTGATGCACGAAGGATTGATGTACCGATACAAAGCCGAAGACGATTTCGGATCGCCATCTTCTTCTTTTACCATCTGTACATTTTGGCTGATAGAGGCACTTTTTGTTATTGGAGAGGAGCAGGAAGCACAAACTGTTTTAGACTCAATGATACAATATTCCAACCATTTGGGATTATACAGCGAAGATTTGGATTTTAAAACCAAAAGACAACTTGGAAACTTTCCACAAGCATATTCACAACTGGCATTTATCAATACGGCGTCATTGTTCTCGGAAGAGAGGGCCTTATCGAAATTTATCCGTCCGTAGTTTTTCCTTTTTTGAAAGAGCGATTTATGCCCAAAATCACAAATAAGTAACCGTCTTGCTTTACCAGCAGCAAGACAGTTGCATGTTTGTTTGCAGAAAAAAATATTTAAAAATAAAATGAAAGAACAACCTCTCTTATTTTTTTATACTTTTGTATTTTAAACTTATAAACAATCATTTTTTTTTGATTACCATAAATAAAATATAGATGTTCAGGACAAAAACTTGTGGCGAACTTCGATTTGCCGATGTAAAACAACAGGTAACACTAGCAGGATGGGTACAGCGCAGCCGCAAAATGGGAGGAATGACCTTTATAGATATTCGTGACAGATACGGAATTACCCAATTGGTTTTTAATCAAGAAATAAACGAAGAACTTTGCGCACGTGCCAACCACTTAGGGCGCGAATATGTGATTCAAGTAAAGGGAATAGTTTCGGAAAGAAGCAATAAAAATACCAACATCCCCACCGGAGCGATAGAAATATTAGTTGAATCATTAAAGATACTCAACCAAGCTAAAACTCCTCCATTTACCATAGAAGACAATACCGACGGGGGCGACGAACTCCGGATGAAATACAGATATTTAGACCTCAGAAGAAATTCGATAAGAGCCAATCTGGAGTTGAGGCATAAAATGACTATTGCCGTTCGCCATTATTTGGATACATTAGGATTTTTGGAGGTAGAAACCCCTGTTTTGATAGGCTCTACTCCCGAAGGAGCAAGAGACTTTGTAGTACCTTCACGTATGAATCCGGGGCAATTTTACGCATTACCACAATCCCCTCAAACCCTCAAGCAATTGCTGATGGTTTCGGGTTTCGACCGCTATTTTCAAATAGTAAAGTGCTTTCGAGATGAAGACTTGCGCGCCGATCGGCAGCCCGAATTTACACAAATAGACTGCGAAATGGCTTTTGTGGAGCAAGAAGACGTATTGGATACTTTTGAAGGGATGACAAAATTTCTTTTCGAAGAACTGAAAGAGATTGAAATTGCCGAACCCTTTTTACGTATGACTTATGCCGATGCAATAAAATATTACGGCTCGGATAAACCCGATTTACGATTTGATATGAAATTTGTTGAACTCAAAGACGTTGTTTCGGGGCATAATTTTGGCGTGTTTGACGATGCAGAATATGTTGGTGGGATATGTGCAAAAGGATGTGCCGGCTACACCAGAAAACAGATAGACGAATTGACCGAATTTGTGAAACGTCCGCAAATAGATGCAAAGGGATTGGTTTATATCCGCTGTAACGAGGATGGAACCGTAAAATCATCCGTTGATAAATTTTACTCTGAAGATGACTTAAAACACATTTCCGAAATATTTCATTCAGAGAAAGGAGATTTGATACTGATTTTGGCAGGAGCAAAATCAAAAACTCAAAAAGCACTCTGTGAGTTGCGCCTTGAAATGGGTGAGAGGCTGGGACTTCGAGACAAAAATGTGTTTGCTCCCCTTTGGGTAGTTGACTTTCCCCTCTTTGAGTGGAGTGAAGATGAACAACGTTTTTTTGCTATGCATCACCCCTTTACCTCGCCAAAGCCTGAAGACATACATTTGCTCGACTCCAATCCCGGAGCAGTGAGAGCCAATGCTTACGATATGGTAATCAACGGTGTGGAACTCGGAGGGGGTTCCATACGTATTCATGACAGCGAGTTGCAGGCAAAGATGTTTGATCTGCTCGGCTTTACTCCCGAAAAAGCTCAACAACAATTTGGATTTTTGATGGGAGCATTTCAATATGGCGCTCCTCCTCATGGTGGATTGGCTTACGGGTTGGATCGATTTGTATCAATGTTTGCAGGATTGGACAGCATTAGAGACTGTATAGCTTTCCCTAAAAATAACTCGGGTAGAGATGTGATGCTTGATGCACCCTCCCAGATAGATCCGGTACAATTGGACGAACTCAATTTAATTATTGATATAAAAGAATGATATTAAAATATTCCCCAATCCTTTTTGTAACAGGCTCTATATACAAGGTGGTCGGAATGGTTGTCGAATTTACAATGTGTTTGGGCAAAAAGTTTTTGAATGTAATTTGTCGGGAGGTGTAATGTCGATAGATACAGGAAAATGGACAAAAGGGATGTATATGATACAATTGAGACAAAAAGCATGGAAATTCGTGAAAATTAATTAACTCACATTCTAAAAACACGGGTATTTATTAAAATATATATAATTAACGCAATAAAATATAAACATTCGTTGTTTTTGATGAAAAAAATGTTTTGCAACAGGAAAATTTGTATTTTTGCATTGTGTTTTTCATGGTATTAGATTTAAGGTTAATTGAAGATTGGGTTGTCGTGATGACAACCTTTCTTTTTTTAAAACTTACTTCATCTTATCGCAATATGTGAAGAATTTTTCAAACTGTTTTTCATATTCTGGTTTTTCTAAAAAAATACCATAAACAGCAGCTCCTGAACCCGACATTGAGGCATACACTGCTCCTAAATCGTATAGTTTATCCTTTATTATACCTATTTTTGGTTGTTTTGTAAATACAGATTTTTCAAAATCATTTTTTATATAATATTTCCACTGGTTGACAGGAAGCTGAATGAGGTCGGGAAGTAATTTATCTGAAGGTGTGGGGATAATATCGCTATATGCTGCTGCGGTAGAAACATAAATATCGGGCTTAACCAACAGCAACCAATAGTTTTTGAGTAAAATATTTATCGGAGAAAATACATTACCTATTCCAGTAGCGTATGTAGGTCTATTTTTGATGAAAAAAGGGCAGTCTGCTCCTATTGTAGCCGCCAATTGTTCCAATCTTTCGGGTGATAATTGCAGGGTAAACAATTCGTTTATCGCTTTCAATGTAAAAGCACCATCGGCAGAACCTCCTCCCAAGCCGGCTCCCGATGGAATTTGTTTGGTAAGAGATATATCGACCGATGGAATTGCATATTCCTTTTGAAGTAGTTTTAGCGATTTGATTACCAGATTATTTTCAGCTTTACCACCAATATTGATTCCTGAAGTTGAAAAACGATATCCGGAATCGGTTACAAAGGGGGTTATGCGTAAAATATCGTGTAGTCCAATAGGATAAAAAATAGTTTCAATGTCATGATAGCCGTCTTCACGTCGTTTTACTACATTCAAGCCGATATTTATTTTTGCATTGGGGTAGATAATCATTTCTTTTTTATTGAGAGGGAAAGTAATATCCTTATTTTCTTTTTATAACAATTTGTGTTGATTACAGTATCATTTTTATCACCCTGTCAAAGATCCTATCTCCAAAATATGTACGAACAAAAATGGAGAGTTTCGACATGTATCCCACAGCGTATCTCGTTCTGGGCTTTGATGCTTTTATGGCTTTCAGAATAGTTTTGGCTATCACGGAGACATCCGATAGTTTGTTTGACCGATACATTTCGGTCATATTCTCAGCCGTTTTGTCGGTAGATTGAGAATAGGCTCCCCGCGCAGATGCTTTTCTCAGGTTGTCGGCGGCAATTAAGCCCCAATTGGTTTTTATACCGCCGGGTTCTATTATTATTACATCAATTCCAAATGATTTGGTCTCTAATCGAAGACAGTCAGAAAGCCCTTCCAATGCGTGTTTTGTTGCATGGTACCATCCTCCAAACGGCGTATATATTTTACCGGCCATAGATGAGATATTCACAATTTTTCCATATTTGTGTTGTCTCATATAAGGCAAAACAAGCTGGGTTATGCGTGCAAGTCCAAAGATGTTTACGTCAAATTGCCGGCGTGCTTCTTCCAATTTTACATCTTCTATGGCACCATACGAGCCATATCCGGCATTGTTTACAAGTATATCAATCCGCCCTTCAGTTTTGATGATTTGATTCACGCAACTGGTTGCCGATTGCTCATCGGTAATGTCAAGTGGGAGAGTGGTTATCCCTTTTATCTCCAAATCTTTCATCTCATCCAGTCTTCGGGCTGCTCCATATACTTTGTATCCATAGGTGTGGAGCAAAGTCGCCGTTTCTTTGCCGATGCCGCTGCTTGCTCCGGTAATGAGCGCTACTTGTTTTGATTCCATTACTAATATTCCTTTTTTTTGTCGTTTTGGAATGATCTTTTAGCCAAAAAATCATTTCTTTTTCCGGGAAAAATGTCATATTTGCAAAACAGACAATCTAGCGCACCATTTAAGAGGGGTATTTTGGTTGATGGTTTCAGTCCGATTTTAAAAAGTGCGTTTTCATCGGAACTTATAATCCATGCGGAGTTTCCAATAAATTTATGTTTTAAAGTTTTACCCAAACTGCTGTATATGGCATACAGATCTGAAGGTTTTATTCTTTCTCCATATGGGGGGTTGGTTATCATCAAACAATTTTTTGATGGAGACTCCAATTGCTGTACAGATTGTATTTTTACTTCAATATATTTGCTTAGTCCTGCATTAGAAATATTTTCGACGGCAATTCCGACAGCTTTTGGAGATATGTCCGAACCGTAAATTTTATAATTGAAGATACGTTCGTTGCTATCGTCGTTGTATATTTTGTTGAATAATTCTTCGTCAAAATCTTTCCATTTTTCAAAAGCAAATTCTTTACGATATATTCCCGGTGGGATATTGAGGGCAATTAACCCAGCTTCAATTAAAATAGTTCCTGAGCCGCACATAGGGTCGATAAAATCCGATTTTCCTTCCCATCCGCTCAACAAAATCATCCCGGCTGCCAGCGCTTCGTTGATGGGAGCTTCGGTGTTTGCCTTTTTATAGCCACGCTTGTGCAAAGATTCTCCCGAACTGTCTAGCGAGAGCGTGCAAGTGTGATGCGACACATGTATGTTAAATATAAGTTGCGGATTGTCAATTCTTACGGAAGGACGTTTGTCGTGTTTTTCAGAAAAATAATCGACAATAGCATCTTTTACTCTGTATGTTAGGTATTTGGAGTGTTTAAAATCTTCTGAAAAAACAGTGGAGTCGATGGCAAACGTAGTGTTTACATTCATATGATTTTCCCACTGGTAATTTTTGAGTTTGTCATATACGGCGTCGGCATTGGGGGCTTCAAAGACGAGGATTGGCTTCAAAATACGAGAAGCCGTTCGGAGATGTATGTTTGCTTTATACAAAAGTGTTTTGTCTCCCGAAAAGCTTACAGCGCGTCTTTGTATCTGCACATTGTTTGCTCCGAGTTGTATAAGTTCGGTAGCAAGTACTTCTTCCAAGCCTTTAAAAGTTTTGGCTGTCATATCAAATTCTGTCATCGCATTACAATTCTGTTGTCTATTTTTTTACCGTATTTTTTTTGCCATTTGTCTCTGCACTTTTTACAACCGTATTTACTGTCGCATTTTTTACAGATTTTAAAAGTGGCTCTGTCATGGATATATACTGTATTTTTGTCGTATTTCAAATCCTTGTGTCCCGATTTTTTCTCTTTTTTGTATTCTTTTCTTTGTTCTCCGGCAATTTCTTCATCTCTTTTTTTTTGAGATAATTTTGCTCCCTCCGGCACATCGGTATCTATCCAGATGTTACCACCAATAACGGCATTATTTCCTACTTTTATATTGCCCAATACGGTTGAGTTGGAATATATTATTACATTGTTCCCGATTTTCGGATGGCGATCTATTCCTTTGATGGGATTGCCGTTTTTGTCTATAGGAAAACTTTTTGCTCCCAATGTAACTCCCTGATAAAGTTTTACATTATTTCCGATAACTGAAGTTTCGCCAATAACTACTCCCGTACCATGGTCGATCATAAAGTATTCGCCTATGGTTGCGCCGGGGTGAATGTCAATACCGGTCTCTGAGTGTGCCATTTCGGTTATTACACGCGGAATAATGGGTACGTTGAGCGTAAGCAATATATTTGCGATGCGGTAATTTGTAATGGCTTTGATGGAAGGATAGCAAAATATTACTTCTCCGTAGCTTTTTGCGGCAGGGTCGCCATTGTAAGCTGCGATGATGTCTGTTTGCAAAACTCTTCTAAGATCGGGTAGCCGAGTTATAAAATTTGAAGATATATGGTCTGCTATTTTTTGTAAATCGTTGCAATGAAAGTTTTGTGTGGAGTCCTGAAAACAAATTCCCGACTTAATTTGACCAATTAATATAGTTTGCAATTCAAGGATATTTTTTTCGATATGTGTTCCTATGTTTTTAGGATTTACGTTGGCATCTCCAAAATATCCGGGGAAAAGTATTGCTCTGATGAGTTTTACCATGTCTTTTATAACATCGGTAGATGGCATAGGGTACTTATCTGCCTCTTTGCGGCACAAGTAATCCATCTTTTCAATGTTTGACAGTTGCGATATGGTGTTTTGCAGTATGTGGGTCATTGGTTGTTTATATTTCGTATCCGAGTGTACATTTTTTTAATGTATATATATGGAAATATTTACGGATTATCAAGGATAAAGGCTTGTACTTTTTCAACGGCATTTTCCAATCGTTTTTTGCCCGTTCCGTAAATAATGACGTAAGGTATATTCAAGTGTTCTATTTCTTTTTTGTACCAATCGAAAAAAAAATCCCTATCATGTCCGTGCTCACGTACAGTGTCCGGTTTCCAAGGTATGTCCGGTTCGCAAAGAAGATACAGGTTTGTAAATTTTTTATTTAATCTTTGGGTAATAAATTGGGGAACCAAATGATACTTGTACATTAACCAAACTTTGGTAATAACCAAATCTGTATCAAAAAAAACGATTTGGTAAGCGGTATTGTTTTGTTCGTATCTCTTTTCAATCTCAATTTGCTGTCGAGCTATCTCACAGACGTCTTCACAGGTGTACGCTCTGTTTAAATTTTCGATATATGCTCGTGCCAATTCGGGTTCCCAGACTGCATCAAAATGGGATGCCAATGCCTGTGCAAGTTTTGTTTTGCCTGTCGATTCTGGTCCTATTATGGTTATTTTGAGCATTGAAAAGTTAAAAATAAAAGATATACGGGGGTCAGGGTATTGGATAAAATGATTTATATTTGCAATATGTTTTATAATAATATATCCGTTAATTTGGATATGTTGTGATTGATTTACGACAATTCTATTACAATATCATCTGTTTATGCAAATCAAATACAAAGTTACAATATTTATTCAGCTTTTTGTTGTTCTGTCGGGCGTTTATGCTCAAAATTGGGATATTTCAATCCTCCGGAAGACAAACAATGTAGAATCTACCAAAAGGTTTTCTACTTTTATTTCAGAATCAGCTGTGTATGTTGAGCTGGGAACTCCACTTATTTTAGGCGCGATTGCTTTATTGGAGCAGGATGACGTTATGTTAAAAAATTCGTTGTGTATAGGTGCGACATTGGCTGTGAACGGAATACTGACTTATGGTTTGAAGGCAGTTATAAATCGCCCCCGTCCATACGAAACATATCCTGCTATGGTAGAGCCTTATAGGATGCAGGTTACAAAATCGTTTCCATCGGGGCATGCCTCTTTCGCTTTTGCTCTGGCAAGTTCAGTTTCGATAAAATACCCGAAGTGGTATATTATTACTCCTTCATACCTGTGGGCCTGTTCGGTAGGATATTCCAGGATGAATTTAGGGGTTCATTATCCTTCGGATGTTGTTGCCGGTGCAGCATTAGGCATTGGGAGCGCATACTTTACTCATTGTCTGAATAGTTGGATTTGGAATAAATTAGGAAACAAAAGTATTTTTCAAAAAGATGAGATATGGTATTGAGAGCGGCTGTAGATTGTGCAGCTATATCGAGAAAATGAAAAAGCCAACCAAATCGAAACGAAATGGCTGACTTTGTATAGTATAAATACCTTCAATGTGTCAATTTCCTCACCTCTTCGGGTTTGTGCTTGTGTTTAAACATAATGGCAAATAGGATGGCGATAATCAAAGCGTATGCGGAAAAACTGAGCCAAATGTGGTACCAGTCTTTCAGACCGTTGTGAGTGAAAAAACTGTCGATTACATATCCGCTGATAATGCTACCGGCAATGGCACCAAAACCGTTGGTCATCATCATAAACAATCCTTGCGCACTACTCCTTATCTTTGGGTGGACACTGGTTTCTACAAACAGCGAACCGGAGATGTTGAAAAAATCGAACGCCATACCATAAACGATACAAGAGAGAATAATCATCCAAAGATTTTCATGAGGATTGCCGTATGCAAACAAACCGAAACGGAGTACCCAAGCAATCATACTCATAAGCATGACGTACTTTATTCCGAACTTTTTTAAGAAAAAAGGTATAGCAAGTATAAATAACGTTTCGGATATTTGTGAAATAGACATAATGATTGTCGAATACTTAATGACGAATGAGTTTGCATATTGGGGAATATTTTTGAAATCGTCCAAAAAAATGTCTCCATACATATTGGTCAATTGCAATGCTGCTCCCAAAAACATAGAAAACAGGAAAAAAAGAGCCATTTTATAGTTTTTAAACAGCTTAAATGCTTCCAGTCCTAATTTTTCGCTCCAAGTGGCATTGGGAGACATCAAATTTTGTGGCGGACATTTGGGCAAGGTAAACGAGTATAACCCCAATGCAAGTGCCGCTGCTGCTGCAATGTAAAATTGCATTTCGGTAGCCTTGTTGCCCGAGAGATTTGTTACCCACATTGCTGCAATAAAGCCTATGGTACCCCAAACACGGATGGGGGGAAAGTCTTTTACTACATCGTAACCATTATTTTTGAGAATACTATATGCAATGGAGTTAGAGAGCGCGATGGTGGGCATATAAAATAGCATTGCCGCCAACATCCCCCAAAAGAAAGTCATCGGAGCATTGATAAATGGGAGAGTAAGTAGCGAAAGGGCGTATCCGATGTGGAGAATGCCGTACAGTTTTTCGGCATTGATCCATTTGTCTGCTATTATTCCCGTAAGGGGGGGCATGATGATGGACGAAATACCCATAGTCATAAATACCAATCCAAATTCGATACCGCTCCAATGTTTGGTGGCAAACCAATAATTGGATATGGTTATCAGCCAAGCTCCCCATACAAAAAACTGGAGAAAGCTCATCAACGTAAGTTTAAATTTAATGCTCATAAATTGTTTTTTTTTGCGGTCAATATCAATTATAGTATTAAATGTAAGAATTTTAATATCTGTCGCTAAACCGTTAACTCTCTTAAAAATGAGGCGTATAGGTTCTGAAACTATTTTCTTTTTTCGATGGCATCTCGAATCTCGGCTGCAATTTCGTATTTTTCCTCGTTTATGGCTGTTTCAAGCAACTCCTCCAACTCAATATTGGTAAGTTCTTCCATCATATACGATGAATAATTTTCTAGCGTAATAGGTTGCTTTTTTCTTGTGTATTTGGAGGTGTTTTTTTCAGATACTTCATCTACTACCGTTCCTACAATATTTAAAATGTCGGAATTTATATAAATAGGAACATCATTGCGTACGGCCAATGCAACCGCATCTGAGGTACGCGCGTCGATAACAATCACCGAGCTGCCCTGCATTAAGTAAATATTGGAATAGAAAATCTCATCTTTCATATTGTAAATTACCACCTTGATTAATTTGGCGTTAAGCATCCGAATGATGGAAGACATCAAATCGTGCGAAAGAGGACGGGGGGGGATGGTGTTATTCAGTTTTAGAGCGATAGATTGAGCTTCGGATTCTCCTATAAGTACCGAAAACCGCCTTTGCAACCCCTCATCCTCACTCATTACCAGAGAATAAGTTCCTCCAATTGTCTGATTATAAATCATTCCGCTGATATGTATGCGTATTTCTTCTGACATGCCTTATTTTTGAATGGTTTAATATGACAGTTTCTTTTTTTTGACTATGGAGTACAAATGTAATTATTTTTTTAGGAAAAAAGGGAGAGAAAAGATAAATTTTGGGCAAAAACAATAGGGAAATATGGCTAATTCTTATTTTGATGTACTAAGTATTATTTTTGTATAATGTAAGCATATTTTATTAGTCTTGTTAGTTCTGTTTAACATACCATTTTTTTCTTCCACAAAATAATAGAGAAGCTTATAAATACTGTTGTTTTTCCGATGTGAACACTATTTTCTGCTCATCTGTTTCTATTCGTAGAGAGAGTTTTTCTTCTTTGCTAAATTTTCTGTTGCTCATAACTGACAAAATTATTATATTTTTTGGATATAAATTTGTCCGGAAAAGTAGGGGAGATTAAAAACAACAGTAATAGAATGCCGGTAGTGAGTAAAGGATGATGGTGTGTCTATATAAAAATCCTATCATTTGTACAAATGAACTATATTTAAGTATCGCGGTGAAATACCTTTGTCTAAATTATTTGTAATTAATATTTATCTGTTTTCAAGCAACATTCAGGTAAAATATATGCTACTCCCCAAGATCCAGACTATTAGTTAAGATACAAATAAGTACACTTTAACAACAAAAAAATATGCCATTAACCAGTAGAAAATTCGGTACAAAGTTCAAGAGTAAAGTAGCTCTGGAAGTACTCAAAGAACACAAGAGTTTTTTTGGGGGGATAACATTCTTCTTTACAATCTACAATGACGGCAAATGACTTCAATATGATTTGAAATTAAATTTTTATTACTACCTGTATGCTTTTTGCCCGAAACTCAGATTAATACAAATATTCCTCTTTAAATTTATCAAAATCCACTTGAAGGTTGTTTGCTAAAAAGCTCTCGATACTACCATGATTTTTTCTGATTTGATCAATGCCGGCTTGAAGATAGGAAGATTTTACAGAAAATAAGCCAATTAATTGTGGATATTGCTTGATATAATCCGCAAATTTGGCGTCAATGAATTTATTTGACAATAAGTAATCATCCATTATAGTTTTATCATCCATTCCCAATGCATAGAGTATCAATGCTGTAGCCATTCCTGTGCGATCTTTTCCGGCAGTACAGTGATACAATAGCGGCACATTCCCGTCGGGATTTTGTAATCGGTCAAACATCTTTTTGAACTGAGCTATACTACTGCTGTCTGTTACAAATTCACGATTGATTTGCTCCATGTAAGCATCAATTTTTGTGCTGTCCATGGCGGTAAGCATATTAGCCGAAAAATCTGTATTGGTAACATTTCCCGGATTTATACTACAAGTCAAATTATTTTTTACAGATGCGGGAATCTTATCAGGAGCGTTTTTTATTTCTCCTGTAGATCGATAGTCTATTATAGTAAGTAATTGTAGAGAAAAAAGATATTTTAAATCTGCGTCTGTAAGTTTGCTTAAATCATCCGAACGAATCATCTTACCCCATTTTACATAGCGATTTTCTTTGGTTTTGTATCCGCCTATATCGCGAAAATTAAAGCCGCCTTCCATTGGTAAATGCCTTTCTGCCAAAACAGCTTTTGCTTTTGGAGTTATTATTTCAAAATAGCTGCGTTTGTCTAAAGAGACATTTAAGGAAAATTCCCCTGAACCTTTTCCGGCTAATACCGGTTTTGAGAAATCGATAGAGTCGGGTAAAGTTCCGGCATATAATTTCCATTCCCCTTCAAGGTTGGAAATAAACGTAGTTTTCTTTGTAAATTTATCTCTTTGAACCGAAACGTCGTTTAGAAGGTTTTGGCCCGCAAATCCGACAGTATTGTTATGTGTATTTCTGTTGCAAGCGCTTAAAATTATAGTCATAAATAAAATAAATAATATTAAATTGTTGTTTTTCATAATGTTATGTTGGTTTCCGAGTCTAAACTAATTTAGCTCAAAGTTAAGATATTTTTTTTATTCTTGTTGGTATTTGTTTTTTACTGATTTTGTTTACCCGTTAAACCAAAAATTACTTACATCTTTCACTTATTTTTACCTTTCATACTCTCCTCAAAAATAAGAGGCCGTTTGGAAAGAAAAAATAATATCCGAACTATTCTATAAAGATAAGCTATCTTCGTAGAAATTCAAATAAATATGCTCACTTTCTATATTTTGTCAAAGGTATTCGATAAAAATATTGTCCAATGCTCTACCTTCTTCCATCAATTAAAGTTCGTGCATCATTTTTTTTTTGATAATAACTGAATGTGTAACGCTCGTCAAAAAATATAACGAACAGATGATTTTTATTATCCTATATTATTCTTTATTTTTGTGTACTCGGAAACTTATAACGTTTTTAAGTTTCCATCATGTTCGTTTTAATGTGTTTATAATAAGTAATTTAAGTCTAGACTGAAAAAATATTTGTAAAAAATAATAATAAATTGAATATTTTGTAAAGTAATTTGCTTAATTTTGCGACGAAAATAAATAATGAAGAATAAAACCGAAAATAGAATTATCCAATTATCCGAGAAAAAATTTATTCAGCTTGGAATAAGAAATGTATCGATAGACGATGTGTGCAATGAGTTGCATATATCCAAAAAGACGTTTTATAAATATTTTCCGCAAAAGGAGAATTTGATTGAAGCCGTCATCGAGAATCGAGACAAATTGAATTTGGAGAAGTTCAACAAAAGACATCAAAACATCAATACAGTAGATATGCTGGTATTGATAATAAAAGAGTTGAGAAAAAACGAGAGCAATCGCCCTCATATTTTCATGCATGATTTACAAAAATATTATCCCGAAATATATTCGAAATTTAAAACAAAGCAACAAATACAGATAAAAGAGGGTTTTGAAAATTACATTAAAAGAGGAATAGATGAAGGGTATTATCGCAAAGATTTGGACATTGAGATGGTCTCTTATTATCATTCGGTACAAATTCAATCCATAGCCGAACAAATGCAGCAGGCGATGCCCAAAGTCTCCAACAAACGGATGATGGATTTTTTCATCGATCTAATTATAAGGCTTATAACCAATGAAAAAGGATTTGAATACATCCAAAATAGTTTGAACAAAGATACAACTTGATTAATGATTCCGCCTCTGCTTTTTTTCAAGTTAAAAATAAAATTGGCAAAACAAAAACAGAAAAACAAATAATTAAAATATGAAGAAAATATTAACAATCATCGTTACACTCGGATTTTTTACCGGCTTGTATGCACAACACTCTGGCGATACGCTAAGCCTTTCGCTTGAAGATGCCGTAAGCATAGCTTTAAGTGAAAGTCCAACCATTAAAATAGATAACAAAGAACTCGAACGCATCGACTACTCAAAGAAGAGCGCCTGGTACGCCCTAATTCCAAACTTGGAGGCTACAGGGCAGTACGCAAAATATTTAATCCCCTCAAAAATGAGTATGATGGGACAAATTATGGATTCACCGACCGATTTTAATACAACTTTGGGGTTGAATCTTTCCTTGCCGCTTTTTGCGCCGGCACTTTGGCACAGCATTCAGATGACAACGCTCGAAATGCAGGCTGCAGCAGAAAAAGCTAATGCGTCAAAAGTAAACCTGAGAAATGACGTAACCAAAGCTTACTACAATATACTCGTTGTTCAGGATTCGTACAAAGTACTACAAGATGGCTATGAGTTGGCTAAGAAAAATGTAGATATAGCTAAAAAAGGACATGAAATGGGAACTTTGGCTGCCTACGATTATATTTCTGCCGAAGTACAATTAAACAACCTCCTGCCCAATATCATACAGGCTCAAAGCGGGATTAATCAAGCTAAAACTTACTTGAAGATATTGATGGGTTTGGATGTTAATGTTCCCATTGGAGTAACTAATAATTTAGCTGATTTTGAAAGAAATATTGTCGAGGCAGCCACTTTAAACGATTTGAGCTTTGAATCCAACCCCGATCTTCGCCAGTTGGAAATCGGGCAGATGCAGTTGCAGAGGTCCCTTAAGCTACAAAGAACCCAACGCATGCCTACGCTTGCCGCATTCGGACAATACGGCTACGCGGGTATGGGAAACAAAGAAACTTCGATGAATTTGGGCGGAATGCCTATTCAGGTTAAACCCAGTCAAAACTGGTACACGCAAGGACTTATCGTGGGGTTGCAATTGAATATCCCGATTACAGGAATTTTTACCCAATCGGTAAAAGAAAAGCAGTTGAAAATTCAAGAAGACCAGTTGTCTCTTCAAAAAGACCAAGCCGAAGACGGCATTCGCATGCAGGCTCTTACCGCTTTAGACAAAATGAATACGGCCGTAAAACAAGTTGATGCCTCACGTAAAAGTATTGAGCTTTCCGGAAAAGCCTACGAAATATCCTCCAAACGATATGAGAATGGTGCCGGATCAATGATTGAACTTCAAAATGCATCATTGGCTGTAACCCAATCACGTTTATCTTATCATCAAGCAATATCGGAATACTTAAATGCAAAAGCCGATTTGGAAAAACTTCTTGGAAAAGAAATACTATAAATAAAAATATTGGAATTAAAAATTATCAAAAGAGAATAAAATAACAAACATAATGAAATCTAACAATTTATTTATTATCAGCCTATTGGCTTTATCTATAGGATTTGTTTCTTGCGGAGGAGCCGATAAAAAACAAGCAGGAACGACCAAAGAAAAACCCAATGTAAAACTTGCACAGGTTTTTGAACGGGGAGTGCCTCAAATACAGGAGTTTACCGCTACCGTAGATCCTGAGGTAAAAAACAGCATTGCCCCCGTACAACCGGGGCGAATCAGAAAAATAATGGTCGATGTAGGAAATTATGTGTCAAAGGGACAAAAAATAGTTCAAATGGATGCCGTAAACCTATCAAATTCACAAGCACAAATCGAAAATCTGCGTCAGAACTATAACCGTATGAAAGAGTTGCTGGCAGTAGGCGGGGTTTCACAAATGGATGTAGATAATCTGAAACTGCAACTTGATCAGGCTGAAGAATCTGTAAAAACCCTTAACGAGAACACCTATCTGCTAAGTCCCATTGGCGGTGTAATAACGGCTAAAGGCTATGACGACGGAGATTTATACACCGGACAGGTACCAATACTTACAGTAATGCAGATAAATCCATTAAAACTGATAATCAATGTGTCTGAAACTTTTTACTCAAAAGTAAAGATAGGAATGCCCGCTGAAGTAAGTTTGGACATATTTCCCAACGAGCGGTTTACAGGCAAGGTAAGTCTGCTGTATCCTACCATCGACCCGATGACACGCACTTTTCAGGTGGAAATAAAGTTGCAAAACAACAATAATAAAGTGCGTCCTGGTATGTTTGCAAGAGTAACCCTCAATTTTGGTACCCTCAATCACGTAGTGGTTCCCGATTTGGCTGTTATAAAACAGGTTGGTTCGGGCGAACGTTTCGTGTATGTTTACAACGATGGTAAAGTTTCATACAACTCCGTAAAACTCGGCCAAAGATTGGAAAACGAATTTGAACTGATTTCGGGAGTTTCGACAGGGTCGCAGGTTGTAATTGCCGGACAAGCCAAACTGTCTGACGGTGCCGAAGTAACCGTAGTAAAATAAAATCCGAGACGATTGCGGATGATGTTGATATTGTAAAATATTATCCAACACAAATCAATCTCAAAATAGAAATAATGAAACCGTTACTTTTAAACCAGCCATCGACCAAAGAGACAATGATTGTTTTAACGGATAAAGATTTCATCAGACAAATAAAAAATAAAAAATAAGCACATGAAAATATACGAAAGTGCAGTTAAAAAGCCGATAATGACCATACTTATCTTTGTCGGCGTGATTATAATGGGGCTTTATTCGCTTAATAAATTGCCAATAGATTTATTTCCGGATATTGAGACTAATACAATAATGGTGATCACCAGCTACGAGGGGGCAAGCGCAGCAGATATAGAAACTAATGTTACCAAGCCGCTCGAAAATACACTCAATACAGTTTCAAATCTGAAAAAGATTACTTCGTCATCTCGCGAAAATCGTTCGATAGTTATGCTCGAATTTGACTATGGTGAAGATTTGGACGTACTCACAAACGATGTACGCGATAAGTTAAATATGGTAAAAACATATCTTCCACAAGATGCGACAGAGCCTATAATATTCAAGTTTAGTACCGATATGATTCCCGTGATAATGCTTTCGGCAACAGCTGACAAGAGTTTGCCGGCGTTATACCGGATGTTGGACGATAACGTGGCAAATCCATTGGCACGTATCAAAGGAGTAGGAGCCGTTTCTATCAACGGAGCTCCCGAGCGCGTCATTCAAATCTATGTAGATCCTCTCAAACTGGAGGCATATCACCTGACTATTGAAGGGATAGGACAAGCCATCAGAATGGAAAACCTCAACACCCCGGGAGGGAATATTGATATAGGAAACCAAACATACTCGATGAGGATAGAAGGAGAATTTGACGATCCTTCCGAAATAAACGACATTATAGTAGGTACTTACGGAAATAAAATTATACACCTTTCGGATGTTGCCACTCTGAGCGACAGCAAGCAGGAACGATTGCAAGAAAGCTATATTAACGGTACACAAGGCGCAATGATTGTTGTACAAAAACAATCAGGAGCCAATACCGTAAACATAGCCAAAGATGTACTCGCCGCTATGCCCGATATACAGAAAAATCTCCCTTCGGATGTAAAATTGGGCGTATTGTTCAATACTTCAGATAACATTGTGAGTACTATCAACGGATTGAGTGAAACCGTACTTTTCGCTTTTCTCTTTGTTGCTTTGGTAGTACTCTTTTTCTTAGGACGATGGAGGGCTACCGTAATCATCATACTTACGATACCGGTTTCATTGGTAGCCTCGTTTATATATTTGTATATCACCGATAGCACTTTGAATATTATCTCACTAAGTTCGCTCTCCATTGCTATAGGTATGGTGGTGGACGATGCCATTGTGGTGCTGGAAAACATAACTACCCATATTGAGCGAGGAAGTAGTCCTAAGAATGCCGCCGTTCATGGCACTAACGAAGTTTCACTTTCAGTAGTGGCCTCTACGCTGACCATTATTGCCGTATTTTTCCCGCTGACAATGATTTCGGGAATGACAGGGGTAATGTTTGCACAACTTGGTTGGGTGGTAACTATCATTATCACGGTTTCACTTATATGTGCGATGACGCTCACACCTATGCTTACCTCGCAACTGCTCAAGATTGACCGCCAGCATACCGCTTTCTTCAAAAAAGTATATACCCCCATCGAACGATTTTTAGATAAATTTGACAACAGCTATGCAAAAATGATAGACTGGACAGTAAGACACCGAAAAATGACAGTATTACTCTCCTTTGTATTCATACTTCTTTCTGTGGTATCTGCCGTTCGATTGGGAACCGAATTTATTCCGGCACAAGACAATGGCCGCTTGTCCATAACTATGGAATTGCCCGTAGGAACAAGGATGGAGATTTCTCGTGATTTGGGTTTGAAACTCAGAAAAGAATGGGCAGATAAATATAAAGCAATAGATTTGATAAGTATATCGGTTGGTCAGGCAAGCAGTTCCAATGTATGGGGATCATTGCAAAATAATGGTAGCCACATCATATCTATGAATGTAAAAATGCAACCGTTGAGGGAGAGAGAGATGTCTTTGTTTGCGCTGGCAGACAGTCTTCGAAGCTCTATCAACCTGACTCCCGAAATTCAGAAATCTACGGTAACAGTAGGAGGAGGAGGTATGATGGGAGGACAATCTACATTGGATGTAGAAATTTACGGCTACGATTTTGAAAAAACAGACTTGATAGCAAGACAGGTTAAAGAAGGATTGGAAAAAGTAAAAGGACTTGCTAATATCACTGTAAGTAGAGGCGATTATGTACCTGAGTATCAGGTGATATTTGATAGAGACAAATTAGCTCTCAATGGGCTTAATTTAGCAACGGCTTCTACGTTTTTGCAAAATAGAATCAATGGTATGATAGCTTCGCTCTATCGTGAAGACGGGGAAGAGTATAACATCCGTGTCTCTTTCGACCCTCGTTTTCGGAAATCGATAGAAGATATCGAGAATATATTAATTTACAATAACTCTGGAAAATCTGTACGTGTGCAAGACGTAGGAAAGGTAGTTGAGCGATTTACTCCCCCCACTATTGAGCACACCAACCGCCAACGTATTGTTACGGTTGCCACCACTCTTTCGGGTATCTCTATGGATAAAGCAGCTCAGGCAATTGATGGAGTTATTGATAAAATTGATATACCTTCGGATATATATACTGAATTGGGAGGGACTTACGAAGACCAGCAAGAATCTTTTGGAGATATGGGAGTATTGCTACTGCTTATAATTTTACTGGTATATATTGTAATGGCTTCACAGTTTGAATCTATGGTTTATCCGTTTATCATTATGATGTCCGTTCCATTTGCCTTTGCAGGGGTACTGCTTACACTTGTGCTTACCGGGACAACCTTTAATATGATGTCTTTCATCGGAATAATACTACTGGTAGGTATTGTGGTAAAAAACGGTATTGTACTGGTGGACTATATTAACCTCAACAGAGAAAGAGGTCTGGGAGTGATCCAGGCAGTAATCAAAGGAGGACATTCGCGCCTTCGTCCGGTAGTGATGACCACCCTTACCACCATTTTGGGTATGGTTCCGCTTGCGATAAGTGCAAGTGAGGGTTCTGAAATGTGGCGCCCTATGGCAATCAGTGTAATAGGAGGCTTGACGGTTTCGACCATTTTGACACTGCTCATTGTACCGGCATTGTATGTGATGGTTGCGGCATTTGGCGTTAAGAGAAAAAAACGTAAATTAGAAAAACAATTATCATTAAAAAAGTAAGCAAACAGATGAAAGCAATATTTATTCCGTGCGATTTGGCATACAAAGAAGGAGTTTTAGATGTACTTAACGCCAACAATGCCCGTGGCTATACAAACTGGGAAGATGTACAGGGACGAGGCAGCAAAACCGGCGAACCACATCTCGGTAACCATGCATGGCCCTCGCTAAACTCGGCTATCCTTGCTGTGGTAGAAGACTCCAAGGTGAAAAAAATAATGGAAGCATTGCACGAATTGGATGAGTCGTCCGCATTGTTGGGACTCAGGGCATTTGTTTGGAATGTAGAAGACAGTATTTGATAAGAGATACTGTGACTCCCTAGAATTTTACAAAAGGCTGTTTCGGATGGATAGACAACGAAACAGCCTTTTATATTGTGTTTTATCGCGTTTTCGTATTTTCGGATATATAACAAAATTGGAATATTTCACAACACATAATTGTCTCCAAATAACCGTAACCTGTAAAGTGGCTTGGATTAATCCCAACCCCTAAAAAATTAGGTAATTTAAAATAAAAAGAAAATGTTGTTATTATTTTGCCATACCTAAATAAGGTCTGCTGAAAAATATTTAAATTTTTGATTAAATGTATTTCACGAAGTATTTCAAAAACATAAATGCAAGTTGTTTCATATGAATTTGATACTTCTGAAATCAACAAGCCGATCAAAATACCACTGAAGCAAATGAAAGTCTCGGCTACCACCTAAGAAATTAAGATTTGGGGTTAAAATAAATGGTGTTTACTGGTTTGAATTTAGATAATTGAATATAAAATGTTATTTTTGCAACTTATTTTACGATAATAAGTAATATTTTACTTACTATTTCTACAAAATTTATTCAAAATTATCAGCTATGAGAGATTTATTTATTCGTAAAAGTTTGTCGCAAATCAATCGGCAGGCAGAGGACGGATCAAACCAATTGAAAAGACATCTTAATTCTCTAAATATAACTCTGTTAGGTATCGGATGTATTATTGGAGCAGGTATTTTTGTACTAACGGGGACTGCGGCTGCCAGCCATGCGGGACCTGCAATTTCTCTTTCGTTTGTCATTTCTGCGTTTGGATGTTTGCTTGCCGGCTTATGCTATGCCGAATTTGCCTCTATGATACCGGTTTCGGGGAGTGCATACACATATGGATATGCAACGATGGGAGAGTTTATAGCTTGGATCATAGGTTGGGATTTGATTCTTGAATATCTTTTCGGGTCGGCTACGGTAGCTGTCGGATGGTCGGGGTATGTGGTAAGTTTTTTGGCAGATATTGGTGTACAGTTGCCGGCCGCTATTTGTCAGAGTCCTTTTGTAATGGAAAAAGGAGAATGGATTTCGACAGGAGCTATTATTAACTTTCCGGCAGTATTTATTGTAGTTATGATGACTACTTTGTTGGTGGTGGGCATTAAAGAGAGCGCAAAATTCAACAATATAATTGTTATTGTAAAGGTAGCTGTTATCTTACTATTTGTCGGTTTTGGGATTGCATATATCAATGTTGATAATTGGGCGCCTTTTGTTCCTGAAAATACAGGTAGTTTTGGGCATTTTGGTTGGAGCGGTGTACTTACCGGAGCTGCGGTGGTATTTTTTGCTTATATTGGATTTGATGCGGTCAGCACCACAGCTCAAGAGGCAATCAATCCCAAACGCGATTTGCCCATCGGGATATTGGCGTCGCTAGCTATTTGTACCATATTGTATGTGGCGGTAAGTTTGGTGCTTACGGGGATGGTAAACTATACCGAACTGAATGTACCGGCGCCAATTGCAGTAGCGATAGACAAAGCAGGGAGCGGTCTGTACTGGTTGCGTCCCATTATCAAAATAGGAGCTATAGCCGGTTTGAGTTCGGTTGTGATGGTTTTACTTTTGGGTCAAAGCCGTATTTTTTACACTATGGCGAGTGATGGTTTGTTGTGGAAAAGTTTTGCCAAAACACATGCAAAATTCAAAACTCCTTATATCACTAGTATAGTTACAGGGTTTGTAGCGGCTCTGTTCGCGGGGCTTTTTCCCATCGGACTTTTGGGAGAATTGGTCTCTATTGGGACATTGCTGGCGTTTGTAATTGTGAGTATTGGATTGATAATATTACGAAAAACCGAACCCGATGCCCCCCGTAAATTCCGTACGCCGCTGGTTCCGCTAGTTCCAGTGTTGGGAGCGGCTGTATCGCTGGCTCTGATGCTTTCGTTACCCAAGGATACTTGGTATCGCCTGTTGGGGTGGATGGCGTTAGGGTTTATTATTTATTTTGTTTACGGTATAAAGCACAGCCGTGTAAGAAAAGAGAGAGAATCCGGCAAGTAGCCTGGATTTTGGAAAGCAGCATATTGTTGTCATCTATGGAAATAAACAAGCATTTTATATATCGAAATCGATAGCGTATTGATTGGTGTCAAAATATTTTACCTCTTCTCCGTTTAATGCGCGCAGAGCGCTTAGTGCGAGTGATTGAAGTTCGTCTTCGCCGGGGTAAATGTATATATCGGCAAAGGGTTCAATAAAAGATTTTATCATATCTGTGATAAACTTAGAATAAGCAATCCCTCCGGTAATGACTACCCCATCATTTTTCCCTTTGAATACGGTAAAGAGCGACATAATTTCTTTTGCTATGGTGTATGCCATTGCCTGCAATACGAGTTTGGTGTATTCATCTCCTTTTTCAATTCTTCTTTCGAGTTCTTGCACATCATTTGTACCGCAATGGGCAGTTAATCCCCCTTTACCTGCCAGTTTTTTCAACATTTCGGCTTGTGTAAATTTTCCTGAGTAGCACATTTTTACGATGACACCCACGTCTAAGGTACCCGATCTTTCTGGCGCAAAGGGTCCGTATCCATCCAACCCTTGATTTACATCTACCACTCTGCCTCTTTTGTGTGCGCCAACGGTAATGCCACCTCCGAGATGTGCTACAATCAAATTTAGTTCTTCGTATCTTTTTCCGATTTTTTCGGCATGAAATCTGGCTACGGCTTTGTGGTTGAGGGCGTGAAACATTGATCGTCTCGGAACTTCGGGCAGTCCGCCAATGCGTGCGATGTCGCTCATTTCATCAACAGCTACAGGGTCGGCGATATAAGCCAAACATTTTTCCGATTTTTCTGCCATCTTATATGCCAAAAAAGCTCCTAAATTACTTGCGTGTTCACCTATGACGGCTTTTCTTAAAATAGCCAACATAGGTTCGTTTACCGCATATATGCCGGATTGTACGGGAGGAAGCATTCCTCCACGTCCGATGATGGCTGAAAAACCGGTCAGATCAATATTTTCGACTTTTAGAAGGTCTGTAATCAGTGTATAGCGATAGTCAAGTTGGTCAATGATGTGTTTGAATCGATTTGTATCTTCGGAACTGTGTCGGATGGTGTAGGAAGATATTTTACGATCATCTTCATATATCGCTATTTTTGTGGAGGTTGAACCGGGATTTATAACTAATATTTTATACATATCTGTCAGGCAGTTTGAGACAAAGAGGTAACGCTTTATCGGGAATAAAGTTTTTTAAAAAAAGGTTTACCAATTTTTCAAATATCGGTATCAAATTTTTCTTTTAGAAACCGAATAATTTCAATATTTTTGCTTTCTACCATTTTTATAAGTTCTTTTACCTTGTTGGAGTCGATGTTTCCATTTTCTAAAGTTTCGGAGATTTTCACAATTTCATTTGCTCCTATCATACGCATTAGTGGCAAAAGTTTATGGGAGGTTGCTTTAATTTGCAGCCAATCTTCTGTTTGCAATGCTTCTTGCAACTCTTCAATTTTTATCTTATTTTCCGAAATAAATACTTGCAGTATATCGACAGCGGTGTCTTTATCATCTTCAATAAATTCAATCATAGAGCCTATACCGAGTGTTTGACTTCTAGGGGAGGCATTTTGTGTGTCGATGGTGACGGTCTGCAATGTAGGAGAGATTGCCCCACAAATTTTTTCGGATAATATTTTGAACGAAACTGGTTTGGGCAAGAAGGATGAAAATCCAGCCTCTATAAGGTCTGTTTGGGAAATATCTGATCGGGCTGAAAGTGCAATGATGGGAATTTTTGAATAGTGTTCCGACCCCATTGCCCTAATTTGGCTGACCAACTCAAAGCCGTTCATCAAAGGCATTTGTATGTCGGTTAGTATAATATCAAAATTCTCTTTTTTGAGAAGCTGTAAAGCCATTTTGGAATCGGAGCAGGTAGTAACTTTCCCTCCCTCTCGTTCGAGTAGCTTTTTGTACACGTTGAGCATAGCAATATCGTCATCTACAAAAAGCACTTTGATTGCAATATTTTTAAGACTATTATTATTTTCAGTACTATGTGAGGCGATTGTCGATTGTTTCGTAAGTTTTACCGGTATTGTTACCATAAATTCACTCCCTTTTCCGTATTCAGATTTTACGTCGATTTTACCATTTAGTAATTTTACCAATTTATAGGTAATAGCTAGCCCTAATCCATGCCCTTCTATATTTTGCTTTTTATCTGAATCTCCTATTCGTTGAAATTCATCGAATATTTTTGGTCTGTCTTCGGGTTTGATTCCAATTCCCGAATCTTTGACCGATATGTAGAGTTTGTCGTCATCAATAATGGTGGACGATAATTTAACTTTACCTTCGCTTGTGAACTTTAAAGCGTTGGATATTAAATTATTGGATATTTGTTTGATTGTGAAAGGGTCGCTTTCAAAAACCTTGTAGGCATCTATATTATTTTGTGAAATGTAGGTTAATCCTTTTTGTTGCGCTATAGGCACAAAGCTTTGGTAAATGTCTGTCATCAGTCTGTGTGGTAAAAACGACAGATTATTTGTCTCGGATTTTCCTTCTTCCAATTTGTGGTACTCCATCAATTTGTTTACCAATTCCAGTATGTGTTCCGAGGAGTTTCGGATGTTATCCACATACAGTTTCTCTTTTTCGGGCATTTTTTCTTTCGAGAGCAGTTCTATATGCCCTATGATTGAGCTAAGTGGAGATTTGATGTCATGAGAAATCATCAAAAGCAATCTTTCTCGGCTTTTTAGTAAATCTTCGGTGTATTGTTTGCTTTTCTCAAGTTTGTTACGGTATTCTTGGCTTTTATTTAATAACGTGAGTGTGAGGATGATAAATAGAACTACGATAAACAGTGAAGTTAAAGCAATTAATGAGGCGATTTTAGAAGATTTACTAATGGCATTTTCCCTTTCTATCAATTGGTTGGCTATCTGTTTACGCTCTTTAATTTCGAGAGTACTCAATATCAGATGTATCTGCTTGGTCAAAAGTTCATCGAAATGAATCATTTTTTCTTGACGCATAGAGAGTTTTGCCAAGTAAAGCGCTTTCCGTCTGTCGTTTTTGAAACTAATGTCGTTTATAAATTGTACTATCGTATCTGTAAGCAGCTGTGCCGATTTTTTGTAGGTGCTGTCGGAGTGCTGTATATTTTGTTTAGAAATAACTTTGGTAGAATCTTTAGAGTCGATAAAAACGTCTTTCAGTTTAGAAAAAAAACCTTTTTTCTTTTTGATATAAAAAGACGAATCGATTACTTGTTGGGTATAATTAGTCTCAAAAATATCATAAAGCCCGTCTATGTCATTTTTAGTAAGTACGGTGGTAAGCACCTTTTGGGAGTAGGGGAGTTTTCGTATGGAATCTACGAGTTGTGATATTTTTAAAAAATTGCTCTCTTTCTCGTCTAGAAAAATATTGACGGAGTCTAAGCTGAGGTGCATATTTTTGTCGTTGGTAGAGTTGTAAAGCGAGTCTAAAAACAGGTGCATACGACTGTTTTTTTCAAAATAAGCAGAGTCGATCGAAAAAGTATTGACATCTTCGGAAAACATCACTTTACGCATGCTTTCTGTTTCGTACAAAGTAACCAAAGCATTGCTGATAAGGTTTAGCTGTCTGCTTTCGTCCCTTGTATCATTCATTTGTGAGAATTTTACCATTTGCCTGAAAACCTGATATCCTCCAAACAGAGCGAGGAGAAACAATAAAAAGTAACCGATAAGTACAATTACTTTTATGTTTTGTAAAAAGGCAATTTTACTGCTCATTCGAAATTTTGTACACTTTTATCTTATTGTGAAGAATTTTAGGATCTATCTCCAATATGTCGGCAGCTTTTGAAAGGTTGTTTTTGGCTATTCGCAACGCCTCTTTTATCCGTACGGTTTCTTCATTGTTTATGTCGAGGTTGTTTTCAGATTTTGGCAATTTGAAATGCTCGGGAACAATATCTGTATCAATTTTGTCGGAGGTGGCAATAAGTGTCAGCCGGTTGATAATATTTTTAACCTCTCGAATGTTGCCGGGCCAATCGTAGTTACAAAAAATTTCGATGGCTTCAGGAGTAAAACTTTCCACATTTTTGTTTAAAAATTGATTAGATTCTTTTAGAAAATGATACAAAAACGTGGGGATATCTTCCCTACATTCCCGCAATGAGGGTACATGAATGATAAATTCGCTGATGCGGTGGTACAAGTCGTTTCTGAAATAACCGTTGCTTACTGCAAAATCAATGTCTTCGTTTGTTGCCGTGATAAGCCTTATATCAACCTCTATCTCTTTTTCCGAACCTACTGGTTTGACTTTTTTTTCTTGCAATACGCGTAAAAGCTGCATTTGGATATCTACTGGAAGATTCCCTATCTCATCCAGAAAAAGAGTCCCTTTGTCTGCTTGGACAAAATAGCCGGTTTTGTTGGAAACGGCTCCCGTAAAAGCCCCTTTGACATGCCCAAAGAAATCGCTGGCAGCAAGCTCTTTGGATAACACGCCGCAATCTACCGCCACAAAAGGACCACATGCCACAGAACTTTTGTCATGCATCAATCGTGCTATATGCTCTTTTCCTACGCCACTCTCTCCGTTTATCATAACGGCTAATTTGGTGGGTGCTACCAAGTTTACAAATTCGTAAAGATTCTCGTAAACTGCAGAAATTCCCCGCACATATTTGCTGTTGTACTCACTGTCGATAACACTGGTGCCGTTGGCAATCTGTTTATCCCTTTCCTCTTTTACATGAAATGCCTCGTTTATTTTTCGAAACAACTCTTCGGGATTAAAAGGCTTGGGTATATAGTCAAATGCTCCCAACTTCATAGCTTTTACTGCCGACTGAATGTCTGCAAATCCCGTCATCATTATTACTGTAAGCTTGGGATATTCGGCTTTTATCCACTCCAAAATAGATAAGCCACTCTCACCGGGAAGGCGTAGGTCGCAAATGACCACTTCCGGTGTATTTTCTTTGATTTTTTTTCTAGTTTCCGAACCGTTAACCACTGTTTCAACACTAAAATCCCTTCTTACAAACCAAGCTTTTAGTATTCTGCTGAAAGTTAAATCATCTTCAATGATTAGTATAGACTTCATTATCAGTTGTTTGTATTTTTGATGCCTCTATATATATTTAAATTCGAAAGTAATAAAAAAAAATAAACAAAGAAATTTATTTATAATCATTTTTCCCTTTTTTTTATAATTTGTCAAAATGATTTTTATTTTAGATATAAATATCTTTTTGGGTGTAAATCTGTGCTAAATGCGATGTTTTAACACATTTTAGTATAAAATTTTTTTTGTTATTTTATTGTTTAAAATTTAACAGATATATTTGTAATGTGAAACCGTTTGAAGTTGAAAAATAAATTATAAACAAATGAAGATAAAATTTATTGGAGCCGCCCGTGAAGTAACAGGCAGCAAAACGCTCATCACAACCGAGCAAGGCGAGAATATATTGTTGGACTGTGGTATGTTTCAAGGAAAAGGGCTTGAAACAGACCGAATGAATAGACACTTAGGGGTTGATGCAAAAAACATCGACTATGTTTTATTGTCTCACGCTCATATCGACCATTCGGGATTGATACCATACTTATATAAATCGGGGTTTAGAGGCTCGGTTATCTCGACTCATGCCACCCGTAATTTATGTTCGATAATGCTTGCAGACAGCGGACACATTCAAGAGTTGGATGCTCTATGGTTCAACAAAAAACAAATCCGGAAAAATTTACCAACAATAACTCCCCTATATTCGGTAGAAGATGCCGAAAAATGTATCAAACTCTTTATTGGCGTAGAATACAATCGGCGATTTCGGATTACGGACGATATTCACGTTAAATTTACCAATACGGGACACATGCTGGGTGGTGGAGTTGTAAATTTGGAGATAAAAGAACGTGGGAATACAACCAATATAGCTTACACGGGTGATATAGGACGGCCCGAAAATCGAATTTTGCAATCTCCTGTTTCTTTCCCCCAATGCGACTATTTAATCACAGAATCGACCTACGGAAACCGTCTGCACGAAAGCGTGAAAGATATGGAGGCGCAACTGCTGAAAAATATCAAGGAAACCTGCATTATAAACAAAGGAAAATTGATTATCCCTGCATTTGCAATCGGACGAACTCAAGAAATTGTCTATCTGTTAAACAAATTTCACAACGAAGGTAAAATTCCTAAAATAAAAGTCTATGTGGATAGCCCGTTGGCGGTCAATGCTACGGATATTTTCAGGATGCATCTTTCTAACTTAAACAAAGATGTGAAAAAGGTGCTGGAGACTGATCCCGATCCATTTGGATTCAACAGCTTGTATTACATAAAACGGGTGGAAGAATCAAAGGCAATCAATGAAAAAGATGAACCATGCATTATTATTTCTGCCTCGGGAATGGCGGAAGCGGGGAGAATCAAGCATCATATTGCCAATAATATTTCCAATCCAACTAACACCATTATGATGGTGGGATACTGTACCCCCTCTTCTTTGGGAGCAAGATTGCAGGAGCCGGGATTAAAAGAAATATCTATTTTTGGAAAAATGTATGATGTAAAAGCAAAAATCACCAAAATAGAAGCATTTTCGGGACATGCCGATTACGAAGAGATGATTCGCTTTCTGGAGTGTCAAAGTGTGTCTGATATCAAAAAAACCTTTCTTGTCCATGGCGAATACGAGGTGCAGCAAGCCTATCAGAATCACTTGTCGGCAGTAGGGTTTCAAAATGTTGAAATTCCCGCTTCGGGGAGCGAATATAAATTGAAATAAATGGTAGAAAATAATTGCTTTAACAATTGCTGAAAAAAGTCACGTATTTAGTAAAAAAAACGTGCATTTGTCTTATAATCAACAAAGAAGATATGAGACGAACTGTGTCTACAGAATCGGAAAAAGAGAAATTAGAATATCTGTATAAGTACTGCAAAAATTCCGTTGAACGAAGACATAATCAGCAGTTGTTTCTTATCCCATCAGGATTATTCGATGAACGAAGTGGGACGAATAGCGGATGTTTGTTATCAAGCCATCGGGTTATTACTCAAAGCTTGAGAATCGACAATACCCGAAAAACGTTTTTTCCGTTTTTACATAGCACCAAAGACTGTGGCACAAAAAAAGTTTCAATCGATTGAAAAACAGATACCGAAGCCCATAGGCAAGCATAATGAAAATCTGAATTTTGTGCTTGAAGATATTGAGAGACAATATCTAAGGCTTTGTCCGTGTTCGCAGGGCAAGCAATAAAACTGCTTATTTGCGTAAATTAATTATGCGTATTTCTTATAGTTTCAAATACTATATTTGAAACAAAAACATAGAGTGGTAATACTAAATACGCAATAATACAAATAAAAATAAAATACTATTATACAGCAAATTACTGTATATAATAAAAATTATTTACTTTTGTGATGGAATATCGAAAAAGTTGCGTATATTTACGAGTTGGCGGCAAGGCTAACGGACGACTGTGCAAACTTCAACAGTCCCGACAAAACAAACTTGCTGCCGTAAACGGAAAACGGCAAAATGACAGAAATAATAGTAACGGGCATTGTTCTTTTCGTAATTTATTTAATCCGACAGAACTATCTTGAAAACAAACGACAAGAAGAACGAAAGCGACAGCAACTTCTTGACGAGCAGAAAAGACAGCAAGAAGCAGAACGCAAACGTAAACTTGACTTTGCCGTTGCGGAAAAGAAACGCAAAGACGAAGTAGAAAAAAAGAGGCTTGACGAACTCAACAACGAAACAATCACTATTGTTTATGAAAGTTTAAATGAAAACGGGAAACCAACAGGTATAGCTAAAAGAGCAAACAATACATACGCTTCTGTCGAACGAGAAAGCCAGCGTTTTCAAATTTCTGAACAAATTAGAATTGCGAAGACCACACTTAACCAATGGAATTGGTATAGCGAAGCAACGTATCAAAGTGTTTTAGCAACTAAACGAAGAGAAGAGACTGCTCGACAACAACAACAAGAAATATTAAGACAGCAATCTCAATATTTAGACAGTTTCAGAATAGAATACCTGTATCATATGACACACAAAAGCAATCTGCAAAATATCTTACAAAATGGCTTGCTTTCACATAATCAGGCAAGAAATGGTAGACTAACCCAAGTTGACATAGCAGACAATCAAGTAAATGACAGACGTTCAAGAAATGAACCCATTTACCAAAGAAGCATTCACGATTATGTTCCGCTTTATTTCAACCCCAAAAATCCAATGCTTTACAGACGTGGAAATATTCAAAACGACATCATTATTCTTGCAATAGACAGATCCCTTTTGTACCAACCGAACACAGTTTTTACAAATGGAAATGCAGCAGCGGGTGCAACATCATTTTATAGTAATCCAGACGATTTAACAAATCTAAATTGGGCTTGTATCAATGCAGAATATTGGAATGACATCGTTGATGGCAAACGCATAAAATGTTCGGAGGTTTTAGTTTATCCGAGTATTCCGACAACTGCCATTAAGAAAATACTTTGCAATAATCAACAAACGAAACAATTTGTTGAAAGCGGTTTGATAAATCATACTACAATTGGCGTAGAGATAAAATCAAATTTGTATTTTAGTGGTTTCGTTCAACAAAATAACAACTATCAAAATACGCAACCACCAACGAACTATACAACCTATGACCCAATTGACGATTTGCCCTTTTAAAATATGATAACAATTATTAAAGGAAATATTTTTACAACTCAATGTCAGACAATTGTTAATACAGTCAATTGTGTTGGCGTTATGGGTGCAGGTATTGCGTATGAATGCAGACTTCGTTACCCTGCAATGTACGAACGTTATGTAGAACTTTGCCGAGACAAAAAATTAAACATCGGTATGCTTTGGATTTACAAGTCCGAAGATAAATGGATTATGAACTTTCCAACAAAATACCACTGGAGATACGAAAGCAAAACCGAGTATTTAGAAAAAGGATTACAGAAATTTTTAGAAACCTACAAAGACAAAGGAATTACGTCAGCAGCTTTTCCTTTGTTGGGAGCAAGTAATGGCGGTATTCCCGAAGATATTTCGATGGAAATAATGAAAAAATATCTTGAAAAATGCGACATAGATATTCAGATTTATCACTTTGACCCTTATGCTTACGATGATTTATACCTGAAATTCAAAAAACTTTGGACTGAAATCCCAGAAAGTGAATTGAAAAAGGAATTGAAAGAACTTAAAGAAAAAGAGAATAAACAATTAAAAGCAAAATTGGAAGAACTTACAACGAGTAATGATGAAAAATATAAATGGGAAATAGAAAACATACAGGAAAAACTAAAAGAAAAAGTTGTATCAGTTTCTATCCTCAAAAAAGCACTTGACAACGATAACATTAGAAGTTTAAGTGGACTTTTAAGAGCTAAAGGTGTTGGAGACAAAACATTAGAAAAAGCATTTCACTTCATCAACAATTACAAAAAAGGAGAACAAAACTCACTCAACTTTGACCAACAATAAGCCCAGCCGCCAACAAGGGTTTTGCAATAGTGGGGCTGAAAGTCAAAGGCTCAACTTTTGTACTACTATTGAGCTTTGGTGCAATCATCAACTGATGTTCTTCGATTGCCCACCATCGCAAAGCCCCTGACGTTGGCTGTAATTTGAGAAAACAGAATGAATTTAGATAGACAACTTTTTTGTTAAAGCATTTGAAATTTATGATTTTCCAATCGATGCTTATGATACTTGAAATTTATTAATAACCAATAAAAACTAAAAATATGGGAGCTTGGGATTATGGTATTTTTGATGATGATACTGCGTATGATTTTACCAATGAAATCACTGAAAATGCAAAAGAATTTTTTAAACAATCTTTCGAAAACGCAATTTCATCAGATTATTTAGAATATGACGATTGTCACGCTGTAACAGTTTCTTCTGCTTATTTGGACAATTATATTAACGGCACAAAATATAGAACCGATAGCGAAGATGAGAACGATATGAGCAATGTAAACAACTTTAAAAGACTTTACAAAGACTCAAATTTAGACGATTTGAAACCTCTTGCGGTAAAAGCTCTACAAGTAGTCATTGGGGAAAAGTCTGAATTGAATGAACTTTGGTCTGATAATGAAGAACTGTACCCGAAATGGAAAGAAAATTTAGAAGGCTTAATTGGACGTTTAAAATAAAAACTACAGCCAACAATGGCTATAAGTAATGCGGGTTTAAGTGCTAAATCGAAGTTTCGGGCATCCATTCCGCCAAAGCTACGCTTTGACGTTTTCGGAAAAATAAAAGGTAAAACGCAAAGCGTAGCTTTGGCTACCGTCCGTGCCAAACTTAAAGTTTTCGGCTCCAAAATCCCGCACTACTCATAGCCGAGACCGTTAGTGGCAAGTTTAAACCACAACGCACCTAAACCAAAATCTAATGAACAGAGAGCAAGCAGAATCCGTTTTACAGAGAATATTCAAACACCCTAAGTTTCATAATGAACAATGGGAAACTATTGAAAAAATTTTGAAGGGCGAAAAAGTTCTGCTTATTGAAAAAACTGGATTCGGCAAATCTCTTTGCTTTCAATTT
>JBKECI010000070.1:0-4293 GCA_047974405.1 Paludibacteraceae bacterium | reverse complement strand
GCTTTTGGGTATGTCGTAGTGTAGCACGTAGCGTACATCCGGTTTGTCTATACCCATACCGAAAGCAATGGTGGCTACTATGACATCTACTTTTTCCATCAAAAATTTGTCTTGATTCTCGCTCCTAACTGCCGAATCCATTCCGGCATGGTATGGCAATGCCGAAATGGCGTTCATTTGCAGGGTCTCTGCCAGTTCTTCTACCTTTTTTCTGCTTAGACAGTAGATAATACCTGATTTGCCTGCCTGTGAACGGATGTATTTGATGATGTCTTTTTCTATCTGATTGGTTTTGGAGCGTACTTCGTAATACAAATTAGGGCGATTGAATGATGACTTAAACGCCGTGGCATTCAACATTTGTAGATTTTTTTGTATATCGCTTTGCACCTTGGGGGTAGCGGTTGCTGTAAGAGCTATGATGGGGGCTTCTCCTATCTCGTTTACTATGGGACGGATGCGGCGGTATTCTGGTCTGAAATCGTGTCCCCATTCCGAAATACAATGTGCCTCGTCAATGGCATAAAATGATATTTTTATCTGCCGGAGAAATTCGATATAATCTTCTTTGGTCAAAGATTCGGGCGCAACATAGAGCAGTTTGGTTTTGCCAGAGAGCACGTCCTGTTTTACGGCATCTACCGCTTGCCGAGTCAGCGAGGAGTTAAGGAAATGGGCTACACCGTCTTCTTCGCTAAAGTTGCGCATAGCGTCCACTTGATTTTTCATCAAAGCAATGAGCGGAGATATAACAATAGCTGTTCCCTCCATCAGTAGGGATGGTAATTGATAGCAAAGAGACTTTCCGCCCCCCGTAGGCATCAATACAAAAGTATCCTTGCCCTCAAGTACATTTAGGATAATGGCTTCCTGGTTGCCTTTGAATTTTTCAAAGCCAAAGTATTGTTTCAAGGATGCTGTCAATTCCGAATGCTGCGGCATATATTTTCTAATGATGGTAGATTGAAAACGAAATTACATTATATTTTTTTATTCTGCAAAATTTTTTTCAGCAAAATTATAATATTTTTTCGATGGTTTAGTCTGTTTCTTATTGGATATTTGCCAAATCGTAGGGGGTTTCTTGATAAACAAAGTAATTGAGCCAATTGGTAAACATCAGATTGGCGTGGCTTCTCCACCGTACCAACGGGCTATTTGCGGGATTATCGTCCGGATAATAATTTTTGGGAATGGTAATTGGCAATTGTTTGGCCACATCTCTTTTATACTCTTTGTCCAGCGTGCTTGTTGAATATTCGGAGTGCCCTGTAATGAACAAATCGCGCCCGTTGCGAGCCATTACCATATATACTCCCGATTCGTCTGACTCGGAAAGCAGGGTAAGTTCTGGAACTTTGAGTATGTCTTCTTTTCTTATCTCGGTGTGTCGGCTGTGGGGTACATGAAACACATCGTCGAAACCGCGAAATATAGGATTGAGTCTGTCGTAAACTTTGTGTTCAAATACTCCAAACATTTTTTTGTCCAGCGGATGTTTGGGTATTCCGTAGAAATGATACATGCCGGCTTGTGCTGCCCAGCAGATGTAAAGCGTGGAGGTTACATGGGTTTGTGTCCAGTCAAAAATGAGTTTTATTTCGTCCCAATAAGTAACTTCCTCAAACGGTAAGTGTTCTACCGGTGCTCCGGTAATAATCATACCGTCATAGTTGCTTTTCTTAATTTTGTCGAACGTTTTGTAAAACGCAGTCATATGTTCGGCAGGAGTATTTTTTGAACGATGTGTTTTCAACTTCAAAAAGTCTATCTCAATTTGCAGCGGAGAGTTGGACAGCAATCGTATCAAATCGGTCTCCGTTGTTATTTTTAACGGCATAAGATTGAGTATTACGATTTTTAAAGGGCGTATTTCTTGGGAAGATGCTCGTTCCGAATCCATTACAAATATGTTTTCTTGTCGCAGGGCTTCTACCGCCGGCAGTGTTGCGGGTATATTAAGAGGCATAGTAATTTGTTTCTACTCAATTTATAAAAATAGCAATTGTTTTGTCTTTTTTTGAAAGTAAAGACGTACAAAATTAAAAATATTTTCTATAAATATTCCAATACTCTGTCGAATTTAGAAAATCGTGCAGAAAATAATTCAATTTTTTTTGTAACTGCCTGGCATTGCGATGTACTCCCCAAGCCATAGGTTGGTTAAATCCTACGGGAATCTCAATACTGATGTTAGAATATCTTTGTTGTAATTTTTTAGCTTGCACCTCATCACAAACGGTAAATTTTATATCCCCTTTCGAAACCATTGCTACCAGATCTTCGGTGGTTTTTTCTTCTATTTCGACTATTTTGATGGATAGGGCTATTTCGTCCGACAAATTCTCCAACCGTTTGCGATGCGGCGATTGGGAAGGTATGCAAATGCTGTCTTTAGATAGATGCCTCTGTTCGAGTAGTGTCTGATAGACCGATTTTGCCGAGTACGACTGTTGTACGAGTACTTGACGGCTTTCGTATATGGGTGTCGAAAATGCCAAATTTAATTTCATTTGAAGGGTAGTGGGGATGCATACGGCTATAATGTCGTATTTTCCTTCTTTTATTCCATCAATACATTTTCCCAAGTTGTTTTCGGTAGTAACGGCCAACTCCATTTTCATCGAATCGGCAAATGCCTTGGCTATTTCATAATTGAATCCAGATACGGTGTTGTTTTTGGAACTGAATCCCCATTCGCTTTTGGTTGTAACCACATTTAGGCGTCCGTCTTTTTTTATCTCATCGTATTCTCTGAAATTTTGGAATTGAGTACTGCCTGCATTTTTTCTTAGGGTTATCAGCAAGGCAGATATTACAGCCAGCAGGGCAATACCCCATATCACTCTTTTGCGGTGTAAAAACATTTTACAAAAAAAATTAATTATAGAAATTCCATGACAATCCCATTTTAAGTACGGTCGGGTTGAGAGGGTAGTTAGGCATCGAATAGTAGTCTCCTTGCATAAACCAACGGTTGAAATGATAAAACTCAAGAAAAAATCTGGCTTGTTTTAGGTGGAAGTTGGCGTACAGGTTCATTATTGGATAATTTCCTATCTGGGTCTCTTTTTGAACGTAAAACTGTCCGGTAGCAGGCATATACAAAGGGGTGTAGTACTTGGTGTGCATTCTTAGGTTTACTCCCAATTGCGTAGTGAGTACCTGAAACCACTTTCCGGTATAATAAAGGTTGTGATACAGACTGAAATCGGGTAGGGGGATCACGTTACTGTTGGATGTGAGTTGGTAAACGACGTGATTTTCAAGTACAATATGGCTGAGTTTGAAGTCTTGCCTTATATCCGCCGAAATTATTTGTACATTTCCGTTCAGTTGAGTGGGTAGAGCTTTCTCATTGAAATATATCACGTTGCTTATGTTTTCCACGTCGAGTTTGAAGGTGGTTTTTCGCTGTGGCAGGGAAAAAGTTCCTCCGATAGCGGTACGGTAGGTTTTGCTAAAGTCATTGTCCCACCGAAAATGGCGGGAGTGATAATGTTGCAAAAACATCGAAGGTTGCTCGTTGTGTATGGAGGCGTGTGCCGAAAGTGAGATGTTTTCATTCCAAAGTTTAAATATCCCAGTTGCTTCTCCGTTCAATCTGAATTCGCCTAACTTATATCCCAGCAGATAAATATCTCCTAATAAATTATATCTGAAATTTGCTCCTCGGTTTTTAGATAAGATACCTCCCAAGCGTGTGTTCGATTTGGTGGCTTTGGTCAAAACCGTATCTTGCATATAGATATATTGCTGTATCTCGTTTTCAATGTATCCGGTCAGTCCGAATTTCATCCACTTGTTGAACTTCTCGTCTAGGTTAATATATAAAACATTACTTAATGAACGTATTGCTGCTGTGTCGTTTGGGATGGCGGTACCTGAGACATAAGTTGTATCGTAGTAATTTTGTACTGCCGTTGGTTCGTAATACCGCTTTCGCAACTCGTTGTACTGTATAGTATGTCCAAAATGAGTTATCGGGACGTATTCTAGACGTGTAGAGTCTTCGGTTACTTTTATGGAGCGATTAAACCCTATGTTGTAGCTGTGGCTGTAGTACAAAACATTTTTTTGAAAAGCCGAATAGGCAGTCATATAAACCGGAAAATCTTGAGTTTCTCTTCCGAGTGGTTCTTGTAAAATGTTTAAATCGCTTATACCTCCGCTTTCGTAGTTTTGATGATTGTTGGTTGCTGCCAAGGCATAAGCCGAATAGTGCTTCCCGCTGTATCTACCAAAGAGCGACCCCGAAAATCGTTTTGCCGATTGATTGGCATATTCTCCGAT
>JBKECI010000069.1:0-4787 GCA_047974405.1 Paludibacteraceae bacterium | reverse complement strand
AGCCCCTGTTTTATAGCAAAGAGTTTAATACCTAATAGAAGTTGGAACGGTGATCTATTACCTCGTATTTGTCTTTCAATTTTTCCAATATAGTATATGGCAAAGAATTGCTTGTTCTGGAGTCTATCTGGGCTATTTCCATTTTAGCATTAAATGGGGTTATGTCGGTTTGCTTTGCCAAAGGGACAATTACAAAGACTCCCGCATTCCCTTTTAAAGGCGAAGATATTTTACCTGATGGGATAATGGAGGATTTTCCTATTATATACGGTTCAAAGCCGGCTTCTCCAAATTGAAAACTTTTGAAATTTACTGCTGTCGCTGTTTTTACTTCGGTATTCATTGCGGTAGCCAGCCCTTCTATCGTAGGGTTTGTTACAAGCAACGAAGATAAATTGTTTGATATGATTTCAGCCTTTTTGTCTTTTATTATTTCGACTCTCAATTGCGAGGTTACTTGCTTCAAGCTTTGATATCCTTTGGAATTTATCTCTTTAACGGTGACTACAACAAAGTTTTCATTGCCACACTCTATCACATCAGATACTTTGCCTTTACCGTTTTTGAAAGCCCAACGGACAACAGCGCGCGATTGGGGTATCATATTCAGCCTGTCCGCATTCTCCAGCAAATTATCAGCAGGGCGGACGATATATCCTTTTTCTTTTGCCACTTTATCGAATTCCTCCGCACTCGAGCTTGACGCGGCAAACTGTTTGGCATCGTTGTATATTTTCGATTGCGATTCGTCGCTCGGTGTTACTTCACGTTGCAAAATTGCCAGTTTTACCTTTTGGCGAGCTGGAGTTTTATCTGTTATTTTAAAAATTTGTGTACCTTGAGCTGTACTCATTTTGAACACGTAACCTATGGGTTGATTTTTAGTGTTATCCGATATTTCTCTACCTGCGTTTTGTAAACTGACCCAGCCCAAATCACCACCGGCGACAGCGGTTTGCTTGTCCAAAGATACTTTGGCGGCTAGTTCTTCAAAGTTGCTACCACTTTTAATTGCGTTCATAATGCTGTCGGAGGTCTGCTCGCTGGCAACAACGATACGGCTCAGTTTTACAGAATCTGACTCCATAATACCTGATGCCATAATTTTTGCCATAGTGTAAGTGTTGTTTTGAAAAACAGGACCAAAAATGGCTCCTTCTGCATTACCAAAGGCAAAATCTTTCAGATGGGCAGGTACTGATTGACGGGTATAATTTCTACCATCATAGCTTATGTCCGATTCTGTGTTTACCAATCCTTCTACATCGTTGGTTGTTTTAAACTCCTCGCTCACCTTATTTATCCACTCTTCTGCCTTTTTAAAGTCTTCGGAGAGTGGCATTACTTCAAAAGTTACGTAACTTATAGAGCGACTCGCATCTTGTTTGAACAGTTCTTTACTCTTTTCGTAGCGGGTTTTCAATTCGCTGTCCGAAATTTGTATTGAAGAGTCTGATACCGAAAAGTAGGGTTGCAACACATAGTTTACATCGCTTGTCTCTTTGCTTGCATCGTAGTAATATTTGGCATCAATATCATCTGAACTTATGGCTTTTGTCATTAATGTTGCATATTTTTCTTGTAAAATGGCGTTTTTTACCGCTTTTTCCCAGAAGAGCCAATAAGCCTTGGCGTCTTGAACCTGTTCCTGCATCTCTTCCGATTGTGATTCGGTTTGGAGAAATACGCTGTTATAAAAATTCATCAGCGTTACCTTACTAAATTGACCGTTCTCTCCGGCAAAAACTCTTCTCTGCATAATCAGCGGATGTATATTTTTACCTATCAGCCGGTCTGTCAGTTCTTCTTTGCTTACGGTGAGTCCTATTTTTTGGGTTTCGGCATTTAACACTTGTTCATTCACAAAATTGTCCCATACCGAATGACGCAATTGCGACATAATTTCTTCCGACAAGTCTGTTTGACCGGTTTCAATTTTATACACTTTGGTCATCTGGTCAATCTCTTGTTGAAACTGTTCTATCTTGATTTTTTCGCCGGCAACTTCTCCTACCACCTCTTTGGATTGACGAAATATTGTGGAACCGTTATTTAACAAGTCTCCGATAACAAACAAAAATAATGCAGCGCCAATTACTACTGCCAATAAAACACCTCTGTTTCTGATATTTTGTAAGGTAGCCATTTTAAAATAAAAATATTAATATATTATAAATCAATTACATCTCTTTTATAGGAATAGTTTTCCGATATTGTTACTTGCTTAAATTTGAGGGCACGAATATACAAAAAAACAAATACATACCATAATTTTTGATGTATATTTATCAATTCTTTTTTGTGGCGCCTCCTTACGGCTTTGCGAGGAGGCCTACGAGTTTACTTGCATTTTCAACATTTCTATGCGGTTGTTTGTAACTTTTACGCACTTAAACGTATATCTGTCTATACGGATGATCTCGTTCAATTTTGGGAAGTGTTGATGTGCATGCAGTATGTAACCTGCAATAGTCGTGTATTCATCAGAAACAGGTATGGATAGATCAAACAGCTTGTTGGCTTCGCCGACCTCCAATCTTCCTTCAAACAAGTATTCATTCTCTCCCACTTTTTCGGCTTTGTATTCTTTTACATCGTGTTCGTCTTCTATGTCGCCAAAAATCTCTTCCATAATATCTTCTAGGGTTACAATTCCGGCAGTTCCGCCAAACTCGTCCACTACTACGGCAATACTTTTTTTCTCGCCCATAAAGATTTTCATCAAACGCTGTGCTGCCATATTTTCTGGTACAATCGGAATCTGTTTGATGTATTTTATCCAATCTTTTTGATGTTCAAACATTTCGGAGGCATGGATATATCCTACAATATTGTCTATGTCTTCTTTGTAAATCACAATTTTGGAGAGTCCGGTTTCTATAAAAGTTTGTTTCAATACAGAAACTGGAGTGTTGTACTCCAAAGAAACAATTTCGGTGCGGGGGATGAGGCAATCTCGCAACTTTACTCTCGAAAAATCTAATGCGTTTTTAAAAATCTTAGCGTCATTTTCCATCTCTTTGAGCGCCTCTTTGTTTTCGTGGCTGCCTTGCAAGAGGTAATCGATGTTTATTTTTGAAAATACGTTTTTCTCGGTTACCTCCGGAATGTCCACCCTGAACATTTTGAGGATTGCCAGCGAAAGATAAGAGCCTAACCATGCAATGGGGTATAAAACAATATAAAAAAGCAACAATATCGGTGAAAACAGACGCAACCAAAGATTGGAATTAATTTTAAATAACGCCTTTGGGAGGAATCGGCTGGTAATAAGATAGATAGCTGTAGCAGTGAAAGCCTGTAGAAAAATGCTCACATATACGCTCCCCAACGATTCTGTCCACTCAGAAAAAAGTCTGGTAAACAACAATCCATAGGCAACCAAACTGATGTATCCTCCCACCAACATAGTGGAAACAAACTGTTTTTCGTTGGTGTAGAATATGTCCAAGATGGTCGAAGCTAAATTCTGACTTTGCTTTTGCAGTTGCATTCGAAGTTTATTGGACGATACAAAAGCGGTTTCCATACCTGAAAAAAAGGCGGAGAAAAGCAGCGCTGTTATGATGTAAGAAACTATATCCAAGTCAATTAGTTGTTTTGTTTATTTTTGTATGCAAAGATACAATAAATTCATTTTTACCAACAAATTTTCATCAAAAAACCTTAACAGATATACAAAAAAATATTACTGATAGGATGTAATTTGCTTATTAATAACCATATATATATTATTTATCTGTTTTATTTTGTCTAAATAGGTTGTTGCTATTTTGTATTTTAGAAAAGAGCTTTATCTTTGCAGTCGCTTTTTCAAAAAAAATAAGGAGAGTCAGTAGCTCAGCAGGTAGAGCACATCCCGTGTAAGGAGGGGGTCCTGGGTGCGAGCCCCAGCTGAATCACAAAGTAAAGTAAACTAATTAAGGAGATTCAGTAGCTCAGCAGGTAGAGCACATCCCTTTTAAGGATGGGGTCCTGGGTTCGAGCCCCAGCTGAATCACAACAAAGGAAGTAAAACGGTGAAAAGCCTTGATTATTAGATGGATCAAGGCTTTTTTATTTTAATTTACTTTGCAAAATATAGTATAATGATGCATATTTACGGTGATAAATTTGGTAATAAAAAAAATGCAAAAAAATGCAAAAAAATATCACCTTTTTAAGTTGTAATTCATTAGTTATCAGAATTTTGACCTGAATCCGTGTTCGGCAAAAAAACTATTCTTTTATAAAGTCGAAATATGAAACAGAACACATGCGAAATCTTGTTTTATATAAAGGGAACTTCTAACAATTCATTTATTCATTTGTCAAATTATTATAGGATATTGGTATTTATTCATAAAAGATTCAGACGTACGATGTGATCATGCAGGCATATATTATAAACCATATGTGGATACGGTGCAAGTCCGCCATTTGGGATAATCGGGAGTGGGGCGAAATTCAATACAGTATTTTTTGCATCAGTTCATAAAATATTGCAGCCATTCGCTGTTGTATATAGCTGTTTCTCCCTTGCTGCGGATGCCAGCCGAATTTCTCGCCGTTGCTGGTTTGTGAATCAACGGCATATATCAAACTTATTTGTTCGTTTGTTGCCGGGTGCAGTTGATTTTTAGAAACACCGATGTATTTATCGAATTCAACGATGGGAAGTCCCCATTTTTCAGCTAATTTTCGGATTGAAGCATTGTATGTTCCGCGTGCATCGTGCCAATGCGTGCAAAGTATGATAACCGCCGGTTTTCCCGCTTTACTTCCATAATATCGGGAACTAGGTTCGT
>JBKECI010000068.1:0-13854 GCA_047974405.1 Paludibacteraceae bacterium | reverse complement strand
GTAAATATTTAAGACTTTTTTCCGAAGTATTTTGCAATTTGCGCAAAAGTATTATTTTTGTATACTTTTTAAAATAAAAATCTGAATGATGCGGATGGTGTTTTTTTTATCAATCCAAATTGTTTGCATCGAACTAAAAAATGAAAAATAAGTATATTGATCTGATAGAACAGACCTTTGAGTTTCCTAACGAAGAGTTTCGAGTGGAGGAAAATGAACTATACTGGAATGAAATTCCTTTGATGGAAGTGATAAAACAGTACGGTACACCACTGCGTATTTCGTACCTACCCAAAATATCGCAAAACATACAGAGAGCAAGGAGGATGTTTAACGTAGCTATGGCAAAAGTAGATTACAAAGGTACTTACAACTATTGCTACTGCACCAAGAGTTCTCATTTTTCGTTTGTGATGGAAGAGGTTCTCAAAAACGGAGTACACTTGGAAACCTCGTCGGCTTTCGATATCAACATTATGGAGGCGCTTTATGAGCAGGGATTAATGAAACTGGATACTTATGTGGTCTGCAATGGATTTAAGCGGCCTCAATATGTGGAAAATATTCAGAGTCTTGTAAACAATGGTTTTACGAACGTTATCCCTATTTTAGACAATATTTTTGAACTCAATTTACTGCTCAAGGATTTTGACAAAAAGATGAACGTAGGCATCCGCATAGCTTCGGAGGAGGAACCCAAATTTGACTTTTATACGTCCCGACTCGGGATACGATACAACGACATTATTCCTTATTACGAAGATAAAATTGCCACCAACGCTCAAGTAGATCTAAAGATGCTCCATTTCTTTATCAATACCGGAGTAAAGGATACACTGTACTATTGGAATGAACTAAGTAAAGCTGTTAACCTATATTGTGAACTGAAAAAAGTATGCCCCACCTTAGACAGCTTGAATATAGGTGGCGGGTTTCCGATTAAGACCCACCTTGACTTTGAGTACAATTACGAATATATGGCAGAGGAAATTGTGGCGCAGGTAAAAACTATTTGCGAGCAAAATAATGTTCCGGAACCGAATATTTTTACCGAATTTGGCTCTTATACGGTGGGCGAAAGCGGTGCTATGCTTTACTCCATTGTCAATCAAAAAAAGCAGAACGACCGCGAGTTGTGGAATATGATAGACAGCTCGTTTTTGACAACCCTCCCCGATACTTGGGCTATCAACCAGCGCTATATATTTTTAGGTATCAATAATTGGGATTCGGAATATGAGCGGGTAAATTTGGGCGGATTGACTTGCGATAGCGAAGATTATTACAATGCCGAAGTGCATTCTAATGCTGTGTTTTTACCAAAAATGGAATTGGAGCGTGAGCAATACGTCGGTTTTTTTCACATGGGGGCTTATCAGGAGTCTTTGAGCGGTTTTGGAGGGATACAGCATTGTCTTATTCCCGCTCCAAAGCTGGTCATTATCGACAGGGATGAAGAGGGAGGGTATTTTACCAAACTTTTTGCCAAGGAGCAGAGTTACAAATCGATGCTTAAAGTACTGGGATATTGATAAACAACAGTAACAGAATATTAAGAGAAAAGACGAATCAAAACAGCAAATGAAGTACTCCGCTTTATTTTTTTCGGAATTTTACAGACTTACTTTTTCTTCTTTTTTTGTTTTATCCTCCCGCTTATTCAAGATGTTTTTTAGCTTGGATTGTTTGTACAGGTTGAATTTGCGAATAAGTTTTATACTGTCTAATTCACCGTTCATCTCTCCTTTGGCGCTGTCTGCGCCCAATAGTGAGCCATTTACAGACTCTATTTTCAGTGTGTCTCGCGCTGTAAATGTGAGGGTATATCTACATAGTAGGCTATCGTTGTGGGTTTTGGTATAGATACTATCCTTTTTCCCTCCCTCGTAGTTGATGCGTAAAACAATATGAGGATTGTATGATGAGTCGACAGGAGATACCCTGCGTAAAAAACTCAGCACGTATCTGTCTCCAGGTGTCAGATTATCGCCGTTGCCCAAAATTTCAAAATCCAACCGGTTTCGGGCAGAGTCTTTGGTAAACGAGTATTTTCGTTTCAATGTCCAGATATCGTACTCCTGATTGTTTGCTACATTGCTTTCGGGGTGAAATGCTCCCCTTTCTACTTTGGCATTTAATGTATCTATACGTGCCAAAACATCTTCGTAAATTAACCCGAACTCTTTGGGGTGCTTGGTGTACCAGACTAACGATGAGTCGAAGTCGGCCTGCGAGATATTGTGTTTTTTCAATACCGCTTCCATGTATTTTTTTTTGTTTTCCGGAGTGTTAGTTTGAAATCCTTCGGCTTGTAACGCACCCTCTGTTTGGTGTATGGTTACAATTATTTCGGTCATCTTCTCTTTGTTTAGTACCCCTCGGGGCTTGAAGCATGAGCTAAAGAAAAGCAAGAAAATGAGTGATAAGATGATATGAGCTTTACTCTTTGTCATAGGAGATTTCTTTTTTTTCTTTATTATCCAAAGACTTGTTCAGATCGTTTCTAAAGAACAATAAAATGAGGATAACAGAAACGGTAACGCACGAGTCGGCTACATTAAATATCCATTTGAAGAAAAGTACCTCCCCCGAATTTGACGTGATAATAGGAAAATAAAACATATCTACCACATGTCCGTACAAGAAAGGGGCATATCCGCCGCCGTGAGGTAAAAATTGCGCTACGGAAGCGCTTGTGGATTGTGTGAAAAACATACCGTAAAACAGAGAGTCTATCAAATTGCCAACAGCTCCGGCAAGGAGTAGAGAGATGACCAGTATGTATCCTGTGCGGGCTTGCCGCTTGATGAGTTTGCTGATAAAGACGATGAGTACAGCTATGGCCGCTATGCGAAATAGGGTAAGAAACAACTTTCCTATCACTTTCATCCCGAATGCGGCGCCTTCGTTTTCGATGAAGGTAATTTTGAACCATGAGAGTACATCTACAGATTCTCCTAAAACAAAATGGGTTTTTACGTAAATCTTGGACCATTGGTCAATGATGAGTAAGATAATAACGAGAAGTATTGATTTTGATTTTATGGACATAGTTACGACTGTTGGTAATAACACAAAAATTCGACAACCGAACAGATCGTAGAGTTGTCGAATGGTACATTTGTTTCTTTCTTTAAATTAAAGTTTATTTCGCTCCTCCTCCTTTTGCTTCGATACTCAATGTAGCGTGAGGTACGGCTCTCAATCGCTCTTTGGGTATCAATTTTCCTGTTTCGCGACACACGCCGTAGGTTTTGTTTTCGATACGTACCAATGCGGCTTGCAGGTGTTGGATAAATTTCATCTGACGCTGTGCCAACTGTCCCGCCTCTTCTTTCGACAGAGTAGAAGCTCCCTCTTCCAACACTTTGAAAGTGGGAGATGTGTCTGTAACATCGTTGCTGTCCAAGTTGGTTATGCCGTCTCGAAGCAAATCGTAGTCTTTTTGGGCTTTATCTAATTTTGCAAGGATGATTTGACGAAATTCTTCCAGTTCGGAGTCTGTATATCTGGTTTTTTCCGCTGTTGCCATAGTCTTAATTATTATAAATTCAACCTCAATTACTTTTATTTAAGAGTGCGAAAATAGACATTTTTTTTTATAAAAACAATTATTTACGGGTAAATAAAATGGTTGTCGCATTACTCTTTCGAAATATTTATATTTACTACGTAATCCTCAAAATCAAGTTCTGTTTTTTCTGTTAATTTCGGTACCAGGCAGATGGAGCTTGCAAGTGTTTGTGTGGCGATATACTCGGAATATTGATTTGCCGCATCGTTGATTTCGTTGTTTTCTTCGATTTCAATTTTTATTTTGTCAGTAATGTTGTATCCGTTTGATTTGCGGATATTCTGAATGCGGTTTACCAATTCGCGTGCGATTCCTTCGCGCAGCAATTCATCAGTAACGGTTATGTCTAACGCCACGGTAAGCTTACTTTCGTTTGCAACCAACCATCCGGGCATATCTTCTGTAATGATTTCAACATCTTCGGAGGTCAAAGTAACATCTCCTGAATTTAGTCTCAAGGTATATTCTCCATTGCGTTCGATTTGGCCTATTTGTTCTTTGCTAAAATTGGTCATTTGCAAGGCAATCTCTTTCATCTGTTTGCCGTATTTTTTGCCCAATGTTTTGAAGTTTGGCTTGATTTTTTTTACCAGATTTTCCATTTCGGTATCGGGCGATATGACCTCCAATTCTTTGATATTCACTTCCGATTTGATTAAATCAGCAATATAACTGATTTGCGCAAATATCTTTTCGTCTGGAGCAGGGACAACGGCTTTGGAAAGTGGTTGGCGTACTTTCTTTTCTGCTTTACGTCGGAGTGCCAAAATCATAGATGATACTTGTTGTGCCAACTGCATACATTCTTCCAAATTTTTATCTATGAATGTTTCGTCGTGTTTGGGAAAATCTTCCAAATGAACCGAGATTATTCTGTCGTCTTTTGCTCCGCCTTTTAAGTCAATAAATAATTGGTCGGCATAAAAAGGGGCTATTGGTGCTATTAGCTTGGAAACTGTTTCCAAACAGGTATAGAGTGTTTGGTAGGCAGATATTTTATCTTTATCGTATAGCCCTCCCCAATATCGTTTACGGTTCAAGCGTACATACCAATTGCTCAGATTTTCAGTTACAAAATCGGATATAGCACGTCCGGCACGAGTTGGCTCGTAATCTTCGTAGTGAGATTGCACCTCTTTTATCAACGTATGGAGTAATGAGATTATCCAACGGTCTATTTCGGGGCGTTCCGATACCGGAATTTCCGTATCGGTATCCAAAAAATTATCGACATTGGCGTAGAGGACAAAAAATGAGTACGTATTGTAAAGTGTCCCGAAAAATTTACGGCGAATTTCTTCAATCCCTTCTATATCAAATTTTAAGTTGTCCCATGGTGAGGCATTGGTCATCATATACCATCGCAGTGGGTCTGAACCATACTTTTCTATTGTTTCAAAGGGATTTACGCCGTTTCCGAGCCGTTTCGACATTTTGTTGCCGTTTTTGTCCAGCACCAAGCCGTTTGAAATAACGTTTTTGAATGCCACAGAGCCTTTGACCATTGTGCTGATGGCGTGCAGGGTAAAAAACCAGCCACGTGTCTGATCCACACCTTCCGAAATAAAATCGGCAGGATAAAACAGGTTACTTTCAACCATCTCTTTGTTTTCAAACGGATAATGAAGCTGCGCAAACGGCATAGCGCCACTGTCGAACCACACGTCGATCAAGTCTAATTCGCGTTTCATCGGTTTTCCCGAAGGCGAAATAAGGATGATATTATCGACATAGGGGCGGTGGAGGTCAATATGTTCGATGTGGTAATTTTCTGCCGTATATTCTCCTACGCTGAAATTTTTGTAAGGATTTTCTGTCATAAAGCCTGCCGAAATAGATTTTTCAACCTCGCTCATCAGTTCTTTTACCGACCCTATACAGATTTCTTCTGTTCCATCTTCTGTTCGCCAAATAGGCAGTGGAGTTCCCCAATAACGGCTCCGGCTCAAATTCCAGTCTTGCAAATTTTCGAGCCATTTCCCGAAACGTCCCGTGCCGGTAGATTGCGGTTTCCAATTAATGGTATTGTTCAACGCGATCATCTCTTCGCGGCAAGCGGTAGTACGGACAAACCAACTGTCTAAAGGATAATAAAGTACCGGCTTGTCGGTACGCCAGCAGTGGGGGTAGGTGTGAACGTGTTTTTCTATTCTGAATGCTTTGCCTTGCTGCTTTAGCATAACCGATAAATCCACATCAAGGGTGGGGTCGTTTTCGGTCAGATTTTCGGCATAGGCGTTTTTTACAAAACGTCCGCCATATTCCTTATAAAGTTCGATGTTTATGTTTTTTTCTACAAAACCGGTATCCAAGTCTTCCAATTTGAAAAATTTTCCGGTTTTGTCCACCATCGGTTGCCGGTTACCGTCTTTGTCAATCAAAAGGAGTGGCGGTACTTTATTTTGTTTTGCCACTTTATCGTCATCGGCTCCAAATGTGGGGGCTATGTGTACAATTCCGGTACCGTCTTCGGTGGTAACAAAGTCTCCACAAATTACGCGAAATGCCCCGTCACCTGGATTTGCCCAAGGGATAAGCTGCTCGTATTCAATTTCTTTTAAATCAAGTCCGTTCATCCTGTCCAGTATTTCGTATTCTGTTTTTACCATCACAGCAGGTAGTAACGATTCGGCAAGAATATAGTTGCATACCTCTTTTGAATATGGATTTTGAGCTTTTACGAGTACGTAGTCAATATTGGGCCCAACTGCCAAGGCTGTATTTGAAGGGAGTGTCCACGGAGTGGTGGTCCAAGCCAGAAAAAAGACATCTTCTCCGTTTGCTTTTTCAAAAAGATGGGGTGTTTTTGCTTTGAACTGAACAACGGCTGTTGTGTCTTTTACTTCGCGATAGCAACCGGGTTGGTTTAGCTCGTGCGTACTTAGTCCTGTTCCTGCTGCTGGAGAGTAGGGCTGGATGGTATAACCTTTGTAGAGCAGTTTTTTATTGTACAGCTGTTTCAGTAAGTACCAAAGTGATTCGATATAGCGATTGTCGTAAGTGATGTAGGGGTTCTTCATATCTACCCAATATCCCATCTTTTCAGTTAAGTCTTCCCACTCTTTGGTATATTTCATTACATCTTTACGACAAGCAGCATTGTATTCATCAACAGATATTTTTTTTCCGATATCTTCTTTGGTTATTCCCAGCGTTTTTTCTACACTCAACTCAACGGGAAGTCCGTGTGTGTCCCAACCGGCTTTACGTAACACTTGAAAACCTTGCATCGTTTTGTACCGACAAAAAACATCTTTGATGGTGCGCGCCATCACATGGTGTATGCCGGGCATTCCGTTGGCGGAAGGAGGACCTTCGTAAAACACAAAAGTAGGACGCCCCTCGCGTATTTCGATGCTTTTATGAAACATATCATTCCTGTTCCAATAATCAAGCATTTGTTTGTTTACCTCAGAAAGATTAAGTCCGGAATATTCTTTAAATTTTTTCATAAAAGAGCCTTTAAAATTTCTCAAAAAGGGGCTTGCCGCCGATTGAATAGATGTAGTTATTTAATTTATTTGTTGATAATCCGATGTTTACCTATCGAAAAACAGGGTGCAAAATTACAAAAAAAATGTGGAATAGAGAAACAGAAGAATTGATGAAATTAACTTGACTCTTCTCGATTTTCGTTATTGTACAAAAAAACGTATTTTTGTAGTTTGATTTTAAATTGTATAGCTAACCGTTTAATCTCTTTTCGGAGATTTAAAAAACTCAAAATATGGCATTTTTCGGATTATTTAACAAAGAAAAAAAAGAAACTCTTGATCAGGGACTTTCCAAAACTAAGGAAAATGTATTCTCTAAATTGACCCGTGCCGTAGCAGGAAAATCGAGTGTAGATGACGAAGTATTGGACAACTTGGAAGAGGTGCTGGTAACCTCCGATGTAGGAGTGGAGACTACGCTCCGCGTTATAGAGCGGATAGAAAAACGTGTCAGTCGAGATAAATATATGAACACTTCGGAACTAAACAAAATTCTGAAAGAAGAAATAGCCGGCTTGCTTTCCGAAAATAACGTGAAGCAGGTAAACGGTTTTAACGACCAGCTTGCCACAAAGCCTTACGTAATCATGGTTGTTGGTGTAAATGGAGTAGGGAAAACGACTACCATCGGCAAATTAGCTTACCAATTCAAGCAGGCAGGCAAAAGTGTTTATCTTGGTGCTGCCGACACATTTCGTGCCGCCGCCGTGGAGCAGTTGGTAATTTGGGGCGAAAGAGTAGGCGTACCGGTGGTGAAACAAAAAATGGGGTCGGACCCCGCGTCGGTCGCATTTGACACGCTACAATCCGCCAAAGCAAACAATGCCGATGTAGTGATAATTGATACCGCAGGGCGTTTGCACAATAAGATAAACCTGATGAATGAGCTTACAAAAATAAAAAATGTGATGCAAAAAGTGATACCCGATGCTCCGCACGAAATTTTGCTCGTTCTCGACGGCTCAACCGGACAGAATGCCTACGAACAGGCCAAACAGTTTACCAAAGCTACCGATGTAAATGCTTTAGCTGTAACAAAATTGGATGGTACCGCTAAGGGAGGAGTTGTGATAGGCATTTCAGATCAGTTCAAAATCCCAGTAAAATATATCGGATTAGGAGAAAAGATGACAGACTTGCAAATTTTCGACAGAGAAGAGTTTGTTGGTTCGCTTTTTGAATAAAAAAACTTGTCCGAGAGGAGAAAACAGGAAAAAACGGGGAAAACAAAGAATATGGAAAATACGTATCAGAATAGAATTATTGTTATTATTCTGTCGGCACTTTGTCTTTTGCCCGTCTTTTATTCGTGTTACGTGTGGATAGGGCAAGGTGTTCCCGTTTATATGACTTGTTCTATTTTTGCTTTGTCGTGTACTTTTTTTATTTTTCCGTTCTTTTTATTTAAAATCAAAACAGCTTTCCTTATCAATACCGTTTGGGTACTGTTGGCGCCTTTGGAAATAATGAGCCTCTATCTTTTCCAAAATTCAATCAAAGGGGGAATGATTTTTTTTGTATTGCAAACAAATAGTCGGGAGGCATTTGAGTTTTTGTCTGCTTTCAGATGGTTGGTTGTTTTATACATTGTAATAGTAATTTGCTACATAGTTGTGGTTGTAAAATTTGTGAAAAACAAACCGTTTATTACAAACAGAAAATGGAACTACACTCTTTTTACTGTTACACTCTTTATATTTCCTTTGTTGTACGTCTATTCGTATGTTGTTGCAAGCAGTAAACAAAACAAATTTACCCACAATATAAAACTTGCCGGTAGAGTCTACCAACTCAAGTTTCAAAAGATTTATCCTTGTAACGCTTGTTTGGCTTTATACAATGGATTTTCAACGTATGCTAATTTACAAGACATAGGTTCAGAGGTTGAAAATTTTCGTTTCAATGCCCAAAAAGAGAAAGAAATAGATAAAAGAGAAGTTTATGTTTTTGTTCTGGGAGAAACGGCTCGTTATGCCAATTTTGGGATAAACGGATACCACAGGGAAACAACCCCCTTGTTGCGAAAAACAGATAATCTCATCTCGTTTTCAAACGTTTTGACCGAGGCAAACTCTACCGGATTTTCCCTGCCCATACTTTTGACCCGATCCAACGCACTGAATTTTAATCTATTTAAAAAAGAAAAGAGTGTAACAGATGCGTTTAAAGAGGCCGGATTTCAAACCTATTGGATTGCCAACCAATCTTTTGGAGACGCTCATATACAACGAACAGTACAAAATGTAACGATGTCGTATTTTACTCCCGTCGATTTTGACGACGCCAGTAATTTTGACGAAAATCTGTGGAAGTATCTTGATGCCGTACTTAGCAAAAACGAAAAAAAGCAATTTATAGTCATTCATACTCTTGGGAGTCATTTCCGGTACAATCAGCGATATACCGACGCTTTCAAAAAGTTCGTACCGGCGTTAGAAGGTATGACAGACCAAGGGACAATAGGAGAAAAAACGAAAGAAGAATTGATCAACAGTTACGACAATTCCATTTTGTACACCGACTTTTTTTTGGCGAAAACAATAGAAAAATTACAAAACCAGCACGCTGTATCCTATCTCTATTATATTTCGGATCATGGCGAAGGGTTATTCGACAACGGCGTTATTTTTCATGGGTCTTTGAATCCTCCCGTAAACGAAGTACATATACCATTATTTGTTTGGTATTCGGACGATTATGCCCAGATATATCCCGACAAGATAGAAAATGTCAAAAATAATATTGATAAAAAAATATCTTCATCGCTAACTTTCCATTCTCTGCTGGATATGGCAGCCATAAATATACCGAACGACGTTTCAATGCGGAGGAGTATCGCTTGTGGCAGTCTGCAGTCTGACACGGTGAGATATGTGATAAACCCCGAAAGAGAAATAAAAATATTTAAATAAACCAATTACACGCTTTTTGTGAAAAAGAACACAATAGATATAATCACACTCGGTTGTTCCAAAAATTTGGTTGACTCAGAACAGCTGATGCGACAATTTGACGTACTGGGCTACAATGTACGCCATGATGCCCATAATCCCGATGGTGAAATTGTGGTGATAAATACTTGCGGATTTATCGGTGACGCCAAAGAGGAAAGCATCAGCACCATTTTACAATTGGCTGAGCAAAAAAAGAAAACCAAATCCAAACTGTATGTGATGGGCTGCCTTTCGGAGCGATATTTGCACGAATTGAAGACGGAAATCCCCGAAGTGGACAAATATTTCGGTAAATTCAATTACACCGACATTTTGAAAGAAATAGGACAAGAATTTCGAGCCGATTTGCGTTTGGAACGCTCACTTACCACTCCGAAGCACTATGCCTACATCAAAGTATCGGAAGGTTGCAACCGCTCTTGTTCCTATTGCGCCATACCCATCATTACAGGGAAACACCGCTCACGAGGCATAGCAGATATTGAAAATGAGGTAAAAATACTTGTTGGAAAAGGGGTGAAAGAATTTCAACTAATAGCACAAGATTTATCGTCATACGGCGTTGATAAATACAAGTCGCTGAAGTTGGGCGAGCTTACCCGGCGGCTATCAGATATCAAAGGGGTGGAATGGATAAGGCTGCACTACGCCTATCCATCACAATTTCCATACGATGTGCTGAAGGTAATGCAAGAGCGCGACAACGTGTGCAGATATTTGGACTTGGCATTACAACACATCAGCAATTCGATGCTAAAAAAGATGCAGCGCCATATAACAAAAACCGAAACCCTCGATTTGATAGAGAGAATAAGAACTGAAGTACCCGAAATCCACTTGCGAACCACTATGCTTGTGGGGCACCCCGGCGAAACCGAACAAGACTTTGAAGAGATGAAAGATTTTATTGGAGAAACAAAATTTGAGCGGTTGGGAGCATTTGCCTATTCGCACGAAGACGGAACATATGCGCAAAAATATTATGCGGACAACATCCCTGAGGATACTAAACAGCAACGGTTGAACGAAATCATGGCGATTCAGCAACAAATATCAAAAAACATCAATCAACTGAAAATAGGAACAACTATGAAAGTGATGATCGACAGACGTGAAAATGAATATTTTGTAGGAAGAACCGAATTTGACTCTCCAGAAGTAGATCCCGAAGTGCTGATACCGGCAGATGCAAAAGGTGTTGAAATAGGGAACTTTTATCAAGCTAAAATTTATGAATCGTCTGATTTTGAATTGTTCGCACATTAAAGCCTTCAACAGACAATACTAAAGACCGACATTCTTATTTGAAAATAAAAGATACATTCGTCGCATCGCATATCACAACTAAAATGAATTTCTAAAACGATTTGGCAAACTATGAACAACAAAGAATTGATATCTACCCTTGCAACTAAATTGAGTCTTTCCAAATCTGACGTTACCGACTTGCTGGGAGCTTTTACAGTTTGTTGCAAAGAGCAATTGTTGGATAATAATACTATCGGATTTCAGAGTTTTGGTACTTTTGAAATAAATGAACGTGAAGAAAAAACTTCGACTCATTCTATTTCCCAACCGCCAGTAACAACTCTTCCAGAATTCGTTTTATCGTTTGAACAAAGCAGTATCTTAAAAGAAAAACTTAATAATCAACCAAAATTATGAGCAAGCAAAAAGTATCCATATCGGACATTGTGGATTTGATGGCTGTCAGACAAAATTTATCTCAAAAAGAGACGGAGGAATTTGTCAAAATGCTTCTGTCAACCGTAGAAGATGTATTAATAGATGGTGAACCAGTTAAAATTAAAGATTTTGGGACCTTTAAACCCCACTGGAACGAACCACAAGAGGTGTTTGACAAAACAACCGGAACCAATACAACCATACCGGGATTTTACAAAGTAATGTTCGAACCCAGTACCGAACTCAAAGAGCTGATAAACAACACATACACCGATCTCAATGCCGATACCGGTACCAAAGAACAAACTCTCCCGCTAAAAGAATCTCCCGTAGAACAAGAACCGATTGCGGAGAAAAAAGAGACAGCAACCATCCCACCTATGCGTGTTTTTGAAGAACAGGCAACCGAAATAAAAAATATATTGGACGAGATAGAGGCTATGTCTGGCAAAAAAGAGACGGCGATACCGGAAGAAAATACCGATATCGACAATTTTTTACAAACACAAACCGAAATAGATACTCGTAACGAGATTTTAATGGAAAACTCTCAACCCGAAAACCCTCCGACAATCGAAATCGACAAAGACGACGAACCTTTTGACAATACCGATGCAAATACAAACGAAAAGAACATTGCCAATACACTCCAGGTAAATGAAAATGATGATGATAACGATCGGGAAAATGCTACCAGTAAAATAGAAGAGATACCGGAGCAATCAAGCAAAACCGAAAAAGAGGCAGAAAAAGAAAAAATTACCTCCGAAAAAGAGAAATATGAAACATTCAAACAACTCAAACGGAGAGAAAAACAAGAGCGAAAAGAAAAAAGAAAATCTGAAATAATACATTATTTCAAAGAAAACGATTTTGATATTGTGAGACAAGTTCAGATGAGAGACAATATCACAGAAAACACGCCGGAAGAGGAGTTGGAGATAGACGAACCGACAATCTCTGAAATAGCCAAAATAGAAGAGACTGACCATGCTGCAGCTACTGTCGGCGATATCGAAAATAAAACAAAGTCCGATGCAACAAACGGACAAGAAGAAATTATTGAAGAAACTCCGTTATTTGAGCCAGCAGAGAAAGAGGTATATCCAGCAGCAGAAAATAAATCAATTTCAACAGATGACTATATACAAGAACAGCACAAATCTCAAATAATCTATCAAAATACCACTACCAATATTCAAGATAGAGAAGAGGAATCGGAAACAGTCGTTTGGGAGGCAAAATCTGGCGACCAATACCAGCAGGAATTGCAGAAAAAAAAGATATTGGAAGAAAAAGTAATAGAAGACAGCAACATCAACTATACCTTTACCGAAGTCAAAAAAAAGAAACGCTCATGGGGATGGCTCATATTTATCCTTATTTTAATCCTTTTGGCTCTTGTCGGTTGGAAAATGCTACCGTCAATCCTATCATCGGATAGAGTAAATAAGCAAGTGACAGAGCAAACCACACAATCACCTCCGCAACTGCAACCTTCTTCAGCCTCTGCCATAGAGGCAAAAGCAAGTGGTACCAACGCCGTGTCGGCAGACTCTGTCGAAACAACTGTCAATATCTTCGACGTACCGCGCAAATACAATCGGTTTATTGCTGCACGCACCATTGAGCAGGGACTTCAACTGAGCCGCCTCGCACAAGAGTATTACGGCAGTCCATACTTTTGGGTGTATATTTATGAAGCCAATCGAAATACCATTGCAAATCCCAACGACATCCCGATAGGGACAAAAATCAATGTTCCCGCATTAGATTCCCGTTTGATCAATATTCAAAACCCCGAATGTATCAGATATGCCAAGAAAATGGCGGATGTTTATTTGGCTACTCAATAAACATGCAGTCCCGAAGTGAAAATACTTCGGGATTTTTTCTTGTGCGCTACGCATACCATATTTCTATAGGGTGTAAGTCCCGAACGTGCCTGCCAACAGGAAACGTTAGCCAATGACAAGGGTGTTTATCGTGAGGTAAAATCTGAAGGAAGTCGGAGGCAAACCTGTGACTGAACGCACAGAAACATAATATAAGTCTTACTCTGTGGCAAGCGGGCAACGGACTGCGAAGCCGTATAGTTGGACGTAAACAGGGGTAGTAAATTATGTCAGTTATAGGGAAAGAAATG
>JBKECI010000067.1:0-1716 GCA_047974405.1 Paludibacteraceae bacterium | reverse complement strand
ATTCAAAGGCTTTGTTGAAGTTTTGTTTCACGCCGGACAGTCCGTATTTGTATATTACTCCGAGATTGTGCCATGAATTGGAATAGCCCAACTCTGCCGCTCTTAGTAAATGATTTAGTCCCTTAAGGGTATCTTGTGGCAGGCCTTTGCCTTCCATATAGCATAGTCCCAAGGCGTTGACCGCTCGAGGTACTTCGTGGCTAGCGTACTGCCGGATTGTTTTTATGGCTTTTTCCGTATTGATTCTACCTCTGTATCCATTTATTAAAGCAATGGCGTCGTTAAGCTCTATTGCCGTTGTATCTATCAACTGCGAATGGATATTGAAAACACATAGCAGTATGATATGTAATGTTATAATTATTTTTTTCATAACAGTAGTTTTTAATAGTTTTACCACACTAAGTTTCCTTTATAACTGTTTTTTGAGGCCGAATTGCCTTTCGCTTTATCCTGTCGTCTTAACTGATAATATCTTTTCACGGCTAAGGGTTGTATTTGCCAAACAGCATCTACCGCTTCTTTTTTTACCGAATCGTTTTGAGCGTACAGGTCTTCTGCTTTATATACATTATTGTAGTGTGCTTTTACTTGATTCATCACTCTGACACTATCTAAATCGTTAGTCATATTGTGATTTTTCAGTGTTTTCCAAACGGTGTCCCACATATATTCTACTTTTTTCCGATTTTTGAAAATGAGAAAATTATCCATTTGCTGCTGATTGAACACAGTGCTAAATGTTTTCAATTCGTGCTGCCAAGTATTGTATTTTGGATGTTTCTCTAAGTAGTCGTTTAGTTGTATTGCTCTGCCTACGATGGTGTCTGTTTGTGTGGTAGTGAGTTTGAGTTTATCCCTCAACACCAAAGTCCAAAAGTAATTGTCGGTGGTTATATACGCGCCGGCAAGCAGCAGCTGTTTTGAAATTGCGCCGCCATACTCGCTTTTGATTTTTTTCTTTGCTTTGTATCTGTCAAGAGCATTGTCGGGGAAAATGTAATTGCAAATGCACAACCTTAGTTCTTGTTCAACTACTGAAACACGGATTGCATCGTAGTAATTTCGGGGTATGATGTATTTTTTGATGTAATACATCATTTGATCTTCGACTGCAATTTTACTTGCAAAGTCGATTTCAGCCTGATGCTTGTTATAGACTTCCTGCTCTGCTGCGGACAAGGCAAGCTGCTGAGCGGACAAGGGGCTGATGCTTGCTAATAGAACAAGGCATCCAAATAAGACAATTTTTGTTTTCATACGAGAAAAAATTTAATCGTTAATAAAATGGATAATAAATTATGAATTGAGAGTGATGGAGCATTACGAATAAGAGAGCTTACCACCATTCGCGCACTCCATCGTTGTTGATGATAAAAGGGCGTTCTTTCCCCTGACTGTATTCGGGTAGAAGCAGTAAGAGTGCATTAGCAGGCACATTGTTAAATATTAGCTTTTTTTCGGTTCCGGCAATTAATGTGTTTACTCTGTTCCACTTTTTGTCCCAATAGAGCAGGGTGTATTTTTTATTTGTACGGAATTTCAGGTAATTCTCCTGCTCTTCGATGATGACTGTTCTTTTATTTTTATAGTCGGGCTGTAGTTTCTCCACCGAGTTGTCTGCCCGCAGCAAGTGGGGGTATGAAAACGGGATGATTTTTCCCTCGGAATAGTAAAAAGGCAGATAAACCACTCCACACGTGCATTTGTCAAACT